>JBGPNZ010000046.1:0-11729 GCA_041487795.1 Nitrospiraceae bacterium
GCACAACCTGGATGTGATCAAGGCAGCCGACTGGATCATTGATTTAGGCCCGGAAGGCGGCGAGCAAGGCGGGCGCATCGTCGCAGAAGGACGACCGGAACAGATCGCGCAGGTGGCGGAGTCGCACACGGGGCGGTTTCTGCGACAGTTGCTCAACGGAAATGGGAAAGGATCTCGTTCAGTCAGTTGAGTCCGTTGCGTCCGTATACGGACTGAACGGACAAAACAGACCTAACGGTCTGGCATTCCACGAACGACATTAGTTCAGGCTGGGGTCAGGCGGCATCTGCGCGTACATTTCGTAGCGGCTGCCGAGGGACTGCATGATGTCGGCCCAGATGCGGAGCGGGTCTTTTTCAAAGACGATGGACGGATCGGCCGGCAGCGTGATCCAGGATCCGGTTTTCATCTCGTTCTCCAACTGGCCTGCCGCCCATCCCGCATAGCCCACGTAGGCCCGAAAGGCGGCCGTTCCGCTGGGGACGGTCAGAATCCGTTCCAACGCCGTCATATCCCCGCCCATATACACGCCGTCGAAGACGTGGTGGGTGTTGTCGGGCTCCTGCCCCGTCCGCAACAGAATCAACACATGGTTGGGCTGCACGGGCCCGCCTGCAAACAACATGTGGCGCTGCCCCTCCAATACGGGAATCTGCGGCAGGGCCTCAGCGATATGGATGGCCGTCGGCCGGTTGACCACGACCCCCAGCGCGCCTTGCGATCCATGCTCGCAGAGCAGCACCACCGTTTGGCGGAAATTCGGATCGCGCAACGACGGCGCCGCCACCAGAAAAATGCCTTTCCCAAGCGTCACATCCATGAATCTATTCTACCACGTTTAACATTCTGTCAGGCCTGATACAGGGCCGTACGCCGGTCGCGCAGCAGATCATTATACGGATTGAGCGACTTGTCGCGGGCTTCCTTCGGGTCAATGTCAACGATCGCCAGCTTCTCCCGATTCTCCGGCGCCCGGTGGAGAATCTTTCCGCGCGGGCTGACGACCTCGCTGGTGCCGATGTAGGTCAGTTTCTTTTTTCCGCCCCGCTTTTCCGATCCGATCCGGTTGGCCGTGATGCTGAACACGTGATTCTCCAGACAGCGCGTCACCATCGAATCCGGGCAGTGCGGCAGGACCAGATTGGACGGATGACAGATGATGTCGGCGCCTTTCAGCGCGAGCGTCCGCGACGATTCGGGGTAGAACCAGTCGAAACACACCATCACCCCGATTTTTGCCGCTCCGATATCCCACACCTGAAACCCCGAGTCGCCCGGTGTGAAAAACTGCGTTTCCTCAAAAAAGAGATGCGTCTTGCGATAACACCCGATCACGCCCTTCGGTCCGACCACGACGGCGGAGTTATAATACCGGCTCCCGTCCCGCTCGGGCAGCCCGGCCACGATATGCATGGAGCGCTCCCGCGCCACCTCGCAGAGACGTGTTGTCGTGGGTCCGTCCGGCACCGGCTCCGCCAGGGCTGCAACCTCATCCTTGGAGACAAACTGGTAACCCGACGCAAACAGCTCCGGCAGGACGATGAGGTCGCACTGCGCGGAAGACAGCTTGGCCGCGACCGCATCGAGGTTACGCGCCACATCGCCGAAGACCGGATTGAACTGGTAATACCCGACTTTCATAAAATTAGGCCAGAGGCTAGAGGCAAGGGGCTAGAGGAAAAAGAAAAGGGCAAGAGACGGAGGACTCATTCGCCTCCCCCTCTCGCCCCTCGCCTCTTGCCACTTGCCTACGTCGTTATTTCACTTCGGACAGGTGCATCACCGCGCTTTCGGCTTCCTTCGTCGCTACGTCCGCATGGCCGGCCTTGCCGTGCTCGATGGCGCCCTTGAGTCCCTTGATGCCTTCATCGAGGTGCGGACTCTTCACATCCTTGGCCGCTCCCTGGGCATGCTCCAAGGCCACAGACGCATGCTTCACGACGGCATCGGCATGGCCCTGTTTGCCATGATCGACGGCTTCTTTGGCATGGTGAATCGCTTCGTCGACGTGCTTGTTACCGGCCCAGGCAGGCACGCTCAACAGCATGACTGCCATGCCTGCAATCACCAATCCCATGAACATTCTCATTATCGGCCTCCCTTGTGAATGACTGGTGCAGTTCTTTTCTTATTGTTCTCTACGCACGTGTTTCACGCGTGGATGTATGCGAGACCTTACCACGCGACCTGGGAGCGGTCAAGACGGCTTCCCTTCCTCCTGACCGATGATCCTGTGCAGCAATTTCGTGTCTTTTTCAACCGGCGCGGCGAAGTCGCGGCTCCATTCCCACCAGGACCCCGGGTAATTCCTGACCTTCTGGTAGCCGACCAGCTTCAGGACGACATAGAGCCAGGCCGAGCGCACGCCCCCCGTGCAATAGCAGACCACCTCATGGCTGGGATGGAGGCCCTTCTCATCGAGCCCCGCGAGAATCTTGTCCAGGTCCTTGACCGTGGCATCCGGGTTCAAAAACACGTTCCAGGGTATGCTGGCGGCGCCCGGGATGTGGCCCCCTCGAGGGATACCGGAAATCTCCTTGCCGGCGTACTCCTCCAGACTCCGGGCATCCGCGATGACGGTTTCCGGATGAGGCCGCTTCACGAGTTTTTTCAATTCTTCCTTCTCGACGATCACGTCGACGTTCACAGCGACTTTGAACGTGCCCGGTTTCGGCGTCACGACGCCATGCTCGTACCTGCGGCGTTCGGCCGTCCATTTGACCCAGCCGCCGTCCAGGACCTTCAGTCTCGTGTGACCGAGATACTGCAGCATCCAGAACATCCGTCCCTCGTCGCCCCAATTGTCGAACGGATTCGAGTAGATCACGACGTCGCTATCGTGATTGATGCCCAACGCGCGGATTTTCTGCTCGAGCCGGCCATGATCGGGATCCAGCAGCCCCTTGGCTGCCGCATCAGGGTCGCTGAACTCGTGCCACGTGGCGTTCACGGCGCCCGGGATGTGACCGCCGAAGGCATAGGCCGCCTTCCCGCGAACGTCAATCACAACCAGACCCTCGCGTCCGAGATTCTGATCGAGAGTGGCCGTATCGATTAACATCGGATGAATCATCGTCGTGCTCGGCTCCTTCGTTCAGCCCGCCTTGTACAGGTTTTTCCCCTTCCCGTCCACTGCGCAGGCCATCCGCGGATCGTAGGCCGCCACGCCCAGCGCGGCCGTCAGTTCGCTGGAAAGAGGGAACGCCCGTTCGTAGATCGTGAACCGGTAGGGATCGTCGGCCGTCAGGCCGTATTTGGTCTGCAACATCTCGTGCTGGTCGTCCGTCAAAATATGGTAGCGCACGAGGGTCTTGAGCGTCAGCCCGGCTGCCAGCTCCGGCATGCGATAGGTGAAGGTATAGTTGCGACTCGCCAGCGGCAACAAACGATTGTCGTACACCTCCACGACGACCGGCTGCCAGAGAATCCACCGGCCCATGGTGTCCGTTTGGTGCGAGACCACGCGCCCGTCCTTGTCCTGCACAAGAAATTCGATGGTGAAATGCCGGTCGGGGTCTCCGGTCGGAATTTTGTGCCCCGCCCCCGCATTGATCAGCGTCACCGTGAAGGTCACGCGCTCGCCCGGTTTGGGAGCCGGTGGATCGGCCTGCACGCGCACGGCCACCGCCTGCTTGATCGTCTCCGGATCGTGCCCGCCACGCCAGAGATGCCGGCGCCCCTGCCGGATCGGCCCGTCGCGCGCAACCGGCCGTTCAATTTCAGGCATATGGCAACTCTGGCAGATGAAGCCGCGCTCCTGCATGAAGTATTTGCCTTCATACTCGGCATAGGTTCCGCAGGGACCGACATTATAAAATTGCGCGGGCCCCGAGACGACGTTGTGGCACCGGTAACAGACCTGTGCCGTGCGGAACGTCGGGTCGAACTTCGTCGGATGCGGCGCCGCCGAATCGTCGAAAGGACCTAAAATCACTCCATCCCGGACATGACAGGCCGCGCAGGTGATGGATTCGCGCTGATAGGCGGCGTCGTAATGCGGATTCGGCTCCTGCACCGCTTTCTCCACGCGTCCGCGCGGAATGTCCTTGATCAGAGTCGGCTGCTGATTTTCCAGCGGCGTGTGGCAATTCAGGCAGACCCAGATGTTCTTATCCTTTTTCCAGTAGGCCTGAAAGAACGGGTCCTCGAACGCCTTCGCATGAATGCTTGTTTTCCATTCCTCATAGATCTCGCGGTGGCAGGTCCCGCAGGATTCCGCCTTGAGACTGTCGAGGCCGGCTGGAATGTTTTGATGGGGAATCGCATGCGCGTAGTCGGAGCGGAGGCCGAAAATCACGACGGGTTTGACCTCGGTGTAATAGAGGTAGATCGCGCCCGCCGCGACGGCACAGCCGATAATTATTTTTCCTGTCCGACCCACTTTTTACTTTTTCCTTTTTACTCTTAACTTGCCGTCACGCTTCAAGCAGCGCCGTCACATGCCGTTCGACAGAGGCAGATAACGCCTGGAGATTATAGCCTCCCTCGAGCGACGACAGAATGCGGCCCTTGCTATGACGGTGCGCAATCCCCGCCACGATCCGGGTCAGCTCGGCGTACCCGTTCTCCGTCAGACCCATGCTCGCCAACGGATCATCGCGGTGCGCATCGAAGCCCGCCGAAATGATGACGACGTCAGGTTTGAACGCGTCCGCCGCCGGTACCAGCACTTTCCGAAAAACGGCCAGATACTCCTCGTCGCCCTCCCCGGCTTCCATCGGCACGTTGATCGTCGCCCCTTCGCCCTTTCCACGTCCACTCTCCGTCGCCCGGCCGGTGCCCGGGTAATGCGGATACTGATGCGTGCTGAAAAAGAGCACGGAAGGATCGTCCTCGAACGAATGCTGTGTGCCGTTGCCGTGATGGACGTCCCAATCCACGATCAGCACGCGCGCGAGGCCATGCTGGCGCTGGAAGTACCGGGCCGCAATCGCGACATTGTTGAAGAGGCAAAACCCCATCGCCCGATCGTGCTCGGCGTGATGACCCGGCGGACGGACGGCGCAGAAGGCATTGTCCACGCGGCCGGCCATGATGGCATCCGCCGCGGCCAGGGCGCCCCCTGCCGCCAGATAGGCAGCCGGCAGGGAGCCCGGCGACATCGAGGTATCGGCGTCCAGCATGACGCGACCGGTGGCCGGCGCATGCTGTTTCAATGCCGTCACATACGACGGCTTATGCACCTGCGTAATCCACTCATCCGCCGCCACAATCGGGTCAATCCGAACCAGCCGGGACATGACGCCGTCCTGATCCAGTCGTGCGACGATCGCCCGCAGCCGCTCCGGGGATTCCGGATGGCCGGCGCCCATGTCGTGTTTCAGGTAATCAGGATGATAGACAAATCCGGTCTTGGCCATGGTTACAAGCCGTGATCAGTAATGTGTGACGAGTAATGAGTAACATGAGTGGCGTACGAGAGAACACTCGTCACGTGTCACGCATCACTCGTCACGCTCCTGCGGCATCGTAGCATGGCCCAAACGCGATAGACAATCCGACGAAAACCGTGCTACCGTCGCCGCGCGAGCGTGTATTATTCTGAGGGTTCGTGACGAAACCGCTGAGACGCCATGCGAGACGGGCGCGTGGAGCTGCGAGGAAGGGAGGCAGCCTTGACTAGGCTGGTGACCGACCGAGCGGCGAGCCCGCCCGCCTGGACGCGACAAGCCAGCGGCCAGGCTTGTCGTAGCGGCGTCTCGGCGGTTGCAGTAGAAGCCGTTATGAATAATGCAGGCTAGAGGTACGTGTGGCGAATCCAAAAATTGAACCGTTGAAAAAACTCCTGGCGATAGACCCGAACGACGAGGTGGCCTGGTTCGGTCTGGGGAAAGCCTATCAGGGAGACGGGAGCTTTCAGGAAGCGGCCACCACCCTGAAGCGCTGCATCGCAGTCAAGCCGACTTATTCGGCCGCCTACTTCGCCCTGGCCGAGTCGCTGCAGAAATTAGGGCAGCTCGACCACTGCCGGCAGATCTGTGACCAGGGGATCGAGGTGTCCACCAAGAACGGCGATGCGATGGTGACGAAAAATTTACAGGCGCTGAAACAAAGCCTGGAGTAACGCGCCCGCTACCGATCCGGCTTCTCCTGCCATTCAGGATGCGCTCGCATCAGCGCGTCATACAACTCGTCCAGCCATCGGCCCGCACACCCCAGCACCTCGCGCACCAGCGGCTCGGGCTGGTCTGTTTTCGCCATCGTCCACCGGCAGACGTATTCCAGCAACGTCGACCGGTCGAATTGCGTGGACGACGTGGCCGCCATTGCCGACAGCTCGGCAAAACCGGTCGTGATGATTTGCTCAACCGTGTCACGCCCGTACGACGTGCTGGCGACCACATACTGGACGGCCCGGTTGATTTCCTGATCGGTCATGGCGGCACCCATTAAGCCCGCATTATACATGACGGCTTCTACTGCAACCGCCGAGACGCCGCTACGACAAGCCTGGCCGCTGGCTTGTCGCGTCCAGGCGGGCGGGCTCGCCGCTCGGTCGGTCACCAGCCTGTGCAAGGCTGCCTCCCCTTCCTCGCAGCTCCACGCGCCCGTCTCGCCAGGCGTCTCAGCGGTTTCGTCACGAACCCTCATGAATAATGCGGGCTAGAGCATGCCAACCGCTTCTCCTAAACGCCCTCAGGAATGGTATGATGAGCCCCGGGCACTTCTAAGATCGGAGAGAACACCTGCATGGCACGCGCGGTCACACGTCACCGCTCGACCGCAGCCGCCCCGGCGGAATGGGATCTGTCCGATCTGCTGCGCCATCCCGCCCAGGACTCCGAGCAGATCCTCAAGCAACTGGACCAGCGGGTCTCGCAAGTCGAATCCAAACGCGCTGCGCTCGCGGCGGATATGGCCGCCGAGGGGTTTCAAGAAGTTCTGCGGCTCCACGAGGAGATTGCCGCCCTGTCCTCGAAACTCAGCGCCTATGCCTATT
This sequence comes from Nitrospiraceae bacterium, assembly GCA_041487795.1. GTDB lineage: Bacteria > Nitrospirota > Nitrospiria > Nitrospirales > Nitrospiraceae > 2-02-FULL-62-14. The sequence goes on from JBGPNZ010000046.1 coordinate 6,941, forward strand.
TATGGTTTTCGGAGAACACGAAACAGTCGGAGGCGCGGGCGTTCAAAACCAAAGTCGAGGAACGGTTGGCGGCCCTCCAGAACCGGATTCTCTTCTTCGATCTCTGGTGGCAGTCGGTGGACGAGGCCAACGCCGCCCGTCTGCTCGTGGCATCCGGAGACCTCCGGTACCACCTGGAGACGATCCGCCGGTTCAAACCGCACACGCTGTCCGAGCCGGAAGAAAAACTCATCAATCTCAAGAATACGACCGGCCGCAGCGCCGTCAACACACTCTACGACCTCCTGACCAACGGCCTGACCTTTGCCCTGACGCTCGACGGCAAGCGAAGAACTCTGACGCGCGTGCAGCTCTCCAGCTACATCCGCAGCCCGAAGGCCCGCGTGCGGGAGGTCGCCTACAAGGAGCTGCATCGGGTCTTCGGCGGACAGCAGGACATGATCGGCGAGATGTATTCCACGCTCGTCAGCGACTGGAAAAACGAGAATCTTACTCTGAGGAAATTCTCCGAGCCGGTGGCGGCCCGCAACCTCAGTAACGATGTGCCGGACGAGGCCGTGGCCGTCCTCCTCTCGGTCTGCGTCAAAAATGCCGGCGTGTTTCAGGATTATTTCCGCTTGAAGGGACGGCTCTGCAAGATCACGCCGATGAACCGGTACCATCTCTACGCGCCGCACCCGGCCGACCGCGGGCACTACCGTTATCCGGATGCCATGCGCATGGTTCTCGACGCCTATCGGAGTTTTTCACCGACGCTGGCCGATCTGGTCCAGCGGGTGATCAAGGAGCGGCATCTCGACGCGCGCACGCGGCCGGGCAAATTGAGCGGCGCCTATTGCTACAGCGTCGTGCCGGGGCTCACGCCCTACGTGCTGCTCAACTACACCGGAGAAGCGCGGGACGTCGCCACGCTGGCGCACGAACTGGGACACGCCGTACACGGCATGCTTGCGACGGAGCATTCCGTCTTCACGTTTCACGCCACCCTGCCGCTGGCCGAGACGGCGTCGGTGTTCGGCGAACGCATTCTGTCGGACGCGCTGATGGCGCAGGAGACCAACAAGTCGGTCAAGCAGGGCTTGTTGATCGCCCAGCTCGACGATATTTATGCCACGGTGGTCCGCCAGGCCTACTTTGTCCTGTTCGAGAAAACAGCGCATGAGATGATCGCGAAGGGCGCCACCACGTGGGATCTGAGCGCCGCGTATCTCGACTCGCTCCGTCAACAGTTCGGCAAAGCCGTGCCGGTGCCGGACGAGTTTCGTTGGGAGTGGTTGAGCATCCCCCACATCTTCGGGAGTCCGTTCTACTGCTACGCGTATAGTTTTGGAAATCTGCTCGTGCTGGCGCTGTACCAGCAGTATCAGCGGCAGGGCCAGGCCTTCGTGCCGAAATATTTGAAGCTGCTCGCTGCCGGCGGCTCGCAAAGCCCGGCGGCAATCCTGGCGGATGTCGGCGTGGATATCCGGTCGGCGGCATTCTGGCAGTCAGGGTTCGACACGATTGCGGGCATGGTGGCGGAACTCGAACGAACGGCGGCCTGAGCGTTTCACACCACCTTTCTCCGGCAACGACTTATCGCCGCCCCCCTCTTTTGACCATCCAGGTCACTTCGGCCACGCGCTTGCCTAGCTCACGGGCCGATGCCAGCTCCTTGTCGTCAATTCCAGGGCTGTCCCCCTCCGTCGTCGCGGAGGCGCCGAACGCGCCGCCCCCGCTCACCACGATCATCTGATTACCGAGCATGGCGGCCAGGATCGTCAGCATAGTCACTTCCTTACCGCTCGACACCTGTCCTCCGGTTGCAAACGCCGCCCCGACTTTGTCGCGCATCTTGAAGTCCGGAAAGATCCCGAATTTCAGCTGCCAATCGTCGAAGAACTTTTTGACGTCTCCGGACATGTTGGACCAGTAGACCGGCGACCCGACCACCACCGCATCCGCCGACAACAGATCGCCGGCGGCGACGTCGCCCACCCGCTTGAGCACAACCCTGGTCCCCGGTATGCGCACGGCCCCTTCGACAACGCCCTGCGCCATCTTCTCGGTATGGCCTGTCGCCGAATGATACGCCACCAGGACCGTGACGGAGGCCGGCGCCTCGGCGGCCGAAGCCGCACCCACCCATCCTGCCAACAGAAATCCTATGAAGAATGCCTGGCGCATAGTTGTACCTCCTGACTCATGACGAGCCGATACGCGCACTCAGCTTGCATGATGAGAACTGACCAACCGTGGGAGAGACGGACGATGTGGGTGGAAGCCGACAAGGCGCGTTAGCGTCTGAGCGTTTCCTCATCCATATGCTCTTCGACCGACACTTCCGTCAGGGTGCCTCGATAGTCGCACTTGTGGCAGCGGATGCGCCATTCCTCGATCCATTTTTCCTGCACGTAGGACTGGCGGCATTTGGGGCAGACGAATACGCCTTTTTTGTAGAGCACCTTTCGCTTTTCTTTCATCCCATCCCTCGTGTGATTCCGCGACGCGAGCGGCAGCAGAATCTCACACCACGCGGCCCGATTGCAAGCCGGGCTACTCGACCGCCCCGTCCGCATGAGGCGCGGTGCGGCGCTTCAATTCTTCGTCTACCAGGACGCGCCGCAGCACCTTGCCGACGATCGTTTTGGGAAGCTCACTCCTGAATTCCACGCGTTTCGGCACCTTGAACTTCGCCAGATTCCTCCGACAATGCTCCAGCAGATCGGCTGAGGCCGCCGTCTCGCCGTCTTTCAGCACGACATAGGCCTTGATTAATTCGCCCCGCAACTCCTGGGGAATGCCCACGACGACGGCGTCCTTCACCGTCGGATGCCGCAGCAGCACGTCCTCCACCTCGCGCGGGTAGACATTCTCTCCGCCCGACTTGATCATGTCTTTTTTACGATCCTCGATGTAAAAATAGCCGTCCGCATCGCGCCGCGCCATGTCGCCCGTATAGAGCCAGCCGTCCTGCAATACCTGACGGGTCTCCTCTTCTCGGCGCCAATAGCCGCGCATCACTTGTGGCCCGCGCAACACCAGTTCGCCGATCTCGCCGATCGGCAACTCCCGCCGGCCGGTTTCCACGTCTACGATCCTCGCGTCGGTGTCCGGCAGCGGCAGACCCATACTTTTCGGATGCCGCGGCCCGACTGTCTGCTCGATCGGATTGGCATGGGTCACGGGGCTGGCCTCCGTGAGCCCGTACCCTTCGACCAGTTTGGCTCCCGTCAGCGATTCAAACCGCTCCTGGACGGACGGGGGCAACGGGCCCGCTCCGCTGATGCACACACGGACCGAGCGCAGATTGTAGCGGTCCAACCGCTGATAGCCGTTGATCGCGGAATACATCGCAGGAATGCCTGGGAAAACCGTCACCCGCTCGCGCACGATGGCCTCCAGCACCTCGCCGACATGAAACCGCGGGAGGAGCACCAGAGCCGAACCGGTGCAGAGAGAGAGATTCTGGCACACGCTCATGCCATAGACATGGAAAAACGGCAGCACTCCCAGAAACACCGCCTCGCCTTCCCTGATGGCCGGAACCCACTGTCGAATCTGCCACGTATTCGCCATGAGGTTGCGATGGGTCAGCACGACACCTTTGGGAACGCCGGTCGTCCCGCCCGTATATTGCAGCAGCGCCGTGTCATCCGGAGCCACCTGGACCGTTGGAGGTTCAGGCGGCACATCCAGCAGACGGCGGAAGGCATGGACATCCGGACACACGGGTATCCGAACGCGCAGCCCGTCACGCCAGGCCTTCAGCGGATACAACAGCCTCTTGAACCACGGCAGATAGTCCTCGATACTGGTGACGATCACCCGTTTGAGGCATGTATGTCGGAGCAGCGGTTCAACCCGCGAATAGAACTGTCCGAGCGTCAGCAGCGTCTCGCAGCCTGAGTCCGTCACTTGCTGCCGGATTTCCGGCTCGACGTAGAGCGGGTTGATCATCGTGACCGTGGCGCCTGCCCGAAGACTGCCGTAGAACGCAATCACGGTCTGCGGAAGGTTCGGCAGCATGATCCCCACCACGCTGCCCTTGCCGATTCCCATCCGCAGCAACGCCTGCGCAAATCGATTGGTCAGGGCATCCAGCTCGCGGTAGCGGATGACACGGCCGTAGAAAAGGATCGCTGGACGATCTGGAAAACGTGCCGCCGATCGTGCGAGCAGATGCGGCAGAGGCTCTTCAGGATACGACAGTGTCGGAGAGACGTGGGCATCGTACTGCGCGGTCCAGACGCGGTCCATGATCGTTCACGCACGACCGGCGTCAGGACCGCCTTGACAGGTCGAGAACGCCCCTCTAGGATCGCGGTCGTGTCGAACGGATCGTCGATGCATCATGGAACGTGCCTGCGACAGCTTGGACGCGCAGCCATCGTGTGCGGCTTGGTCGTGGGCCTTCATGCGTCGGCAGGACTGGCCCAGCGACCGGCGGACGGCGGACTGATTGCCGTGACGATGCCGCAGGGTACCGTCATCATGGCCGAACTGGCGGATACGGTCGAGCAACGCGCGCGCGGGCTCATGTTCCGGCCATCACTGGAGAAGAACCGCGGGATGCTCTTCACCTTTGCCGAGCCGCAACAGTGGAGCTTCTGGATGAAGAATACCCGCATCTCCCTGGATATTATCTGGATGGATAGGAATAAAAAGATCGTCCACATCGAGCGCAACGTCCCCACCTGCAGCCGGACCGACGACGGCTGCCCGCAATATCAGCCGAATGAGAACGCGCTGTATGTCCTGGAGCTCGCGTCGGGATCGGCTGATGCGCTTACACTTGACCGCGGCGCGA
>JBGPNZ010000047.1:0-11688 GCA_041487795.1 Nitrospiraceae bacterium
ATCCTTGGACAGGTCCAGGTTTGTCAGGGCCTGCTCGATGTTGCTCGCCACCCGACCGAGATCATTGCCAGGCACGCTCACCAGCACGTCCATCGTCCGCTGGAGATTGAAATGGTCCACAGTCTCGGGGCCAGTCTTGCGCGAGACCTCTACTAAATCTCGCAGTAGCACAGGTGCAACCCTTGAGGACCCGACGCGTGGAAGGCTCGGTCGTTCGGGGAAAGGCGTCTGCTGAAACGCCATGGCGCTGCCTCGCCCAAGGGAGCCCACCGCACTTGTTACGGATGGCTGCTCCACACGTGCGCCGACCAGCGGTGTGTTGAGGAAGTCTTCGAAGCGGATCAGTGTCTGCTCCGGGTACTGGGCCACGACGAAATAGGCATTGTTGGATTTGGGATCGATCCAATAGCCGGGATTAAGCGTCATGTTGGAACTCAATCCGGTGATGAGATCCATTACAACTCGCTGCACGCTGAGGCCCAAATAGGCCGCCTTGGCCCGGTTCACCTCCAGGTGCAGCTCCGGATAATCCATGCCCTGCCGGACCTGGACGTCTGCCGTGCCGGGGACCTGGGCCGCCACGTCTCGAATGCGGGCGGCGACCGCGGCCACCTCGGTGAGCTTGGGGCCGCTCACCTTGATGTCGATCGGCGCCGGCAGGCCGAAGTTAATCACGTCGCTCACAATCCCGCCGGTCTGAAACGAGAACTTCAGCCCCGGGAACTCTTGCGCCAGCCGTAAGCGCAGCCGGGGGATGATCTCGTCGGTCCGGAGGGTATGTTCTCGTATGAGGCTGACCAGCAGAAACGCCTGATGCGGGCCGTTGACCGGCGTGTAGAGCACCATCCAGCCATGTGGGAGGCCAATGTTGGCCACGATCTGTTCCAGTTCAGAGGCGGGAATCTCCTGGCGGATCAACTCCTCGATCTTAGCTACGATCGCCTCGGTCTTCTCCACCCGAGTGCCCTCAGGCGCCGCAACGTTCAGGATGAATTGGCCGGCATCCACCTTGGGAAAGAACTCGGTGGCGAGCCGTGGAGCCATCAGCAGCGAGCCGACAAGGATCACCGCTACAGTGATAATCACCAGCGCCTTGTGCGCCAGACACCAGCGCAGCGTGTGGACATACCCATTGACTATGAGGCTGAAGAGTCGATCAAACAGCCGGCTATGAGGGGCGGAAACGCCTTCGCTCGAATGAGGCTCCGGTTTGAACAGAGCCGCCATTGCCACCGGAGCGACGGTCATCGAGGCCAGATAGGAGACGATCATGGTGTAGGCCACGGCCAGCGCCAGCGGGACGAACAGAAACTTGATGATACCGGTGAAAAACGCAATGGGCAGGTACACGATGAGAATGCTGATCGTGGCCACCAACATCGGGAGTGCCACTTCGCTGGTGCCGTCACCGGCCGCCTGCCCAGGCGACTTGCCCATGCCCTGGTGGCGATGCACGTTCTCCAGCACGACGATGTTGTTGTCCAGCAGGGTTCCAATGACGAGGGCCAGGCCGCCCAGCGTCATGATGTTCACCGTGTGCCCGGTAAAATAGAGCAGCACGAACGCGGCCAGGATCGAGATGGGAATGGCGAGCGCGATGATCAGGGTATAGCGCAGGCTGCCGAGGAAGAGCAGGACCATCAGGCAGGCCAGCCCGCCGCCCAGGAGCCCCTCATGCTCCAGCGTCCGAATCGCCTGGCGGATATACAGCGACTGGTCGAAGATCAGGTTGACCGTCAGGTCCTCCGGCAGCCCGAGCAGCTTCGGCAAGTTCTCCTTGATCCCGTCAATGACCCGGATCGTGTTCGCCCCGGCCTGTTTCATGATCGGGAGATAGACGGCCCGGCGCCCGTTGATCCGCACGACGTTGCCCTGGATCATCTCCGAGTCCGCCGCCCGCCCCACATCCTTCAGCAACACCAGCACCCCGTTGACCACCTTGACCGGAATCTCGTTCATCTGCTCCACGACCTTGATCATGCTGTTCGTGTAGACGTTGTAGTCGAACTCGCCGATCTTCACGTTGCCGGCCGGAAGGAGCACGCTCTGAGCATTGACCGCATTGACGATCTCGTTCGTGGAGATGCCGCGAGCCAGCATGCGCTCCCGGTCCAGGAACACCGTGATCTGCCGGACCGTCCCGCCAAAGCTGGGGGCAACAAAAATGCCGGGCACATTAGCCAGTTGGGGGCGTACTCCGTAGTAAGCCAGATCCCTCACCTCTTTCTCCCCTAATGTCTCACTGTTCACCGTGAGGGTGCCGATAGGGAGACTGGCCGCGCCGAATTTGATGATGATCGGGGGAAAGACGCCTTGAGGCAGATACCGAAGTGCTGAATAGGTGAGACTGGTGATCTCCGCCATCCCGGCGTTCACATCATAGGTGGGATGAAAATAGATCTTGATGAGGCTGACCCCGGGCAGGGAACGGGACTCGATGTGCTCGACATAGGAGGCCTGGAGGTACAACTGCTCCAGCCGCAGCGTGATGGCGCCTTCGATCTCCGAGGGCCCCATACCCTTATAGAAAGTAGCCACGGCCACGACCGGCAGGTTGATCTCGGGGAAGATGTCTACCACCATGTGCTGGTAGGACACCACCCCCAGAATCACGACGATCAGACTGATCGCCACCACCGCATAGGGGTTTTTCAGTGCTGCGCGGATCATAACGTTACACGCGGGCTTGAGGCGCGTGGCAAGAGGCTAGAGGATGCCACCATAGTTCCCTCGTTCTTTGCCTATTACCTCGAGCCCCTCGCCTGGACACTGCCTAGACCACCTGCTCACACGGCAGGATGAACGCTCGCAAGGGGATGGCAGCTCCGTGCTGCCGCTGGCTCAGTTGGTCACGATAGGCGTGCAGCCCTTTGACGACTCGGTCGGTCTGGTCCTCCGACAAGGCTGTCAGCACGATTGAGTTGGCCCCGGGCGAGGTGAAGGAGTGAAACGCGGCGCCGGCCTCGCCCGCTCCGACCACTGAAGGCAGCTCAGTGAACGCCTTGACCCCCAGCTCCTTCAACAGCCTCAAGATCTCTTCCTCAAGAGACTCACGGAACACGATCAGTAGCATCTTCATCGCATGATCACCTTTCCGGATTTGCTCCAATAGTAAAAGATCGAGAAGTTCGGGTAAATCGAGTTGGTGGCATTCTGGCCTGCGACTGTGAACAGGACGCCGGCAGCGCACAAGAAATTCGTATCGCCGATCCGCCACTGTACGGATGGTTCCACGCCGACGACCGAAAAGCCGCTTTTCTGCCCAGAGTTAATGGCGTGCCCGTCGACTCGGTGCGTAACCCCGTGTAAGGTGACAAACTCTAAGTTGTACCCAAACCCATGCTTGTCGCTCAGAATGTGCTCAAAAATCAGGCGGGTATTGATCAAGTCGCCGAAATAGCTCGTCTGACCCTGAGCGTTTCTGAGACCCGGTGCTGAATAGGTGTAGTAGACGCCGCCGCTCCAGCGAAAGGGTTCGAGATTCTTGCGAAAGGCAATCCCGCTCGTCAGGCTGACTTCCCCTGAGCGAGTCGAAGGAAACCGTCCGATGGGAGAAAATCCACCAGGGGTCTTCTCCGTTTCGGCCCATTTCCCGGTGGGGAGTGAGACCTGGTTGAACCAATTGATGCTCGGTACCCAGGAGTCCGGGTCCTGCACGATGGGGCGGTACTTGAGGATGATCGAGGAATCGCCGAGGCCGAAATCGTTGTCCACTTTACCGTTTTGCCTAGCCCAGAACCCACCGATCGACGTTTGCCCGACCAGCTCAAGGTGGTTGGTGATGCCGTAGGCGCTTTGAATGAAGGGTGCCTGAATGTTGTAGATGTGCAGCGGGCCGGCGTTGGCGTCTGTTGCGAATCGGAATTGATTGCCGAAGCTGCTCTCGCCGATTTGGGAAAAGACGAGCGGGCGGATATACCACTGGCCTTCCGGCTGAATGTCCGGAGAGGAAATCAGCATGGGGCCGTGGGAAAGCGGATTCCAGCTCTTGCGGTATTTCCTAATTTCCTCTTCAGTGGGAACCCAGTCCAGTGCGTCGGCGATCCCTGGCACGGTGATGAACACAATCATGAGGACGGGCAACATGGTATTCCGCACCATGCAATTAATTCCCTCGAAATGTTCACTAACTGCCCACTAGGCCTATAAAAGTAGCATATCATCATAATTCAAGCTTATCATGTGCATATTTCCTCATGAGTAAAAGTCAAAGCAGTGACTCGAATCACCATTGGTGCAATGGATCCGACAACAAATGGAGGGCTGGCGATGGCTGGGCTGACTTTTCCTCAACCGTGGCTGCGATGCCGCAAATGGGGTATGGCGGTTGGTTTGTCGGCATTCACCCTGTGTGGCATGGCGTCGTGCGCCTGGATGGGCAGTTCGCCTTCTGTTCCCGTTACACTGGTCGAGATCACGTCCGGCGAACGGCATTCCTGCGTCTTGACTGCTGCCGGTGGTGTGAAGTGCTGGGGCAATAATCACGATGGCCAGTTGGGAGATGGGACGGAGACCGACCGTGGTGCTCCGGTGGATGTCGCCGGGCTGACGAGCGGGGCGACGACGATCGCGGCCGGGTCGCGACACACCTGCGCCGTAGCCACTGCCGGGAGGGTCGTCTGTTGGGGAAACAACCATGACGGGCAATTGGGAGATGGAACAAAGGTCGATCGGAATAAGCCGGAGGATGTCGTCGGGTTGATGAACAAGGCGACGGCTCTTGCGGCGGGAGAGCGGCATACCTGCGCCGTGACCACAAGCGGCGGCGTCAAATGCTGGGGCAACAATCACGACGGGGAGTTAGGGGATGGAACGAGGATAGATCGAATCACGCCGTTGGATGTTGTTGGGTTAACGAGCGGTGTGCAGGCGATCACGGTCGGGTGGCGGCATACTTGCGCCCTGACTGCAGCGGGTGGAGTCAAATGTTGGGGGAATAATCACGATGGTCAGTTAGGGGATGGAACGGAGATCGATCGGCTGACCCCAGTGGATGTCGCCGGGCTGACGAGCGGCGTGACGGCGATCGTGGCGAGATTGCGGCATGCTTGCGCCCTGACTGCAGCGGGTGGAGTCAAATGTTGGGGGAATAATCATGACGGGCAGTTGGGCACTGGCACGAGGCATGACGCGAATACCCCGATGGATGTCGCCGGGCTGACGAGCGGGGTAACGGCAATCGCGGCCGGGTGGCGGTATACCTGTGCGCTCATATCCGGTGGGGATGTCAAATGTTGGGGGAGCAACCATGATGGGCAGTTAGGCGATGGAACAGGGATTGATCGGAAGACCGCAGTCAATGTCGTTGGGCTTACGAGCAAGAGTGTCGCAATAGCAGCCGGCGGGCAGCATACCTGCGCGATGGACCCAAAAACAATAACCTGCTGGGGAGAGAATGAGGATGGTCAATTAGGGGATGGAACGTTTAAGAATTCACTCACTGTCAAAGAGTGAATAGGACATCGAGAAGGGTTGCAGACCGACCTCGCCTCCGCTCAGATGCCTCAGTGCCTACTTGTTGATTCTGACCACGATCGCGCCCATCAGATCACCTTGCCTGAAATTTTTCTTTGGGCTACTAGGATGGGCATTGTGACAGTCCACGCAGGTTTGGGAAATGGCATGGTCAGCCGCTAGTCCCTTGAACTGATTCCCGTCCGCAAAGGTCAGCACTTTCAATTCCGGATTGTCCATCATTCTTTGCAGAGCGTCGGTTTCAACCTTGGTTTTGGGGAGATTCGACTTATAGATCGGCGTGAGCCCGATCAACCCCAGCTCAAAGTCTTTGATCTCTGCACCGACTGCTTTTACGAACTGCGCGTTGAGCATGATCGTGTGGTCGTCAGCCTTCCAATTTTCGCTGGGCTTGACGCCCGCTTTCTTGACCTGATCGATGACGCCTTTGGAATAGACAGTCCGAATGGCTTTGACTGTTTCCAGGATGTACTTGACCACCATTTCTTCTTCATTTTCAGCCGCATAGCCTAGCGAACAGACTATCCCACTCACTGCCACAATCGCGGCAATGACAGGCGTAAGTCGGAACCGCCGCTTCATGTGAACCTCCAGACTGGGAAGGGTTGACACGACAGAACACACCGCTCATTTTGTTACTCTCCCTCGACTTGATTGTCAAGATTCTTTCCCATGAAAAGCCGGCCACTCCAGGGTACGGCTGCCAATCGGTGAAAGCACTGTGCCGCTCTGTTTGGCGGCTTCGAGATGACAGTATACTTGACAATATGTAATCTATTCTGATATTCCCTGTCAACGGCCATGGGGATTAACCATCAGGCTGAACCGCTCAGCCGCTTTGAAAACCGCCTCAAAAGCCTGCGTGTGACCAGGGGATTGTCGCAAGGCCTGCTGGCCGACGCGGCAGGCGTCACGCGGCAGGCGATCTACGCGATCGAGGATAACCAGTATCTGCCAACGACGATGGTCGCGCTGCGTTTGGCGTCGGCACTCGGCTGCCGGGTGGAGGATCTGTTCAGCCTTGGATCGACCGGCGATGTCCTGGAAGGAAATTTAATCGGGGCCGACGTTCATGCGACCGGCCCCATCCGCGTCAAAGTGGCTCGTGTGGGCGACCGGATGGTCGTGCTGCCGGTGGCGTCGCTGGGAGAGACGTTGAACTTTTCCGTGGGCGCCGATGGGTTGCTGATGGGCACGGCGAAGTCCGGTCCGAGGCGAAAATCCGCGCGCGTTCGCGTGCAGTTGCTGCGGGACCGGCGTGAGATTGAATCGCAGGTGATAATCGCCGGGTGCGATCCCGCCATCTATCTTGCCGGAGATTATCTGCGCCGCCGACCGGCTGCCGGCATGCTGGTGGGCTGGTCGATGGGCAGCGCGGCGGCGATCGAGGCATTGAAACGACGGGAGGTGCACGTGGCCGGGCTCCATGTCGTCGATGCACGAACGGGCGAAAACAATCTGCCCTATGTGCGGCGGAACTTAAAAGGACAGGATGTGACGGTGGTCACCTTCGCGTCCTGGCAGCAGGGATTGATGGTGAAAAAAGGCAATCCGAAACACCTCCGAGGCGTCGAAGATTTGGCTCGCAAGGACATCACGATCGCCAACCGCGAAACAGGCGCGGGGGCCCGGCTGCTGCTCGATCAGAAGCTGGCCGCCGCCGGCCTGACCGGCAGGCAGGTCAACGGGTATCAGCGAGTGGCCGGCTCGCATCTGGAGGTGGCGCGGCTGATCGCCGAAGGCCAGGCGGATGTGGGCATCGGCACGCCGGCGGTGGCGCAATTGCGAGGGTTGGATTTCGTCGAACTCCAAACGGAGCGGTACGACCTCGTGATTCCCACACCCTATGTGTCCCTCCATCGCGGCGTCGCGGATTTGCTCGACATGATGACGAGCCGGACATTTCGCGCAGAAGTCGAAGCGCTGGGCGGTTATGACATGCGTGACACCGGCAAGGTGCAGGCTGCGGGAAATGCATAATGGGCACACGGCTGACTTGGGTAGTGATCTGGTTCTTGTACGTGGTCGTATCGGCCCACGCCGAGCCGCTGGTGATTGCCGCGTCGCCGAGCCTTGCGGCGCCGCTTGAAGCGCTCGGCCGCGCCTTCGAGGCGGCGCATCCGGATGTGCAGGTAAAGATTTACTTTGATTCGGGTCTGAATCTCCGGCGCGCGATCGGTGCGACCCAAAACGACGGCCGCCACACAATTGGGACAGGAGTGATCCATCTCGTTGCGCCCGCAAGCGATGAGCTGCTGGATCGCCTGGAGCAGAAATATTACGTTTTGCCCGAGACGCGTCGCGCATACGCACGCACGCGCCTTGTGCTGGTGGTGCCGGAATCCCTGGCTGATGCGCCCAGTTCGTTTGAAAGTCTGGCCGCGCAGCCCGGCGTGCGGATTGCCGTAGCCGATTCACACGACACGGAATTGGGTCGGTCCACGCGACAGTTATTCGATACGCTTGGACTGTCCTCGTCGTTGAAGGAACGACTGGTTGTAGCGGCTGACGCCCGGGCGGTGCTGGATCATGTCTTGAACGGCCAGGCCGACGTCGGCGTGGTATTCAGTGCCGATGCCGTTCGCGAACGCGACCGTGTCCGGATCGTTGTAACGTCACGCCACGCGGCAGTTCCTCCCGTTCAACATTCGATGACCATGGACCGGTTCTGTCCCGATCGCCGCCTCTGCCAGCAGTTTCTGGATTTTACGCAGACCACGCAGGCCCAGGCGGCGCTTCGTCAACTGGGCTACGAGCCGGCTTCAGCCCCATGAATTGCCCCTCCATGCCAAAAATGGTCTGGTTTGCGGTGGCGTTGCTGATCACCGCGGCAACTGGCTGCGCGCGGCTGCCGTACACCACTCGCGTCATCGCAGACGATGTGCGTGTTGCGGTGATGCTCCAGCACGATGTCGAGCCGGTGAGCTATTCCCATCCTGCTCAACTGAGCGCAGGGGAGATCGGCGCTATTTTGCGCGGGGTGTCGTTGCGAGAGCAGGCCCGGCTGCCTCTGCGCTGGTTTGACGAGGAGCGTCTCCCGAAGACCGGCTTTCGGGAGGATGAAGTTCTGGCCCTCGCGCCGCGTCTGGCCGAGGCGCTGCGCGTTGCGGGAACCGGCGAGCGTGTGTATTTCGAACTGCGCGCGCCAGGTTTAAATCCCCGCTATGACCGCGACATTACGGCAGGGTGGATCGCGATTCAGGACTCCTACTTCCATATTGCGATTGAGTACTTCCATTCACAGCAGCCTGCCACCCTCTTCAGCCCATACGACTACAACTATCCCACGCCGCGCTCGGCTCCAGGGGCCTATGTGCTGTATTTCGAACCGGGACGGTTCTGGGTTGTTGATCCGAAGACGAACCACCGGGCGGTTGAGTTCAACTCGTTCCTCAAGTCAGTGTCGGGAGCACGGCCATGATCCGCGTGACTTCACGATACTGGTTGGCTGTGATGTCGGCGTGGACTTTGCTCGTGGGTATTCCGAATGCTGGCTTCGCTGTGGAAGCGGGCCGGCTGGTTGAGAAAGACGGGAAGTATGTGTTTGTCGAGAGCCAGGATCCGACCGTGAAACTGTTGATGGAGCGGGCGCTGAAACAAGGCATCATCACGAAGGAGGAATATGACCGTGCCGTGAAAGAGTCGGAGGAGCGCGCGTACCTGCTGCAGCCGAGCTTCAAGGCGTGGTATGACCGGGGCTTCAATTTCTCCATGAATGACAACGCCTTTTTTCTGAAGATTCGCGCCCGGTTCCAGGGGCGGATGACGCAGCGGTTCCGCAATGAAGCCTGGCGCAATCCCGGCGATGCGAAGAATTTCCCGGAATTGCTCGGCGTGTTCGGTGACTATCGTGCCAACCGGTCCGAGCAGGAAGCGACGACCTTCAGCCTAAGGCGTCTCCGGCTCTATTTCATGGGCCATCTCTTCAACCCGGATTTCAAATATTTCATCCAGCTTCGAGGGGAGACGGGGGAAAATGCCCAGGCGCCTGGCTCCTTGCAGCTGTTTGATTGGAATTTTACGTCGACGCACGTGCCCTGGCTCAACGCGCAGTTAGGCCAGTACAAGGTCTTTTTTAACCGCGCGCAAATCAATCCTACGGCATCCATGCAATTTGCCGAGCGGGCGATGGTGATGGATGCCTTCACGGCCAGCGGACTGGATCGGCGGGATATCGGCCTCACGATCATGAACGACGAAGAGATCTATCCCGTAAACTATTATCTCGGCGTGTTCAGCGGGAATGGGCCGAATTTCAACCGGCTCGGCACCTTCGTCAGCGAGGGACCGACGGAAGGCACTGCGGCCTCGCCGGCTCAGCGCAACATCAACGCCAACACGCGGCTGGATGTGGACCGGGTTATGTTGGCCAGCCGTCTCAATTGGAACATCATTGGGAGGCCCGGCTACGGCGAAGGCGATCTGGTTTATTCGGAGACGCCGCAGATGGCGATCGGCGGGGGCTATGCCTATAACCCGGCCATCAATACCAGCACGAGCAACGGCGGCATTGGGATCGATCTGGCCAACCTCAACATTCGGCGCCAGTTGGCCACGTTTGGAAATGGGCGGCAATTGGGCAACGGGATCATCGACTATTCCACGTGGGCAGTGGACTATGTGGCCAAGTATCGCGGGTGGTCGATGCAGGGAGAATATTATTTCAAGAACGTAAACCGGCACGAGAAAGGGCTTCGGCTGGGCAATGCGTCTGGTTGGTATGCGCAGAGCGGGTACTACCTGATCCCGCGCCGCCTGGAACTGGCGGCGCGCTATGCGTACTGGGACCCTGATACCAATGCGGCCGATGATTTGATCAAAGAGTTCAACGTTGCTGCCAGCTACTACTTCCAGTCCACGTATGACCACAAGATCGTACTGGAATTCTCCAATACGGCGATGGGGACCGGCGGGTTTTCCGAGGGGCGCAGCGCGCCCTTGCCGGCAGGATTTGGTGTGACGCCGCTTGATGCCGTCGGCGGGACGCTCGTGGAGAACCGGATTCGGATTCAGTATGAAATATTTTTCTAGAACGAACTTTTCGCCGGTCCGACGGAGGTGTTTTGCGACATGCCTCTTGCTTGCTTCTGCGTGGGCCGGGACCGCACAGGCTTCGGAGCTGTCCGTGGCGGCTGCCTCGGATTTGAATTTTGCGTTCAAGGAAATTGTCGTGCATTTCGAGCGGCAGACGGGCACGCATGTGAAGCTATCGCTCGGCTCCTCCGGAAATCTATTTTCGCAGATTCAGAACGGCGCTCCCTTCGATCTGTATTTTTCAGCTGATATTCGGTACCCGCAGAAGCTGGAAGAGTCCGGCCATGCCGTTCCCGGATCGCTGTATCGGTACGCGACCGGCCGCATTGTGGTGTGGGTTCCCGCGCGCTCGCCGTTGGATATTGCGCAACGCGGGATTGACGCGCTGCGCGACCCATCGGTGCACAAGATCGCCATTGCGAATCCTAAGCACGCACCCTACGGACGGGCTGCTGTGGCGGCGATGGAACATTTCAATATCTACGAGCACGTGAAGGATCGATTAGTGCTGGGCGAGAATGTGTCGCAGGCAGCGCAGTTCGTGGAATCTGGCGCGGCTGAGATTGGTGTGATCGCACTATCGCTGGCGCTTGCCCCGCCCATGGAGCGTGAGGGGCGTTACTGGGAAGTCCCGCTGGATGCCTATCCGTCACTCGACCAAGGAGCCGTTATTGTGCGGCGAGGAGCAAATGAGGCTGACGCGAGGGCTTTTTTGACCTTTATGCAGGGGGAGGAGGGACAAGTCATCATGCGTCGGCATGGGTTTACGATAACGGTGGGCGCATCTGGATCTAGATCGACGAAAGAGCTGCCACGGAGATGAGCTGGACGGCGATCGGCGTCACGCTGCAATTAGCTACTCTGACGGCCCTGGTCCTGCTGCTGGTGGGGTTGCCCATCGCCTATTGGGTGAGCTTCTCCCGTTGGCGCTGGAAGTTTCTGGTCGAATCGGTGGTGGCGCTGCCTCTGGTGCTGCCACCGACGGTCCTGGGTTTCTATATTCTGGTCGCGATCGGGCCGCATAGTCCGATCGGGCGTCTCTACACAGATCTCGTCGGCCATTCCCTTCCGTTTACATTTGAAGGATTGCTGATCGCTTCAGTGCTGTACAGCCTGCCGTTTGCGGTTCAGCCATTTGCCGCGGCGTTCGATCAGGTGGACCGAAAGCTCATTGAAGCC
>JBGPNZ010000048.1:0-11290 GCA_041487795.1 Nitrospiraceae bacterium
GACGACGAAGAAGAGCCCGACGACTCGGAGTTTATGTCCGAAGCCTACGACGTTCAATTCGTGCCTCCGTGGTCGCCTGTCCCCACCTCAGTAGGCAAGAAGTGGGTCCAGAAACATCCTGACGCTCAGGTCGATGTCGTCTTCCCGACCGTCTACGAAGAGGACAGGACGGCGAAGATCAAGGACTTGGGCACGGCGCAAGGGCTCGACTACATCAGTCATCAGCGCGCCGCTGACCAAGCGGCGAAAGAACTCGGCTTCGAGCGGTACGACTACGCGGAAGAGCAGGATCAGATCAAGGTTGAAGCGAAGTCAATTCCGCAGCCCGCGCTTGGCGTTGCTGACGACATCGCTTCGGCTGTTGTCGGCTTGCCTGTAGGCCCCGGAGGCAAGATCACGCCGAAGGCGGCGGGTAAAGCGCCTGTAGGCCCCGGTGGGGGCTCAACTGGCCCAGCAGGGAGCGTCGTCGGCGCTCCCGCTCCCGGCATGGCGTCTGAAACGCCAGATCCGCCGACCCGTCGTGCTCCCGTTTCTGGGGCGGGCAAGAGTGAGTTTCGGCATCAGCAACGCAGCACGTCCGGGCTGTAGAGCCCGACCGAAAGGGCTAAAACGACATGGGCGAGACCGCGCACGGGTCCATGAAAGGGTATGCCCCTATCGTGAAGGTACAGTCGGGCAATCCCGAGGCGTTGAAGTACGGCAAGATGTGGGAGCGCGAGGAATATCGGCGCGTGGCACCGGGCGAGGACTTGGCCGATCTGTTTTTGAATCTGGCGCAGCCCAAGCCCGGCTCTGATGTCATTGACTTCGGCTGCGGCACGGGACGTGGCGGCGCGGCGCTGCTTGAGCGAGGCAAGATGCGCGTGACGCTGGTTGATTTCGTTCGCAACTGTTTGGATCAGAAAGTCCAAGACCTGATCACCGCCCGCCCTGATGACTTTCGTTTCGTCAAGCATGATCTCGAAACGACGCTGCTGATGGGCGTCGAGTTTGGCTACTGCACCGATGTCATGGAGCACATTCCAGAGGCGCGCGTGCCGGTGGTGCTGACGAACATCTTGGCATCTGCGCGTCACGTCTTCTTCAGCATCTCGACCGACGAGGACCGATGCGGGACGCTGATCGGCGAGCGGCTTCATCTGACGACGCAGAAATACGGCTGGTGGTTGGAGCAGTTCTCCCGGCTGAAGTGCGTCGTCCACTGGTCGCAAGACCTCGGCTCCTCCGTGCTCTTCTATGTGTCCGCATGGGTGGACGCTCAGAAAGTCGTGGACACGGGGACGCCCAATACGGACGATGAGCAGGTCAAGAAGAATGTGGCCGCGAACATCAGGGGTGGCTGGGGGCAGGTGCGCCCCTACAAGGAAGGGAAGCGAGAGTCGGATCAGGAGAACTCAGAGACGGCTGAGGTGATGATCGTGGGTGGCGGGCCAACTTTGGCCGAGTTCGAAGATGACATCAGAGCCAAGCGGGCGGCGGGCATGCCGATGATCACGCTGAACGGCGCGTACAACTGGGCGGTCGAGCGTGGGATCATGCCGAGTGCGACTGTCGTCGTCGACGCCCGGCCGTTCAACGCCCGATTCACCAAGCCGGTCATAGGCGGCTGCAAGTACCTCATCGCCTCGCAGTGTGACCCGTCCGTCTTCGAGGGTCTGCCGAAAGACCGGACGTATATCTGGCACACGAGCAACCCGGCGATTCAGTCGGTGCTGAGGGAAGTCTATTCTCTCTGGTGGAACATTCAAGGGGGCTCGACCGTGCTGCTGCGGGCGATTCCCCTGCTCCGCGTGCTGGGCTTCAGTCGCTTTCATCTATACGGCTGCGACAGTTGCGTGATGGGCGGCATCGACGGCCCGCAGCATGCGTACGCGCAACCTGAGAACGACATCGAGGGCGGCGTGCATCCCGTTGACTGCGGCGGTCGGACGTTCTGGTGCAAGACGTGGATGGTCTCTCAAGCGCAGGAGTTCATCAGCCTGATCGGGGCGCTCGGCGATCACTTCGAACTGGAAGTGTACGGCGACGGCTTGTTGAAGCACATCTTGGTGACGGGCGCGGAAATCGAGGAAGAGAAATCTGTGGTAGAGTCAGCGACATAGGCCCAGAACCCATCAACTAGAGAAGGAGACACGGCGATGGCGGTCGGAGCGTGGAAAATATACACGAAGGCTAAGCGAAAGATCGGCACGGGTGGCAACGCCATGACGGCGGGCGGCGTCACGCTCGGCGTCGGTGTCTTCAAGATGTCGCTGCACACGGCCGGTGCGAGCGCGAGCATCCTGAAGGTCACGAACGGCGGCATCAGCACGTTCGCGTCCATCGGCAGCGAGATCGTCGCGCAGGGCGGCTACATCGCGGGTGGTCGCAACATCGTTCCGGCGACGGGACAGTGGACGGTCGGCGCATCGGCGAAGCAGATGAAGTTCACAATGACGACGGCGGGTCTGCCCTTCACGGCGTCGGGCGCGGCCTTGTCATCCATCAAGTACGCGGCTATCCGTACCAGCGTCAGCGCGGCAGGCGGCAAGGTGCTCTGCTTCTGCACGCTGTCGACGGCCGCGTTCAGCATCGCGAGCCCGAACATCCTGACGATTCTTCCGGCCGCGACTGGCATCTTCACTCTCGCGTAACTAGAATTTAGGTGGGCGCTGGTGCTCACCTAGAAGGAGTCGTATGCCAATGCCGCCCCCAGTCGGCACCTGGGCCGCTTTGTCGGGGACCAGCGTCTACCCTGCAATTCCCTTTGAAGCCAAGCCAGAATCTGCCCCCGGAGGGACACCGGAACTTTGGAGCCCTCAGTCGTTGTTCGCCTACTCTGGTGGGGAGGTCGCCCAGCGGGGTGGTGTCTGGGGCTTTCTCATTTGGGGTGGAGGCCATGCGGCGACCCCCGACAACTCCCTCTATTGGGTGCCCTTCGATGGTTCGGGGGCTCAACGACTGACGGGGCCTTACTTGGCCCCTGACAAAGCCTACACCTACGACCTGCCGTACGAGACCTACCGGGATGTCAGCCGGAATGTGACTGGCGTCACCACGCCCGGTGCCCCCAAGAGTCGGCACACCTACTCAAGCCTCGTCTGGACGGGGTCGGAACTCTTGGCCTTCGGCGGCTCGCTCCACACCGGGGCTGGCGGCGGCACTGAGGTTATCCGGCGCTTCGATCTCTCGCAGACCGCTGCTCAGGCGATGGCTCGCGCCGACATGGGCTGGCAATTAAGGGCTCCGGCCCCTGCGGGCACGATCACCGCTATGGCTGGCTGGGATAGCCAGACCGGGAAGTACGTCGTGCGGGCGCGAAACTTCTTCGGGGCCTATCTCCCCGCCACGAACACATGGGAACGCTGGGGCGATGCGGGTGGGGGGAGTGACTACGAAGCGAGCGTGGCGATGGATGTCTTTGGCCGACGGATGTATATCTTGGGGAGTCGGCTGGCTGAGGTCATCAACCTCGATGCCCATACCTTGACCCCGATCACCGCAGCGTGGGCCGCGCCTTTCCTTCCAGCCTCCCCCGAAGGGCCGGGGATCGCGTGGCACGCGGGAACACGGCAGATCATCGCGTGGCTCGGAGGACAGAATCTTCTCCTGATTGATCCGTCACTGGGCACGAGTCGCACGGTCACGATGAGCGGGCTGGCGGTTTCAGCGGCCCAAGGCTCGGGCACCTACGGACGCTTCCGTGTGATTCCGGGCACCGATCAGGTCGTTCTCGTCAACTCGGTGTTCGAGAATGTCTTCATCGGGACGGTCCCAGTGGGAGCGTGGCGTGAGCATTCGATGCCCCCTGCTGGGCTCGCCTACATGGGCGGTCAAGGCGGCAAGCACGGACGGACGTTCTATCATGCGCTCTCTCATGAGATGGTCTTTGCGGGCGGGGATTGGAAGACTTCTCAACCGACTCTTGAGAATGGCGATTTCGTGGGCTCGGAAATCTGGGCGCTCGATGTCGCTGTAGATACATGGCGGCTTCTTCGTCCGTTCTGCGTGGCCGGTGAACCCCAGCCGGGCCGACCTGATTCAGTCGGCTGGGCTCATGATAGTCAGCGCGACCGCGCCCTGATGACGCCCGGCTTCTACGGTATCACGCAGGGTGCGACCTCGGGCTGCGGAGCGACGGAAGGCTGGGGCGGCTACGCGTTCTCGTTTGCGACTCGGAAGTTCTCAGGCCCCGATGCGCTCGCGAATCTGCCGCCCCCTCCGAGTGGGTGGGGCGGGGATACCAGCGCTGCCTTCTCGACCTATGACCCGGTCAACGACGAACTGGTCCGGGTGAGGAACGGCCCGACGCTTGAGCGGCTGAATCTGGCAACCCAGACGTGGAGGACAAAGAATCTTGGCCTGACGCCTACGTGGAATCCTGTTCCCAACCGCGCGCAGATCGTCATCGACGCGGCGGGGCGTGCCGTCTACTGGCTCGATGCGTTTGGCGATGCGGGTGGGGTGGCTGGGGGCGTGACCACCCCGCCGCGTGGTCCGGCGCTTATCAAGGTGAGTCTGATCGACGGCACGGTGACGCCGATCCTCTTGCCCTCGTCCTACGTCCCGCCCGGCGATGGGAGCCAAGAAGTCTACTTGGCTTTTGACCCGATCAATCGGCTCGTGATGATTCCGAACAACACGGGCATGGGCCAGAGTCCGATTCTGGGCTTGGGTCTTTATCATGCGGACACGGGCATCTGGGAGTGGCAGCCAGTCCCCTCTTGGGTCTGGGGTAGCGTCTGGGGCTTCGATGAAGCGACGGGGCAACTGATCGGCATCGGCAAGCGGACGATCCCGACGGCGTACTACACCTATCGGTATGCGGCCCCAATCATTCCGAATCCGGCATGGCGGGTCGCCCAAACCCTCACCCTCACCGTCACCTAAGAGGAGCCTTCTCCATGCACAAGATTTCAGCGTCTTCGACCACCGTCAGCCAGACCTTCCCAACCGGGACCGTGGCGGCCAACTACCGCTTCCGCTTCACTGGACCACCCGATCCACAGGGCAATCCTGCCGCCATGCCTAACGTCCTCGTGCCCTATGGCGCACCGGACCCGATTCAGGTAACGAGCGATGTCGTGCCGGTTCCCGGCCTCTGGACCGTCGGCTTCGCCCTGCTGGACAGCGCCGGGCAACTGCTCGGTCCCGAGATCACGGCCCAGAAAGATGTACCGGCTGACGTGTTCCTGCGCGTGGCGGCTGGACTCACCTTGCAGGTCATCTCCGGGTAGCGCATCGTCTTTGACCAAATGTTTATAGCGCCCGCCTATCGGCGGCGGTGCCTGCCGCCTGTCGTCTCAACGACGATTACAATTCGCCGGTCCGTGGCCTATGTCTAAGCCGCGCCAGCAGCGAGTCGCCTGATGGGTTTCTCTGCCAAGATTCTGTCGATCACAGTCCCCGTAGCCACTGGAAGCGTGTCTTATACCGGAGCAGGGTTTGCCCCGCAAGCCCTGCTCTGCATCGCTACTTCTCTGACGGCTGATGGCTCTGGGGCTCATGCCCCGTTCAACATCGGGGTGGGAGCCCAGCCGACCGGGACGCCGACTCAGTATTCCAGTGCCTCAACCGCTGTTGATAATGCCGGTGGAGCGGCGGCAGCAGTCGCGCAATCTAAAGCCCTGTTCATTCAACTTCTCAACCCAAACGGCGGAACTACGTTTGCTGCTGCTTCCCTGACCTCGCTTGACGCCGATGGGTTCACGCTCAATTGGACGAACACAGCCGACATCAATCACGTTATTCAAGTCCTCTGCTTGGGCGGCTCCGATCTGACGAACAGTAACGTGAATGAGAAGGGGGTGGCGACCTCCACAGGGAACTCTGCCACCACAGGCGTCGGGTTCCAGCCTAGTCTGGTGATGTTTCTGGCTCAACTGCTCACGACCACCGAGCCCCTCGCCCGCGCACTCGCCAACGCTACACAATTCTTCGGTGCGGCCTTCTCCATAACAAATACGTTCTACACTGCCGGTCGTCACGTCGATGGGGTCAATCCCACGGTACAACGCGGGGCGCAGAAGTCCACCGCCAGCATCGCGGGCCTGTCGAATACGGGTTGGCAGGTCGAGGGCACTTTCCTCCAGTTTGACGCCGACGGCTACACGGTCAACTACACGACGGTTCCAGCGTCTGCGTTCCTCTATGGCTTCCTCTGCCTCAAGGGCATTCAGGCCAAGATCATCTCGTTCACGTCGCCGGGCTCAACCGGCAACGTCGGCTACACGGGGGCCGGGTTCGCGCCAGTCGCCGCGATCTTCTCCTCCGACTGCGGGGTATCCAGCACCGCGAACACGGCGAACTGCCGACGGATGCTTGGGCTGGCGACAAGTTCGAGCAACCGGGGTGTTTGCTCGTGGGCCTCTAAGGACGCCGTCTCAGGATCATCCAATGCGAGCCATGACCTTGACCGAACCAAGTGCGTGAAGCACATTGTCGAAGGTCACGGCTCGCCCACGTTCCCCTCTGTGGCAGACCTTGTGTCGTTCGATGCGGACGGCTTCACGCTGAACTGGACGGCGGCAGACGCGACGGCGCGGGAGACATTTGTGCTCCTCCTAGGGCCTGCCGCCGCCGCCGTCACCACGCGCACGCCCACCGTTGGTGCACTCACCGCCTCTGGTGTTGCGGCGTCCATGATGCTGAACACCATCCTCACACCAGCCGTTGGTGCACTCACCGCCTCTGGTGTTGCGGCGTCCATGATGCTGAACACCCTCCTCACGCCGTCGGCTGGCAGTCTCACTATCGCCGGAGTCGCAGCGGTAGTTGTGGAGATCGACCTGTCGTTTATCACTCCCGACATCGGAGCGCTGGTCTTCGCTGGTGCGTCCCCGTCCCTGCTCCTCAACATGGTGCGAGGCCCGCCCGCGTTCGACTTAGCCATCGCAAGCGATGCACCCACGCTCGTCACGACGACGTTCCTGACGCCGTCCGCAGGTTCTCTGTCCGTCTCTGGGCAGACTCCATCCGTTCTTATCTCTACATTCATATTCCTCACGCCCGATTCAGGGGTTTTGGTTCTCGCCAGCGATTCGCCGACTCTTCAGAGTTCGGTTTTCATCACGCCGAGTGCTGGCGCGCTTACGCTGGAAGGACAGACACCTGAAGTTGAGCAACAGAGCCCAGGTGATTTTGTCCCCTCCCGTGGAATTCTTGATCTCGTCGGCACCGCCCCGATTCTTGTGGTCACTGTCTTCCTCACTCCCGGTGTGGGAGCGCTGTCCGTGGATGGGCAGACCGGGTCAATTAGAGGGGAAGAAAAGATTTCTCCCGGCACTGGCTCGTTGACTCTCGCTGGGCTTGCTCCTGTTGTCCACACCACGAAGATAAAAATACTAGTCTTCCGCTTTACTGTCGAGTTCGACTCTACGCACACGTTTACTGTCGAGTTCGACTCTACGCACACATACTACGTACGGATGACCCGAGAGGAGGTCTAGGATGGCATTCTCCAATCAGGATGTCGGGGTTGAGTTGCGGTTTACCGTGTTAGAGAACGGGACCGTTGCTGATCTCACTGGCACGAGCACGGTCGAACTGGTAGTGCCGGGGCAGGATAAATCCCCCTACCCGATGGTCATCCGCACGCCCCTTGAAGGGCTCTGCGTGTACACGACCAAGGCCGGGGATTTTGAAGTGGGACAGTTCATCGCACGGCTCAAGGTAACGCAGGACGCGACACACATTTTCTTCACGTCGTCCGTTCCCCTCTACGTCAACGAGGAATAGACAAGGCTTGCCTTGACCCGCGATGGTAAATAACCCTACACTGCCGAACGAGCGAGACATGGTACTGATCGAAGCGCGCCGTAGGACGCTATCTGATGCCTACAGAAAGGCAACTGAGCGCCTTCGCGAGTGGCTCGGTCGTCGTCTCGACAACGATTCGCTTGACATCGCCCGACTCTACCGTGCTGACCGTGACCGGCTGCTCTTCCGCATTCGCACAGTTTACGAGACGTACCTGAAAGACGACCCGACATACGTCCGTGCTCGGGCTACGGGCGCGAATCTTGCCATTGACCAAGCAATCGACTCACACGTCAAGAATCTTGCGCGTGAACTCAACTCAAACGCCGTCGAGAACCTCACCGGCACTCTCAACATGCAGCCGCAGGCGGTGAGACAGCACCTCGCGCCGTATTCTGGCATGTCATTCAAGGAATTGCCTTGGCCTGGCCGCAACGTCCTCAATGAACTCACGACGGGCGTCACGGCGGGAGGCACGTTCTTCGACCATATGTTCCACATCACCGACGGGCTCAAGGATAAGGTCACGGGGGACGTGCGCTCGGCTCTCTTGCGAGGCGAGACTTTCGAAGAATTGCGCGACAGGATGATGAAGACGTTCGGTGTCGACAAACTCGCCGAGCCGAAAGGCCCGGCATACAGCAGCGTGAAGATTTACAAGAACGAAGCCCGTAAGCAGTGGAACCTGCTCATGTCGAGACAGGCGCGTAGTCAGGACGCGGTCGAGGTCTGGTACGCGATCATTGACGACAACTCGACGCCCGGCTGTGTGGCGCGTCACGGCCGCATCCTCGGCGACGACGACGATCTGCCGCCGCGCCATATCAACTGCCGGTGTACCATCGCCGTGTTCGAGCGCAACGACGATCTCTCTTCCCTCCGTGTCGAAGCCGATGCGTGGCTTCAGTCTGAGGGCTACACGCGCCGTCAGGCCGCGCAGATGGAAGCCGAGACGGGCTTCCCGTGGGGCAGTTTCAGGCTCAGGCCGCTCATGACAATCGAAACCTCAACGAAGAGTGAGCCGAACGGTTTTGCCTACCGGCCTGTCGAGCGCTTGGATGTCCCAGCATTCGCCGTTGGCGTTGTTCCTGACGGAGATTGGTACTCAACTGAAGCCTTCGCCCAAGCGACAGGCTCACCCGATGCGATCCTTGTCCGCACCGACGACCTCGACCACGCCTCAGAGAAATCTACGGCATGGACGACAGAAGGCTGGCGGTCACTGCGCAAGGTCGAGAATGCGCGGTGGATTGAAATGCACCGGGGTTACGTTGCAGACTCCCCGGAGATCGGCCCGACGTGGGAGCCTCACCGCCGTCGGCTGACGCTTGATCTGATCGAGCGCTGGCCCGCGCTCAGGACAGTCACGTTCCCTGACCGCAGGCTTGGGCAGGTCTACGCGGTCAGGATCATGGACATCACCGAGGCGCGCTCGGCATCACTCGGCATTTTCGAGCCTCGCGAATGGCTGTCAAGCGTCGACTTGAGCGAAACAGTGAAGTTGCTTCTGAAAGAAGGCTTTCTGCCCGGCGTCGCTGATCCGCATCTTGCCGTCGCGATAGTGCCGACAGCGCGTCAGCAGCAGTCCTCAGACGTTACACTCGCTGTGCCTGTCGTCACAGTAGCACCGGAAGACGTGACCGAGATCGTCAGCATGGCTTCCGGCACTGTGATCTACGCGAAAGACGCCTTCGATGGAGGTTTGCTCGCGCCGTACTACCGGGTCGCTATTGTCTGCTTCGAGCCGAATCATCAAATCTGGGCAATCAGGCCGCGTGGCATGCCGTTCTGGGCTCTGCCGGGCGGTCACGTTGACGAAGGGGAAAGCCCTCAAGACGCTGCGCAGCGCGAGATGGAAGAAGAAACTGGTGTCCCGGTCACGGTCATCGCGAGCCTTGGGAAAATCTATCGCCCGTGGTCGACGACCGAAGTCTTCCTTGCTCGTCGTGATGGCCCGGCAGGTGCGCCGCTCCGCTACGATGAGATCGACGCGGCATTCCCCATCCACATCGAAAATCTCGAAGACACCGACAAGGCGTGGCTCACGAAGAAGTGGGATTTGATCAGGGCTTCCCGCACGCTCGTTGAAGGCGTCGGTAAATTCAGGAGGCGGTTTCCCCCGATCCTCGAAGCCTTCGACCCAGCACTGCATCCGCGTGGCGCGGCTGGCACCCACATGGGCGGCAAGTTTGTCCCCAAGGGCAAAGGTGGTGGCGAGCCTGCTGACGTGAAGCAGGCGATCAGACAGAAAGGCGAAGCACCACGCGTGACGATCCGCAACGTCTCACGTGTCCCGGTCTATGTGGGGAAAGCCATCGCGATCAGGACGAAGTTCGGAAGCAAAAAGGAATCGGGCGAGATCGGCGAGCACATCGTCGCGGCGTTTCTTCAGCAGAAAGACCCGACCGCGCATTTGGTCAAGCCTGAGAGTTACGCGGGGAATTACCCTATCGACGGTGTGGCGAGAGGCGAAGCCTTCGACATCAAGACCGGACTCATCTCTGCCGGGAAAGACAAGCCAGAAAACCGGCAGTGGCGCACGACATTCGACACGAAGCCTGAAGAGCAAATTCGAATGGCGGGTATGGCCCGTGACCGAGTGTCAAAGTACAACGAGTCGAAGATGAAAGAGGCGCTACAAAGAAAAGACCAAGCGTGTCAGACCGTCGCGAACCTTCTCGGCAAGACGATCCGTTCGGCGACGTACGGAGTCATCCTGAACCCGGACACGAGTCGTGCTGACATCTACCGCTTCGGCGGTTTTCATCGTCGCATCGAGTGGGCTGACCCTCACAAGATCAGCGGTAATTACTTGGGCACTGTCTCGTTCTTGTACAAATCGCCGAAAAAAGAGGCCGACATTCTCTGGTTTCCTGTGCCGCTGGTTGAGGCCGAGAAGACTCCTACGCTCGATGATCTTTCCCCCGACGCCCGCGCGTTCTGGGCCGGAGAGGGGTTGCTTCACGACCTCCCCCTCCCCCTGCTGGTCTGGTGGGAAGAGGAACTTGGACGGCTCTACTTGGGGTGGATCAAGGTGCTGATGGACGAGTTCGGGGACGCGTCTCATGCCCACTGAAGGGAACGGTAAGTTGGCGAAAAAACTCGTTGTTTTGGCAATTCTCGACGACACGGCGAGCATCCTGCAACTGCCGCTCGTGGTGGCGTTCAATGGCCGGGTGTACACGCTCTCGCCGTCGAAAAAAGGCAAGTTGGTGCTCGACCGGGCACACGCTCTGCAACCCACCGAAAAAAAAGACTTGACGACAGGTGGTGTTGCCGTAGATACTGCCGCGCAACAGGGACGGGTGTAGTGAAGCGGGAGCCGTCACGGCTCCCTGTAACGAAGCCCGGCTCGGGAGAAAATCCTGAGCCGGGTTTTTCTTTTCTGGGCGAAAGTGAAAGGAGGTCTGGGTGATGGACAAAGTCAAAACGCTGAGAGAGGTGCCGCGAGTGCCCGAGTGTTGCGGGAAAGCGATGAGCAAGATGCAGAACGCGTCCCCCGCGACAGGGAAGATTCTCACGGTCTACTCGTGCGAACACTGCGGCAAGCAGA
>JBGPNZ010000049.1:0-11271 GCA_041487795.1 Nitrospiraceae bacterium
GTTCAATTGGAACTCCCCTTTACAGCGGCATGAGCCTGTGCCGACATGGCAAAATGGCTGCGGCAGATTGTCTTCGGCGACGTGGACGCGATGTTCGCATCCGCGGCAGCCGTGGCCGATCCCTCGCTGGCCGGCAAGCCGGTCGCTGTCGGCGGCCCGCCGCCGCGCGGGATCATTGCCGCGGCAAGTTATGCCGTGCGGTCTTTCGGCGTCCACTCCGCCATGCCGACGGCCCACGCGCTCAAACTCTGCCCCAACCTGATTCTCGTTCCGCCTGATCGTCCCCTCTACCAGCGCCTGCACGAGCAGATGCAGCTAGTGACCGGCCGGTTCTTCCCCGCCACGGAATGGAGCAGCATCGACGAGTTCTACGCCGATGCAACCGATCTGCAATTGCTGCACCCAGACCCGACTGCGCTGGGCCGGCAGGTCAAGGACGCGATCTTCGAGGCGACCGGCCTGCGCTGCACGATCGCGGTGGCCACGAGCAAGATTGTCGCAAAGGTTGCGGCCGACGCCCACAAGCCTGACGGCCTCGCCATAATTGAACCAGGCACCGAAGCGGCCTTCCTTGCCCCGCGTCTGGTCAAATCGCTTCCGGGCATTGGGCCAAAGACCGCCGACTCGTTGGAGCGGATCGGCGTCCGTACGATCGGCGATCTGATGGAGCCGCGCTTCGAATCGTCGCTCCGCCGTATCTGGGGAAAGCGATTGCCGATGATTCAGGCGCTCGCGCGAGGGATGGATGACGATCCGGTCGTCCCGGATCGAGAGCAGAAGAGCACAGGGCACGAGACGACCTTCGATCACGACACGAACGATCCGGCATTCCTGGAAAAGACGTTGCGCGGGTTTCTCGCCGAACTGACGCACGAGTTGCGGGTGGAAGGTCTCGCCGCCGGCTCGTTCACCGTCAAGCTCAAGGACTCAACGCATCGACTCACGACGAAGCAACATCACTTTCCCAAGCCGTTCAACGACGATCCGGTGATGTGGCGGGACATCCGGGAAGCGCTGCAGAGCCTCATGTCGCCGCGAACGAAGTATCGGCTCGCCGGCGTGACACTGGGCGATCTCGTTCCCGCCACGGCGGGTCTCTTCGATCAGCGGCGGAGCAAGGCCCTCGCCGCCATGGACGCGATCATCGAGAAACACGGCGCGAAGGTGATTCATTTGGGCGGGACTCCAGAGAACGACGCTCAGTAAGGAGGTGCCGATGAAAGGCTCTTGGACAGTGATGGCGTTGCTCGTGGTGGCGACGGTGATTCCAGCCTTGGCCGCCGAGCAGAAAATCACTCTCGCATTGGGCGGGAAGATGTGCGATCTCTACCGGCCGTCGGTGGAGGCGGCGCTGAAGAAAGTGCCGGGCGTGACAGCGCTGGATTTCAAGAGCGTCAAGGGCTCGGTGGTCGTGACCGCTGATGTGAGGGTGAAACCGGATCAACTGGAGGATGCCGTCAATGGCGTGAAAGGCGAGGGTTGGTACTGTAAAGCCGAAGCGAAGAAATAGGCAGTCGGCGGATCCCTACTTGCTCTTTGTCTCCTTGTTGTCCTTCTGGGACTTGTTTGGCGTCCCGACCGCGGCGCCGGCAGCATCCGAGAGACCCTTCCACGCCTCATTGACCTTCTGACGGGCCGGCTCGACGGTTTTAGGATTGGTCAGCTTCTGCCATGCCTCGTTGATGGAGTTCCGGACCTCCTCGACGGTCTCAGCAAGAGACTTCGAGGAACCCTTTGCACCTGAGGCATCGCCCTTGTTGCCCGATTGTTCTGCAGACAGGGCCATCCCCTGAAAGGCCAGCACGGACAGTACGGCTCCGATCGCGAGGACTGTTTTCCGCATTGGCTTCATGGCACCGGTATCTCCAAAGCTAGAGAGTACATTATAGCACTCCTCTCCGCGCGATCAGGCTCCCTGCTTGCGGACCGAGTCGAGAAAAGCCTCGACTTCCTTGATCACCATTTGTTGCTCGTGTGGTGTCAGTTTGCTCCAGTGCTCGCGCAGCGGTTCGAAGAACCGCCGGAGCGACGAATAGAGCGCGTAGGCCTTGCCGCCTTGTTCGTCGAGATCGGCCATCGTATCCTCCCATGCCTTTGTCTTGCCGGCGAAAGCCTCCCTGACTTTCACCGCGTCGTTCAGCAAGTGTAGCGGAGTCCTCCGCTCCCCCACAAGCGTCCGCACATTGGGCTTGGCTTTCGCTGAGCCCTTCAGTAAAATGTTGCCAGTGGGAGGCGGTCATGAAAAAATTTCTCCTCCTTGGCTTTGCGTTCACTGGGCTATTGACAGGTTGTGAAAGCCTGAACTACGGCAGAATTGACTGCAGTGTCTTAGAAGGCAAGGCCGCACGCTTGTGCCAGGAATATCGCCAGCGCAAAGCCGACGCAGACATTCGCGAAGAGGTAGCTCGGTTAGTCAAAAATTACCGTCTTTGCTTGGATGAGAAAGCGGTGGATCCAAGATCAACGAAGGACTGTTCGGTCTACCAGCCGGCGTTACGCGCCCTCGATCAGGTTACTCCCTTAAATCTTAACAAATGATGTCAGCAGATGCTCGTTTCAGAAGTACCCACGACTACGGATTTACGAAGCCAGGTTTTGCAGCATCATAGACTTTGCCAAACCAAGTCCCCACGACACCGACATCAACGGTAACCCCGACGAACCAGCCGTTATTAAACCGATCCTTTTTTGCCACGTCGGTTACACCTGGGGTGGTTATAACTTGCCCTTGCGAAAACCCATCCGCCAACTGCTGGGTTTTTGCGCAATGAACGCCGCCCACAATATCCACCCCTTGAACCGGTTCAAAACTTACTCCCGCGTAAAAGTTCTGAAGTGGATTAGGATTCAAAAAATTGATCCCTATCACAGGGTTGAATCTTTGCAGGCACCCCCGCTTGGTTTTTTCAAAATTACTGAACGGACTGCATTCAGGTAGATCGGCTAAAACATCTCGACGTTCCCAAATATAGGCCTTCAGTAGCAACGCGAAATTCGCCGGAGTATCGCTCGCGGCGGTGGCGACCACTTCCTTTTGCCCGGCACTGTTGGTTTGCAGGCTGTATTTTTTATGTTTCTTTTGAAGAGTTGAGAACACTGGCCCCGCCATAATGCGAAAGCGATAAAGTTCGCGAACTTGAACGCTATCCTCAAACAAGGCTCGCTCTTTGTCTTCGCTACCCACCTTTTTTTCGGTTTTGACAAATTGGTATGTGATCTCCTTGCCACCCCTATCCCGAACGTCTACGAGACAAGAAGAGAATTTGTTCTCTTTCTCTGCAGCTGCTGCTGTTGTTGTTTGCTTCTCCGCTTCTGCCGACGCCACCGACGCATCCTTTGCCGCTGCGGTCGACGCCGCCTTTGCCGCACCCGCCGTTGAATATACTCTACTGGCCGGGGGTTGCTTGAAGTCTGTTTCCTTGGTTTTACATCTTTCTACTTCCTGTAACTCCGTCACCAGAACGTGGATCTGATCATTCTCGTCAACTATTGGTTTGCCAGGTGTAGCTCCGTTTGGATCTACAATTTTAGATAAATCAGTATTTGGCTCTGCAGTGGCTTTGTGACGAATCAAATACCCTGACGCCCTATCTTTTTCATAAACGATCCATTTGTGGTTCTCTTTTGTCTCCGCACAACCACCCTGCACCATACCTAAGAGAACAGTGAGACAAATGAGCGTTGTGCGAAAATTTTCACGCAGCAGCATGGTTGACCTCCTCTCCATTCGATGGAGCATCACCATCAACGCCTCTTCTTCATTGCAAGATTATCGTGCAGTCATACTTCTCTGTAGCACGCAGGCTATGTCCCTTGACCACCTCTGTCAAGTAGAAGTTCGCAATGGGGACTACGCCCTCGCCGCCATAGAAACAATCAATGAAAAGCACGGCGTATTGGCGACTATGCTTTTATTTTTATACTAGGAGCCGAGTTTAGGGTGTGAACTACTTCGCAGTCCGTAAAAAACAACCGAAGAACCCCCTTCGAAAAACGGATCGATCTCGTATGCCTCCGACATTGGCAGGTAATAACTCGACCTAGATTTCGCGCGTCCCTCACAGGTAAGATGGGCCGTCATGTTGGACAAGATCAAATCCAAAGAAGATCTGATGAAGATCCTCCCCATCCGGCGCGCGCAGGGCCGCCGGATCGTGTTTACGAACGGCTGTTTCGATTTACTGCACATCGGCCACATCCGTTACCTGCAAGCCGCCCACGACATGGGCGATATTCTGCTCGTCGGCCTCAACACTGACGAGTCCGTGCGGACATTGAGCAAGGGGAACGGCCGCCCGATCGTGCCGCAAGGCCAGCGCGCCGAGGTGCTGGCGGCATTGGCCTGTGTGGATTACGTCGTCCTGTTCGACGAACCGGACCCCGGACAGCTCATCGCCGATCTGCAGCCGGATGTCCTGGTCAAAGGCGGCGACTGGAAGCTGGAGCAGATTGTCGGCCGCGAGTCGGTCGAAGCCCGCGGCGGGATCGTTCGCACCGTCCCTCTTATCCCCGACATCTCCACCACGAACCTCGTCAAAAAAATCCAATCCGGTCATTCGTAAGGTTTCCGTGCCGGCACCCGCGCCATCACCATCTTCATGGGATCAGCTTCTTCGGCCCGTGCAGGACGCCCTGCGCAGCGCGACAGGCCGGCCCTGCCTGACCGGCCTGTACGGCTCCGCAACGGCGTTCGCGCTGACTCTGCTGGCGCGCGCTCATGATCAGTCCTGGCTGATCGTCAGCGCGTCCGACGCCGCCGCCGAGCGCCTCTACAACGATCTGACGTTCTTCCACAATGTGATCGGGCTTTCGACCGAGCCGCTCGCGTTGTTTCCCGAGTGGGAGACTCTGCCCTATGAAGCCACACCGCCCCACGTCGAATTGGTCGCGCGGCGGATGCGGACGCTGCACCGGTTGACGACCGGACAGCGCACCGTGATGGTCACCTCCGTGCCGGCCCTGCTCCATCGCCTGCTCCCGCGCACCGTGCTCACCGGAGCCTGTCTCCGACTCGCTTCCGGCGGCACGATGGAACGCGACGCGCTGATCGCGCGCCTGCTCCGGCTCGGCTACCGGCGCACGTCGGTCGTGGAAATTCCCGGCGAGTTCAGCATCCGCGGCGGCATCGTGGACATTTATTCCACGGCGTACGACGAACCGCTGCGCATCGAGTTGCTGGGCGACACGATCGAGTCGGTGCGGCTATTCGATCAGGCCACGCAAAAATCCACCGCCACGCGCGATCATGCCTGGGTGCTGCCCGCCCGCGAGTTGATTCATCCCGAAGGCTGGCGCGAAGGTTTGGAACCGCTCCCGCCGGACGCCGAATGGCGCGGCCCGGACGTCTACGACGGCCTGGAGACATTGCTGGATTATTGTGCCACGCCGCCGGTGCTGGTGTTTGACAATCCACCGACATTGGCCCAAAAAGCGGCCGAGTTTTGGGAAGAAATCACAGACGCGCATGCGCGGCACGGCGGGCAACGCGATCGCGATGCCTACCCGAAACCGGCCCGGTTGTTTCTCACGTGGGAGGAGATCTCGGCTCTCACCGCCGCGTGGCCGTGCCTGGCGACGGTGCCGCTCGCGTCGCTCGACGCCTCATGGCAGCCGGCCGTCACCTTTCCCGTTCAATCGCCGGCGAGCGTCGGGCTGGCGCAGCGCGGCACGCCGTTTACCGAGACTCTGGCGATCCTGAATCGCCTGCGAAGCGGCGGCCTGGTCGTGCTCGTGGCGCGCAGCCGCGGCCAGGTGGACCGCCTGCTGGCCCTCTTCGGCGAGCACGATTTGCCCGCCGCGCACTGGACCCCGCAGCACTGGACCGCGTCCGGCGCGCAGAAGCCACCGTTCTATCTGATGCACGGCGATCTTTCGGCCGGTTTCGTGTCCGCCGAGGGACGGCTGACGATTGTCACCGAGGAGGAACTGTTCGCCAAGGGCGCCCGCCACCGGCCGCCGCCCAAGAGTAAAACCGCCGCGTTTCTCTCGTCGCTGGAGGATCTGAACGAGGGCGACTTCGTCGTGCACGTGCAGCACGGAATCGGCCGCTACCGGGGCCTGCGCCGCCTGCTGATCCAGGACTTCGAGAGCGATTTTCTGATCCTGGAATTCGCCGGCGGCGACACGCTCTATGTGCCGCTCGACCGGCTGAATCAGATCCAACGCTACTCCGGCGCGGAGGGGCACGCGCCGCGGGTGGATCGGCTGGGGGGAGCCAACTGGGCACGCACCACAGCCCGCGTCAAGAAAGATATCGAGGAGATGGCGCAGGAACTGGTCGAACTCTATGCCAACCGCGAGGTGGTCAAACGCGCCGGGTACGGCGGCGACAGCACGTTGACCCACGAGTTCGAAGCGGCCTTCGAGTACGAGGAGACGGAGGACCAGCATCGCGCGATCGAGGACGTCAAGCGCGACATGGAATCGCCCAGACCCATGGACCGCCTCGTCTGCGGCGACGTGGGCTACGGCAAGACGGAAGTCGCGATGCGCGCGGCCTTCAAGGCCGTGGAGGACAACCGTCAGGTGGCCCTGCTCGTGCCGACGACGATTCTGGCCCAGCAGCACTACGACAATTTTTCCCAGCGTTTTGCGCCGTTCCCCGCGCGCGTCGCCATGCTGTCGCGGTTCCAGACGGCAAAGGAGGCCAGGACGATCTTGAAAGACCTTGTCGCGGGCTCGGTGGACGTCGTCATCGGCACGCACCGATTGCTCCAGAAAAATGTGCAATTCCGCAATCTCGGCCTGGTCATCATCGACGAGGAGCAATGGTTCGGCGTCCGGCACAAGGAACGGCTCAAGCAGATGCGGACGCAGGTGGACGTGCTGACGCTCACCGCCACGCCGATTCCGCGCACGCTGCAGATGGCCATGTCCAGCCTCCGCGACCTCTCGATCATCGAGACGGCCCCGGCCGGGCGCCTGGCGATCAAGACGCAGGTGCTGCGCTACCACGAGACCGCCGTCCGGGAAGCGCTCCTCCGCGAGCTGGGTCGCGGCGGCCAGGCGTTCTTCGTCTACAATCGCGTCCAGACGATGGAGCGCATGGGCGCGAGGCTGCAGGCACTGGTGCCCGAAGCGCGCATGGTCATGGCCCACGGGCAGATGGACGATCGTCTGCTGGAGTCGGTGATGCTGAAGTTTTTGCGCCGCGAAGCGGACGTGCTGGTGACCTCCGCGATCATTCAATCCGGCCTGGACGTGCCCACTGCAAACACGATCCTGGTGCACCGCGCCGATACATTTGGATTGGCGCAGCTCTACCAACTGCGCGGCCGCGTCGGCCGATCCGGCCAGCAGGCCTACGCCTACTTCCTGACGCCGGAAGAGGGCGAGCTGACCTCCGACGCGCAGAAGCGGCTCGTGGCCATTCAGGAATTTACGGAACTGGGTTCGGGATTCCGGATCGCCGCCGCCGATATGGAAATCCGCGGCGCCGGCAATCTCCTGGGCAGGCAACAGTCTGGGCACATCGCGGCGATCGGGCTGGATCTGTACCTCAAGATGGTCGAACACGCGGTTCAACAGATCAAAGGGACCGTGGTCGAAGACGATCCGGAGCCGACGTTGCATCTGAACGTCTCGGCCTTCATTCCGGAAGACTACGTCGGCGACTCCCATCAACGCCTGTCGCTCTACAAACGACTCTCGTCCTGCCGCCAAGTGGGCGACTTGGCCCTGTTGCACGGAGAAATTCAGGATCGCTATGGCGCCCTCCCCGACCCGGTGGAGCGGCTCTTCGAAGTCATGCAGGTCCGGATGCTGGCACAGACGCTTCGACTGGCGCAGGTGGAGGTCAAGCCGGAGCCGCCGCCCACCCTCGCGTTCACCTTCGATCCCAACGCCGCCGTCCCGGAGGGAGGGATCCGGCAGATCATGGACCGGTATCCGCGGCGATTTCGTCTGCGCTCGCCCCTCTCCTTTGAAGTGCAGATGCCGAAGCCGGATTGGGCCTCGGTATTTCCCGAACTGACCGCTGTCTTGCAAACGCTCGCCGTCTGTGATACCAAAAAGCCCGCGAAATCAGCATACTCAACGGATTCATGAAACCTGCACTCAGCACTCAGCACTCCGCACTCAGCACGGTATGCATCGTCATCGTGTGCGCGATGCTCGGCATGCCCGGTTGCACGCCGGCTTCGTCCGATGAATCGCCCGTCCTCGCCGTCGTAAACGGCAAACCCATCACGCAGAGCGAATTCGACGTCCGGTGGGCCGAGTTGCCGGAATCCCGGCAAGTCCGCTATCAACGCGAAGGCGGCAAGAAAAAGTTTTTGGAGGACATGATCGCGCGGGAGCTGCTGCTGCAGGAAGCGCGACGGCTTGGCCTCGACCAGACGACGGAGGTCCGCGAACGGGCTCAACGGTTCCAGGAGCAGCTCGCGCTGGACGAACTGGTGCGGGAGATGGCGAAGACTCACGGGCAAGTGAGCCAGGAAGAAATGGAAGCCTACTACATGGCGCATTCCTCCGCCGTGCTGGCCACGGAACATATTCGCGCGGCGCAAATTATCGTCCCCACCGCCGTGCAGGCGCTGGATGTGAAAAAGCAACTTGAGGCGGGGGCGGACTTCGCCAAACTCGCGCAGAAATTTTCAATCGATCAGGCGACGAAGTTTCGAGGAGGCGACCTGGGCCCGTATCGGAAGAACGCCGCGCCACAGGAAATCGAGGCCGCTATTCTGACGCAGAACCCCGGCGTCGTGAGCGAACCGATCCAAGTGGCAGCGGGCTTCGCACTCGTCAAAGTCACCAGCCGCGACCCCTTAGACGCCCGAAGCGCGCACGTCGCCCGGGAACGGCTCATGCAGGAGCTGTCTGCCGAGAAACGGCGTAAGCAGTTCGAAGAATTCCTGGCAGCCCTGCGCAGCAAAGCCGCCATCCGCATGGCCGATGCATCCCGAATCGTTCCCGACGCCCCCGGCCAGGTACCCGGCGTGCCCACTCCGTAGCGACTCCGCCATGATTCACCGGCATCACGCATTCCCTGAGTTGCCTCCCCTGCCGCTCCGGACCGGCCATCGTCGCGGCGTTGGACTGCTGATCGGCATCGCCCTGGCCGCTGCATCAACCCTGCTTCCGATCCAAACCGACGCCGCAGAACTCACGGACCGGATCGTCGCCGTCGTCAACAAAGAAGTCATCATGCTCTCCGAGCTCAGGACGGAAATGGAGCCGGAGCGCAAGCGGCTGAAGCAACAGTACCGCGGCGCCGAGCTCCAGGCCAGGATGCAGCAGACCGAGTACCGGACCCTCACCCGCATGATCGAGCGGCGGCTCCAGATGCAGCATGCGCAGACGAAGGGTGTGGACCCGTCTGAGGAGGACATCCGGCGAACCGCGATGGACTTGCAGCAGCGGGGAACGCCGGTGAACCTTGACGATCCCAAGGAAAAGAAAGCGCTCAAGGAGCAGTTGATTCTCTTCACCCTCGAGAACCGGGAAATCCGGACCGGGGTGATGGTGTCCGAGAACGATTTGAAGCGCTACTACGAGCGGCACCTGACACTGTTCATGCTCCCCGAAGAGTACCGGATCAGCCAAATTCTCCTGCTCCCCCGCAAAGGCGAATCGCGCGCAGCGTTGCGCCAGCGGGCTCGGGAAATCTACGATCAGTTCAAGAAGGGCGGAGAGTTCGACGACCTGGCGCTCCGCTACTCCGATGACGCCGATGCGACACGGGGCGGCGCCCTGGGCTTCATTCGTCAAGGCGACATGGACCCGTCCATCGAGCGGACGGTGGCGGCGCTCCAACCCAACAACGTCAGCGACCCGGTGGAAACGCCCGACGGCATCCACATTATCCGACTGGACGAGAAAAAGACGGCGCAGTTTCGCCCGCTGGAAGAAGTCAGAAACGAGATGCAGGGGCTTGTGTTTCAGCAGAAGAGCGCAGACCGCTTCCAGCGGTGGATGACCGATCTGAAGAACAAGGCGTACATCGAAGTCAAATTATAGGCGAGAGGCAAGTGGCACGAGGCGAGAGGTAGGAATCCGACCTCTAGCCCCTCACCCCTAGCCTGACGATGCGGTGAGCATCCCCCTGATCGCCTGCCACAATTCATCCCGCCCCTCGTGCGTCACGGACGAATAGGCCACCACATCGGCATCTTCCGAAAGATCGAAGACGCCGCGAAGCGCCGAGAGGCTGGCGGTTCGCTCACTGCGCGAGAGTTTATCCGACTTCGTGGCAACGAGCAGCACAGGAAGCCCGCTCCGGCCGAGCCAGCCGACGGCCTCCGCATCCTGGCGTTCCGTCCCACGTGAATCGACCAGCAGCAGTACGCCCCGCAGCCCGTCGTTCCCGGTCAGATACTGCTCGATCAGCGGCTGCCAGCGGGCACGGATGGTTTTTGCCACCTTCGCGTAGCCGTAGCCGGGCAAATCCACCGCATAGAAACGCCGCGCCTTCGGGTCGTCCGTCGTGACGAGAAAGACGTTGATCATCTGCGTCTTGCCGGGGGTGCGGCTCACTCGCGCGAGCCCCTTCCGGCGCAGCAGCGAATTGATCAGCGCCGACTTCCCCACGTTGGACCGTCCGACGAAGGCGACGGCGGGCAGCCGGTCTTTTGGAAACTGGTCCGGTTGTTCACAACTCTTCACGAATTCAGCGGAGAGGATTTTCATCTCGCTTTACACCTTACGTTTTACGTTTCACGTCTGTTTTGCTGTATCATCGGCCTATGGCGAAGTCAAATATCCGTCGCATCCTCCTCCGCATCGTGTTGGGGTCGGTCCTTCTGCTGGTCCTGCCTCCGGCCGGGCTCGCTCTGTACTGGTGGCTGACGTTTCCCGACGTGAAGGGCCTCGCGACGGTCAATCCCGCGACCACGGCCCTGATCGAAGCGCGGCTGGCGGAGGCGCGCGCGCAGAACCCGGACGCCGAGCCGAACCGCGTATGGGTGCCGCTGGCGGAGATCGCGCCTGCGCTCCAGCACGCCGTGATCGTGTCCGAGGACGCCTCGTTCTATTTCCACGACGGCTTCGATTGGGAAGGGATCAAGGAAGCGGCGCTGCACAATGTCGAAGCCGGCAAGCTCGCGCGCGGCGGGAGCACCCTCACGCAGCAATTGGCGAAGAATCTCTACCTGTCGTCCGATAAAACCCTGCTGCGCAAGGCCAGCGAAGCGCTGATCACCTATGCGCTCGAGCGCTACCTGGCCAAGAAGCGCATTCTGGAACTGTATTTGAACGTCGTCGAATGGGGCAAGGGCGTCTACGGCGCAGAAGCCGCCGCCCGCCACCATTTCGGCAAGCACGCCGGCGATCTGA
>JBGPNZ010000050.1:0-11088 GCA_041487795.1 Nitrospiraceae bacterium
AAAAATGTCAAGCAATTCTGCATGACAATGCATGCCACTCTATGTCAGTAGTGACTGATCGGACAGCTTCTCAGAGGATCGTCCCAAAGTCTGAAAGTCAGAAAGTCGTCAAGTCTGGGCGGCTGCGTTAAGCGACGTTTTGACAGAGTTGCCTTCGGACTTTATGACTTGAAGACCTTCTGACTTTGCGACTTCTAGACCGTTCTCGCTAGGGCGACGACGTAGACATCGGATGCTCCGGATTTGCGCAACACCTTCGCGCACTCGTTGACGGTCGTGCCCGTGGTCATCACATCATCGACCAGCAGCACGCGTTTGCCGGCAACGTCCGCCGGCCGCCGGACGGCAAAGCACCGGCGGAGGTTTTTTATCCGTGCTATCCGGCTCAATTCGGTTTGCGGCGGAGTGGCGCGCAGGCGCACGAGGTTATCGTAGATGAGCGGCATGCGAAGGTCACGATTCAGCTGGTCGGC
The DNA here is from genome assembly GCA_041487795.1 of Nitrospiraceae bacterium. GTDB lineage: Bacteria > Nitrospirota > Nitrospiria > Nitrospirales > Nitrospiraceae > 2-02-FULL-62-14. The sequence continues at coordinate 474 of JBGPNZ010000050.1, forward strand.
GAGTAAGAGGGACTGGTTGTATTCGCGCGCGCGCAATCGGGAGGGGTGGAGTGGGACTGGCATGAGGAGGTCGGCATCCGGCGTCCGGCGCCAGGCCTGTCGCAGCAAAGCGCCCAATGCCTCGGCCAACACGATCTTGCCGCGATATTTGAAGAGATGAATGGCGTTCCGCAGCGGAGGTTCGTAGACGTAGCACGCCCAGGCCCGGGTGAAGGCCGGCGGGCGTTGCCGGCACGAGAGGCAGCAGTGATCGGGGCTGTAGGTCAGCGCCACGTCCGATGCGAACGGCAGGCCGCAGCGCGGGCATGAGGGTCGAGTGAGCGGTCGAATAGTCGCCCAGCAGGTTCGGCAAAAGAACGGAACGGGGTCGTCGGTCAGGGCCGCTTCGCACGCGGCGCACGCAACGGGCAGCACCGCGTGGAGGACACGCCGGACGAGTGCGGTCCAGACAGGGATGAGTCCCGAGGGCTCCAGGGTTTGCGTGGTGCTGTCCATGCGGCTTGGCCCGGTTGTACGGTTTCATTGCGGGAGAGTCAAGCAGTCGCGCGGTTGAGGGCTCACCAGCGGTTATGGTATACGAAGAGCGCGTCATCGTATTGACCGCAGGCGGCAAAGTGGTCCAGCTCAACCATGTCTCCAAGGAATATCGCAGGGACGAGGCTGCCGTGGCGGCGCTTCGGGATGTCAGCCTCCGCGTGGCGGAAGGCGAATTCTGCGCGTTGATGGGACCGAGCGGGTGCGGGAAAAGCACGCTGCTGAACATTGTCGCGGGGCTCGATCATCCGACGTCGGGCGAATTGTTTCTGGAAGAACGCTCGACGAGTAATCTGTCCGACAGGGAATGGACGGGGCTGCGGCGATCCCTGATCGGCATGGTCTTCCAATCCTTTCACCTCCTGCCCACGCTGACGGCTGAGGATAATGTGGCGCTCCCGCTCCTGTTGCAGGGAGAGAACGGCCGGTCGGCGCGCCGGCGCGCGGCTGAGAGTCTGGCGCGCGTCGGGATGGAGTCGCGCGCGCGGCACCGGCCGGGCGAACTGTCGGGAGGCGAACAGCAGCGGGTGGCGATTGCGCGCGCGCTCGTCCATCGACCTCGCCTGCTCCTGGCCGACGAGCCGACCGGCAATCTGGATTCGCGCAGCGGGGCGGACGTCATTGCGCTGCTGCAGTCGCTCTCGAAAGAATTGAAACAGACCGTTCTGCTGGTCACTCACAGCCAGGATGCGGCGCGGGCCGCCGATCACATTCATATGATGCGGGATGGACAGGTGCGAAATAGCGAATAGCTAATAGCTGGTAGCTCATGAACAATATCGAAGAGCCTGAAACTCTGAATTCTTTGCTGTTCGCTGCTTGCTATTCGCTATTTGCTGAGTAATCTATGGACCTTTCAGTCACCATCGCCGGCGTGCGTTTTCCCACGTGCATGATGAATGCGGCCGGCGCCTTGTGCGTGACGCGCGAAGAATTGGAAGCGTTGGGCCGTTCGCGCGCGGGCGCGATCGTCACCAAATCCATGACGATCGAGTCGCGTCAGGGCAATCCAGAGCCGCGCTACCACGGCTTCCCCGGCGGATCGATCAATTCCATGGGGTTGCCGAATCTGGGTTATCGCGCCTATGCCGCGCTCATTCCCGAACTGAAAAAATTCGGCAAGCCCGTCATTGCCAGCGTGGCGGGTTTATGCGAGGACGATTTCATCACGATCGCGACGGCCATCAACGCCAGCGCGCCGGATCTCATCGAAGTCAACCTGTCCTGTCCCAACATTCCCGGCAAACCGCAGATCGGCTATGACCTGGAGGCGTCCGAGCGCCTGTTGAAACGAGTGCGGAAGGTCATCTCCGTGCCGATGGGCGTGAAGCTCCCGCCGTATTTTGATCCGGCGCATCACGAACAAACCTCTAAAGTGATTGAACGGGTCGGTGTGAACTTTCTTTCGCTCATCAATTCGGTCGGCAACGGGTTGGTTGTGGACCCTGAGCGCGAAACGGTGGTGATCAAACCGAAGGGCGGATTCGGCGGGCTGGGCGGGCCGCTCATCAAGCCGGTGGCGTTGGCGAACGTGCGCGCATTCTGGAAGCTGTTCAAGGGACGATTGCCGATTATCGGCACGGGCGGAGTCGTCTCCGGCGGCGATATATTTGAGCACCTCTTGTGCGGGGCCACGGCGGTCCAGGTGGGAACGGTGCTGGTCGAGGAGGGATTGGGCGTGTTTGACCGGCTTCAAGCCGAACTGGCTGCAGTCCTGGAAAAGAAGGGCTACTCGTCACCGGCGGCTTGCATCGGCAAGCTCAAAGAACTCTAGCGGATGTTGAAAAAGGCCCCGAGCCGGTTGGGACGTCAAAAAGTCATCAAGTCATAAAGTCTTCAAGTCGACAGGACTTTCGGACTTTGGACTTTCCGACTTTCGACTGCTTGCGGAGTCTCGATTAGGAGAGGAAACTTTTCGGCAGCAGGCGCAGCATCAGTGATTGGCGAAGGAGTTGAGCGACGTTCCGGACCTTCAGCCGCCGCATTAGATTGAACCGGTGGACCTCGACTGTTCGCACACTGATCCCAAAATGATGGGCGATTTCCCGGTTCGTCAGTCCCTCTGCGACGAGGCGGAGAATTTGCTTTTGACGGGGTGTGAGGACAGGGGTGCCCTTCTTCCTCCCCACGCGCCCTCCGCGCGCCGGCCTGTGTGTCACGCGCGACATAGGCAGAATCCCTTTCGTGATAAGTACCGACTCACTCTAACACGCGTTTGTGCATCGGTAAAGATGGAGCAATACTGAAGGCGTTAGCCTCCTGGTATGTTGAAAGCACTCCCAATCATCGCCCGCTCCCACATGGTCGAACGGCCTGTTCGCACGGCCATGACCGTCTTGGGCATTGCCCTGGGCGTGGCGGTTTCGGTCGCCATCCGCACGGCGAACGTGGAGGTGCTGCGGTCGTTCGAGGAAGCCGTGTTGACGGTGGCCGGCCGGGCGACCTTGCAAGTCTCCGGCGGCGAGTTGGGTCTGGATGAACGCGTGATCGCCATGCTTCGGAATGAGCCGGGTATCCTGTCCGCCTTGCCGGTGGTGCAGCAACATGCGCAGGTGGCGGCGGGACCGCATCGAGGCAAGCCGCTGGTGGTGATGGGACTGGACCTGCTCGACGCCGCCGATCGTCGGACGTTTCACCTCAAGACGGAGGCCGGGACGGAGCCGACGCTCGATCCTCTGCTGGAACCGAACGCCGTGTTTATCGGCGCCCGGTTGGCGGAAGAATGGTCGCTCTCGGCGGGAAGCCGGTTGGAGCTGTTGGTCGGGACCGCGACTCACCGGCTGGTGGTGCGCGGGGTGGTCGAATCGAGCACCGGAGTTCGGACGGCATGGGAGCATCTGGCGGTCATGGATATCGCCGCGGCGCAATCGCTGTTCGGATCGATCGGTAAAATTGACCGGATCGACCTGATTACGGATCCGGCCCGTCCTGTCGCGGGCATCGCCGAAGCCCTGGCACCGCGGCTCCCTCCGCCGTTGACGGTCCGTCGTCCGGAGCAGCGCAACGCGCAGGTGGAGCGCATGGTCAGGGCCTTTCAATTGAACCTGGCGACGTTGAGCGGGGTCGGCCTGCTGGTCGGATTGTTGCTGGTCTACAATACGATTGCCTATTCGGTGGTCCGGCATCGCCGCGAAATCGGTATTCTGCGCGCGCTGGGTCTCTCGCGCCTTGGAATAACCACGCTGTTTGTCGGCGAGGCGGCGGTGATGGGACTGATCGGCGGCGTAGCGGGGAGCCTGTTCGGCGTGCTGCTTGCGAACCGGCTTGTCGTAGTGCTCAGCCGTACGGTTTCCGATCTCTACGCGCCTGTCCGCGTGGCGGCCGACGGGCTTGCCTCGGTCACGCCCGCGTTGTTGATCGAGGGCGGGCTTTTCGGGCTGGTGGTGGCGATGCTGGGCGCGTGTGCGCCGAGCGTGGATGCGAGTCGGACGGCGCCGGCGCAGGCCCTTGCCCCCGGTGAATATGAAGATGCGCAGGCGTTCCGCGCCGGTGCCTTGGCATGGTTCGGCGGCGGGTGTCTCGTCCTGGCAGGATGTCTGGCCTTGCCGGGACCGGTCGGAGGGCTTCCCCTGTTCGGGTATGCCTCCGCCTTCTGCCTGTTGCTGGGTCTGTCCTGCCTGGCTCCATTGTTGGTCTATGGTGTCGGGACGCTTGTGGCCGGGGAGGACAGGGCGGAGCGGCGGCGAGTCGGCGCTCTTGGCCTGATCGCGGCCGAGCAGATTGCGCGGGCTCCGGGCCGAAACGCCGTCACCGTCTCGGCGCTCATGGTCGGCATCGCAATCATGATCGGGGTGGGTATCATGATTCAGAGTTTTCGGCAGACGGTCGAGGCCTGGATCGATCAGACGGTCATGGCGGATCTCATCGTCGCCACGCCGGGTTGGCCGGCAGGGGAGGAGGGCGGCATGCACGCGAAGCGGATGCCGCTGGCCTGGGCGGCGCGGGCTGCGGCTGTTCCCGGCGTGGCGGCGGTGGATACCTATCGCGACCTGACGGTTGAAATTGAAGGCCGGCCTGTTTCGTTGGTTTCTCGTGATCTTCGCGTGCATGCCGAGCGAAGCCGGTATCTGTTTGTGGACGGAGACTCCGCCGAGTTGTTGCCTCGAACCGTGACGGCTCGCGGCGTCGTGATCTCGGAGGTTCTGGCGGGCCGTCTGGGCGTGCGGGAGGGCAGCATGCTCACGATGATGACGCCGGCCGGGGACCGGTCGTTTCCGGTCATCGGCGTGTTTTACGACTACGCGACCGACGGCGGGAAGCTCGTCATGGACCGGTCGCTCTACCGGACGCTCTGGGACGATGACACGACGACCGTCATTGCCGTCTATGTGGCGCCGGGCGCCGATGCCAGCGTGGTACGGCAGCGTCTGGCCGACGCGATGGGACAGGTCGGGCAGATCGTCGTCATTACCAATAAGGAGATCAAGCGGGAGATCCTGGCGATTTTCGATCGGACCTTCGCCGTCACGTATGCGCTCGAGTTTATTGCGGTCGCGATCGCGTTACTCGGCATCGTGAACACGTTGCTGACGTCGGTCCTGGAACGGCAGCGGGAGATGGCCACCTTGCGGGCCATCGGAGCGAGTGCCGGGCAAATCCGCCGGCTGGTGCTCTGGGAAGGGCTGTACCTCGGCCTGCTGGGGGCCTGTCTCGGCGTCGTGGGCGGCGTGTCGCTGTCTTTCTTATTGATCCACGTAATCAACAAGCAATCGTTCGGGTGGACGATTCAGTTTCAGTTGCCCGCGTGGCTGGTGATCGAGGGCGTGGCACTGGCGATCGGCGCCGCGCTGGTCGCCAGTTACGTGCCGGCATTCTGGGCGGCGCGGCAGCCGATCGTGGAGGGGCTCAGGTATGAATAGTTGTGACCGTTGCGTCAGTTGAGTCCGTTAAGTCCGCACAGACCAAACAGACTAAACGGACCCAACGGACTTAACGACAGGCTTGAGCGCTGTTAGCGGGACTGTAATCCACTTCAATCTCGAAGCCGAGATCGGTGATCATCTTCCAGGCGTCCGGAGCCAACTGCCCAGGCGTGGTCAGGTAGCCATTCACAAATAACGAGTCCGCCGCGTAGAGAGCCAGCGGTTGCAGGGAGCGCAGGTTGAATTCCCGCCCGCCCGCCACGCGAATTTCCGTGCGGGGATGGAGGAACCGGAACAGGCTGAAAATTTTCAGGCACCGTTGCGGAGTCAGTTGCCGGCAGTCTTGCAAAGGAGTGCCCTCGACCGGGTGCAGCATGTTCAGCGGAATCGAGTCCGGCCGCACATCCCGCAGCGCCAGCGCCAGCTCGATCACGTCGTGGTCCTGCTCGCCCATGCCGATGATCCCGCCGGAGCAGATTTCGAGCCCTGCCGCCCTGGCGTGTCGAATCGTCGTCAGCCGGTCCTGGAAGGTGTGCGTCGTGCAAATCTCCGCGTGGTACGCTTCGCTCGTGTTGAGGTTGTGGTTGATCCGGTCCACGCCGGCGGCCTTCAGCGACCGCGCCTGCTGCTCGTTCAAGAGGCCGAGCGAGCAGCACACCTGAATCGGAATCTCCTTCTTGACCGCGCGCACGGCGTCCGAAATCTCTTCGATTTCCCGATCGAGCGGGCTGCGCCCGCTGATCACGACGCAATACCGCTGGGCTTTGGAGGCGGCGGCCCGCCGCGCCCCGTCCAGCATCTGTTCCTTGGACACGAGGCCGTACCGCTCGATGTCGGCCGTGGAGACGGCGGATTGGGAGCAGTAGCCGCAATCTTCCTGGCACGCGCCGCTCTTGGCGTTGAGCAACATTTGCAGGCGGACTTTTTTCCCGAAATATCGCTCGCGGACTGTATAGGCGGCGGCCAGCAACTGGATCGTACGATCGTCCGGCGTCGCCAGCACGTCGCGGCATTCGTCACGTGTGAGGACTTCGTCCCGGAGGGCTTTCTCGGCATAGCGATCGTAGGATGTCATCGACTCATTTCCCTTCACACCGTTTCAAACGGCGATCCGAATCCGTGATAGGCGACGGAGCGGGCTTCAGGCGTGCTCGCTTCCGCGTGCGCGGCCGTGCTGGAGGCATCCACCCACGGCAGTGCGACGAACGTGTTCCATGCACCGCATCGGCTGCACCGGCCGGACCAGTCCGAAGACTCGTGCTGGCAGTGGGTGCAGAGATACGGAACCACGACCCGCTTCTTGAACCCCAGGGCCTTCTTCAACTCCTCCACCGCCAGGTCCATGTGCTGCTTGCGCAGATACAGATTGGCCATGATCTTGTGGTAATCGGCCATCTGATCCGACGGGCCTTCCAGGCTGGAAAGGAGGTCGTAGGCTTCATCCACCATCTCCAGGCGGTAGTAGAGCTTGCCCAGATAAAACTTCAACACGTGATTGCGCGGATCGCGCTGCGTGGCGTGCTGAAAAATGCGGATGATTTCGCCGGGCTCTCCCATCTCCAAATAAAGCTCTTCCAGCCGGTGCAGCAGGATCACGTTGCCGGTTTTGGTATAGACCTTCTCCAGAATCTCCGCGGCGTTTTTCGTTTTGCCTTCCTGGATGAGAATCTCGCCCATGCCGATGTAGGCCGGCAGGAATTGCTTGTCCCGCTTGATGGCCGCGCGGAAATAATGGCGGGCCTTGTCCGGCTGACCCCGCTCCAGCAGATGGCGGCCCACTTCGTAGGTCAGCCCGACGAGCACGCCGCCTTCCTTTTGTTGGTCGGCTTCCGACAGGTGCGCCTTCATCAGGCGGTGCTGGATCTCCAGCGCGTCGTTCCAGGCTTCCAGCCGGATATGCAGGTCCCGCTTGCCCATGAGCGCGGTGAGATTGGCCGAGTCCAGCTTGAGAATGTCCCGGAGCACTTGAAGCGCCTCCTCGAAGCGCTTGGCTCCCTCCAGATCCTTGGCCAAGGCGAGCAGCACCTCGATGTTGCCGTCTTCGATGCTGCGGGCTTTGCGGTGCAGCCGGATGGCTTCCGTAAAGTTTTTCTCGGTCCGATAGATGTTCCCCAGCCACAGCAGGGAATCGACGTGGTTGGGATCCTGCGCCAGCGCTTTCTGGAACAGGCTGATCGCTTCGGTCGTCCGTTTTGACAGGAACGCGTGCGTGCCCTCGCGGTGCAGGGCGGTCACTTTTGCCTCGCGCCGGCGCAGGCGTCCGCTCCGCCAGTTCATGATGGCGTGCGCGGTTTCGCGGATGCCGACGATCGCCGTGACGAGCCCGGCGCCGATGGCCATGGACAGCAGGACCAACGAGGCCAGGCTGAACTCATGCCCGATGGTGGAGCTGAATCGCAGCGTGATAGCGCCGGGGTTCAGCTCGCGGAAGTGATCGTAGAGCACGCTGGCGACGATCACGAGGAAGACTGTCAGCAACAATCGCAACATACGCTTTCGTTACCCTCGTGCCCGCGCCGGCTTGGTTCGCGCGGGACGTGTGGTGGCTGCCGCAGGCGCCGGAGGTTTGTCCGACAGCCGGACATGCGTGGCATCTCCCCACAGCCGCTCCAGCGCATAGTGGGCCCGAACATCCGTCCTGAAAATATGGCCGATCACGTCCCCGTAGTCCATCAGGATCCACTGCGATGTAGATGTGCCTTCGATGCTGAGCGGGTGGATGCGTTGCTGGGCCAGGCTGCCGTCGATATGGTCTGCGATCGCGCGAACCTGCCGGTCGGACCCGCCCGAGCAGAGCACCAAATAATCGGCAACGGAGGTGAGTTTTCCAACGTCGAGCACCACGATGTCCTCGGCTTTTTTGTCGAGTGACGCAGCGGCGATGGCGAAGGCTTTAGCCTTTGATTCCAGGACGATCGGGTTCCTCCTGATAGAGTCTGACACGCATTATATAGGATTCAACGGGGGCAGGCAACAGCGAGGCGACGCTCATCCGGCTGCGAAGCCGCTGCCGGATGTCCGAGGCCGAGATATCGCACGGTGGAAGGCGGACACACGTAAGATGGGTGCCTCCCGGTAACGGCATGTCGAGCCGGTCCTGTGTCCGGTGATCCAGGGATTCGAGAGCCTGGCGTGAAATGGCCGGCAATGGAGGACGATCGGTTAGCGGCGCAAAAGTCGCGCCGGTTCTCGACACGACGATGAAGTGGCAGAGGCGCAGCAAGTCCGGAGCCTGTCTCCAACTGGGAAACTCCAGGAAGGCGTCGAGCCCAATGATGAAGGACAGGTCTGTGCTGGGTCCGTAGTGGTCGCGGAGCGCCCGGACGGTGTCGATCGAATAGGACTTCGCCGCCCGCCGGACCTCGATATCGGACACGGCGAAGGCGGGGTCGGCGGCAATGGCCAGCCGAACCATCTCCAGGCGATGCGATGCGGGCGCCAGATTATCGTGTGGTTTGTGCGGCGGATCGCCGGTCGGAATGAACAGGATTTGATCCAGGGAGAGGCGCTCTCTAATTTGCGCCGCAATCGTCAGGTGGCAACGGTGGATGGGATTGAACGTGCCGCCGAAGAGACCAATATGCATAGAGAAAAGGTTGAGGCTGAGGTTAAGGTTAAGTTTGAGAGCCGAGCAAGAGAACCTCTCTTAATTCTGTGCTCAACCTAAACCTTAGCCTTCACAAAATCACCAAATTATCCCTGTGGATCGCTTCTTCGTATTCCTGTGCCCCGACAGTTTTCTGAATCTCGGTGGTCTTGAGTCCTTTGATTTTTTTGAGCACGTCCGCCGAGAAATTGACCAGTCCCTTCGCGATCTCTTTGCCCTGGCGGTCGGTGCAGGCCACCGCATCGCCCGGGCTGAAGTCGCCGGTAACGGCGGTGATGCCGGAGGGAAGCAGGCTCTTGCCCCGACGCACAAGGGCTTCGACGGCGCCGTCATCGAGCGTGAGCTGACCCTTGACGCGGAGCGTGAAGGCGATCCAGTGCTTGCGGCTGGTCAGCCGCTTGCCTTTCGGCAGGACCAACGTGCCGGCCTCGACGCCGTCGAACACGGAGGGCAGGAGACCGGCCTGCTCGCCGCTCATGATCAAGGTCGCGCCGCCATACTCGGCGACTTTCTTGGCCGCCTGAATCTTCGTGGCCATCCCGCCGGTCCCTTCGAAGCTCTGCGTGGCGCCGGCGCGCCGTTCGATGTCTTTCGTGACATCGGTGACGATCGGAATGAGCGTGGCGGATTTATTTTTGCGGGGGTCTTCCGTATAGAGCCCCGCCACGTCGGAGAGAATTACCAGCAGGTCGGCGTCCACCAGGTGGGCCACCTGCGCCGCCAGGTTGTCGTTGTCGCCGAAACGAATCTCGTCCACAGCGACCGTGTCGTTCTCGTTGATGACCGGAATCACCCCGAACCCGATCAATGCCGCGAGCGTGTGGCGGGCGTTCATGAACCGCTTTCGGTCCGCCAGATCCTGATGCGTCAGCAGGACCTGCGCCACTTTCTGCCCCAGCGGCTCGAAGGCTTTTTCGTAGGCCCACATGAGCCGGCTTTGTCCGACGGCGGCGGCCGCCTGCTTTTCCGGCAGGTTTTTGGGGTAGGCCGTGAGGCCGAGTTTCTGGATTCCGGAGACGATCGCGCCGGACGAGACGACGAGCACTTCGCGTCCGTTTTTTTTCAGCGAGGCAATGTCGGTGGCGAGTTGCTCGATCCGCTCAGGGCGCAGGCCGGTGCCCTGGGACGCCACCAGGCTGCTTCCAATCTTGACGACCACCCGCCGCGCGTCTTTTAAGATACGGTCTCGCATGCAGCCCTCAATGTCGCCACACGCTCGCCCACGTGCTGGACCAGTGTGTCCAATCCTTCGCGCGTGGCGGACGAGATAGCAAAAAACTTGATGCGTTTCTTCTTGCAGAAAGCTTTCAACTCCTCCAGCCGCTTGCCGTTGCCTTTGATGTCGAGCTTGGTGCCGACGACGGCAAAGGGCCGCGTCTTCAGCGTCGGCTCATAGGCGGCCAATTCACCCCGCAGGGCTTCGAAACTGGCCACCGGATCGTCGGGCGCCCACTCGGAAATATCCACGAGATGGAGCAGGAACGACGTCCGTTCGATATGCCGGAGAAATTGCGTGCCCAGGCCCTTGCCCTCGTGCGCGCCCTCGATCAAGCCGGGAATGTCGGCCACGACAAAGCTGGACTCTTCTCTCCATGACACGACGCCGAGGTTG
>JBGPNZ010000051.1:0-11077 GCA_041487795.1 Nitrospiraceae bacterium
AGGCACAGGGCAAGTTTGTGGATGCCGAACAGGTGTTACGGCAGGCCATCAAGCTGAATCCCAAGTACGAGGAAGCCCACTGGATTCTCGCGCGGCAGTTCCAGCGCAACCGGCTCAACGACAAGGCCATTCAGGTGTACAGCGACCTGTTGGCCATCAACCAGAATCACACCGGGGCCTTGTTTAGCATGGCCATGGTGTATGACGGACAAGGTGACGGCAAAAAGGCGCGCGAATCGTTGGAGCGTCTGACCAAGGTGGACCCGACTCATCCGGATGGCTGGTATCTGCTCGGGCGGATCGAAGAAAAAGAAAGCCACGTGCCGCAGGCGATTGAAGCTTACCGGATGGCCGTGTCGGCCAAGCCGGACCTTGTGGACGCTCATCTCAATCTGGCATTTTTATACCGGAGCGAGGGAAAGATGCCGGAGGCGGTCAAGCGCTTCGAAGAAGTCATCCGGCTTCGGCCGGAATATGCCGAGGCACATCTGAACCTGGGCGGGCTCTATGCCAACATGGGCAAGCTCGATCCCGCCGAAGAGGAATACGAAATGGCGGTGCAACTGAAGCCGAACCTTGCCGAAGCGCATTACAGCCTGGGGCTTTTCTACGAGTCGCACCGCAAGGATATGGTCAGGGCGCTGGCGTCCTACCGGAAATACATCGAGCTGGGCGGGCGTGACGAGCGCATCGAGCGCATCGTGGGGCAGGCGGGCAGATAACCGCTGAACACGCCTGCGAGGCTCGCGCGAAAAGTGGTCAGGCGCGACTTGCAAGAAGGACTCTCGACGAGTCTCGCCTTTCTCGCACGTCCCGCCAGTCTCGCGGAAATCGTTCCCTGTTGTCTCTCTCTACCTTCTGATCCGTCCGAAGCTGTAATAATATGGCCGCCAGTAGTAGGAGGGCGGGTAATAGTAGTTGGGAAGACGGGACAGCGTGTCCCCGCGCGGCCACACCTTCAGCGATTTGATCTCCACCATCGGGTAGGTATAGTCCGTTTCGTCGAGCTTGTCGGCCACGGAGCCGGTCACTTCGCCGACGATCGTCAGGCGCGTGCCGGGCGGGATTGTGGCCGGGTCCAGAAATTCCTTCTGGACGGCGATGAAACGTCCTTGCGACGTGGTGCGGTCTATTCCAGGCTGGAGCGATCTGTCCAGCGGAATCTCCAGCACCTCGATTCTGGTCCCATCTTTCAAGCGCTTGGCCGATAGCACCTCGCCGCCGAGCACCATCAGATGCCCGCGGTAGGAATCCGGCGATTCCCGAAGCTGCGGAAACGTCAGGGTTTTATCGATCTGAGCTTGGAGGGCGGCGGGCACGACATTACCGGAGGCGCAGCCGGCAAGGAGTGCCGCGAGCGCGAGGCTTCCCAATTCCTTCGGCAACAACCGGAACATGATCCATTATAACAGAGGCATCCGAGAATCGAATTGGCTATAATGGGCGCGCGTTTTGCCCGCCTTCGCAGAACGCCACGGGTGCAAACCCGTGGATAAATAAATAGGTGGGCAACCCTCCGTAGCCTGGCGAAGGAGGGTATGCTCCCGGCCTTCGTAGCCCATCAGGCTACTACGGCGGAGGAGGCTCGGCGGGGTTTACGCCAAAGTCGAGTGGGAGCATCACGGCTACCCGGCCTGTGTAGCTGAAGCTAACTCGGCGGAGCAGGTTAAAGCGGTAGGGCTCCACGGGACTATCGAGAAAGGAAGGAGCGTATGCGTCGAGAGTATGTGACGGGATGGCTGATGATTGCGCTGGTTTGTTGGATGGTTGGAGGCGCGGCATGGGCAGGACCGGCCGCGCAGCCGAAGCCGGCCGGCAAGTATGAACTCTTGAAAGAACCGTCCACGCACCAGGCCGGCAAGGTCAAGCTTGTGGAATTTGCCGACTTTTATTGCCCCCATTGCCATGCGTTCGAACAGGCGCTGGTGCCGTTTATCGAAAAGGAGTTCAGCGGCAAGGTCGAGGTCAACATGGTCGGCTTTCCGGTGATCGGCGGCAAGCTGCCCACGGCATTCGAAATGTATGAGCAGGCCAGGGCCATGGGGAAAGGCGTCGAGATGAAAAAAGCGTTGTTTCGCACGATCCACAAGGATCGGCTGCACGTGCTCGACAAGGTGATCCGTGAGACGTTGATTACAGAAGTGGGGCTCGATCCCGTCCTCTTCGAGGCCGGACTCGTCAGCGGAAAGCCTGCTGAAGCGCTTCAGGCGGGCCGCAAGCTGGGCGAGCGGGTGAAGGTCCAATCCACGCCGACGGTGGTGCTGGACGGGAACATCAAGGTTGAGGGGGAGAATCTGAATCCGGAGAATTTGAAAACCGTCATTGCGAGTATTCTGGCGGCGGACACAAAACGATAACCGTATGCGGAACACGGTGCGTCATCTGATCGGCGGCGTGGTCGGCCTGGCCGGCCTAATCGGCCTAATCGGCCTAATCGGATTGAGTCTTTTGTGGGGAGGCTCGCCGGCAATCTCTGCCGAAAAGCCGGCCACGCACTCGGCGTTGTCCGACCTCCAGGGGCAGATCAAGAGCACGGCCTCGAAAGTCACCCCGGCGGTTGTGAATATCGCGTCTACGGTGATTGTCCGGGACCAGATGTTCAGCGACGAAGGCCTGCCGTTCGGCCTGTTTTCCCAACCGGCGCCGCGCCGTCAATACGGGCAGGGTTCCGGGGTCATCGTCTCGCCAGATGGGTACATCGTCACGAACAATCACGTCGTGGCCGAAGCGGTGAACGTCGAAGTGCTGCTGGCGGACCGGCGGCAGTTCAAGGGCCGCGTCGTCGCAACCGATCCCAAGACCGACGTGGCGGTGGTCAAAATCGACGCGACCGGCCTGCCGACTGTCCCGTGGGGAGACTCCAGCCAGCTCACTGTCGGCGATTTCGTGCTGGCCATCGGGAATCCGCTGGGCCTCAACCAGACGGTCACGTTCGGCATCGTGAGCGCGGTGGGACGGGCGGACGTCGGGGTCGCCGATTACGAAGACTTCATCCAGACCGATGCGCCGATCAATCCCGGCAACTCCGGAGGGGCGCTGGTGAACGTGAAAGGCGAGTTGATCGGCATCAATACGGCGATTGCCAGCACGACCGGGGGCAGCGTCGGCGTCGGCTTCGCGGTTCCCAGCAACATGGCGCGCGCGGCAATGCAGAGTTTGCTCAAGACCGGCCGGGTGGTGCGCGGCTTTCTCGGCGCCAATACGCAGGACGTGACTCCGCTGCTGGGCAAGATGTTCAAGTTGCCGGATGTGAAGGGTGTGATCATCACGGATATTTTTCCCAGGGGCTCGGCGGAAAAGGCCGGGCTCAAGCGCGGCGATGTGTTGCTGCGGTTTGACGGTAAAGAAGTCGTGGATTCCGGCAAGCTGCGGAACGTGATTGCGCTGGTGCTCATCGGCAGCAAGCATAAGCTCGATATCATCCGTGAGAACAAGCCGGTGCAAGTCGAACTGGTCATCCAGGAAGCGCCGCGCGAACGTACCAAGCGGGCGACGGCCATCGCGCACGGCGTCACCATGGGCCATCCGCTCGGCGGCCTGCTCGTGGAGGAAGTCACACCGCCGGTCGCGCGCCAGCTCGGGCTCAGTTCAACCACCGGCGTGGTCGTTACGGCGGTCGAGGAAGGCAGCCTCGCTGAGTCAGCTGGCATTTCCATGGGCGACCAGATTCTGGAAGTGAATCGCAAGCCGGTGCCGGATCTCGAAGCCTACCAGCGGCTCGTCGAGCCGATCAAACCGAAAGACCTCACACTGCTCCTCATCAACCGCCAGGGCACGACCCTCTTCGTGCCGATTGAAGGCGAGTGAAGGGTCGGAGGTGGCGGCTGGACCGGCCCTGTGCTCCCGGAGCGCGCACACTCGGAAGGTGCTCGCTCGACGGCCGCAGTTGGGCCAGCCCAGCCTCCCTCCGAAAAGTGAGTGTGTCCCGACCGCCCATGGTGCTCGTTAGCCATGGGCGGTCGGGAGAGAGCAAACACTGTTTCGCTTCTGATCAGTTTGTTTATTTGCTTTCAAGCGCCTTGCGCACATGCGCATGACCCCGATGCTCCGCCACTCGAAGTGCAGGACATTTCCGTGACGGCTGACCGACCGGTCGCTGCATCCTCGCAGCAGTTCATCCCGGACAAGGAATATCTGCTGCAGCCGCAGGGGCGACCGGCACAGGTGTTGCGGCTGATTCCTGGCTTCATTGCCGTGGAGCACTCGGGTGGCGCGGGTAAGGCCGACCAATATTTCCTGCGCGGATTCGACGCCGATCACGGCACCGACGTCGCGTTCTTTTCGGACGGCATGCCGATCAATCTCCGCACCCACGCCCACGGGCAGGGCTACACGGACCTCAATTTCATTATCCCTGAGACCATCGAAGGCCTCGACGTGCACAAGGGAGCCTATGACGCCCAGTTCGGAGATTTCGCGACGGCGGGCGCCGTCAATTTCAAGACCCGCGAAGTCGTCAAGGAAGGCGTGGTGCAACTGGCCGGCGGGCAGTTCGACACGCAACGGCATCTGTTGATGTTTTCGCCGACCAAGGGGGATTTGCGCACGCTATTTGCTGTCGAGGGCTATTACACGAACGGGCCGTTTCAGAACGACAACCGCTACTTCCGCACCAATGTAATGGGCAAAGCGACGCTGAATCCGAATCCGCGGTCGGAATTAAGCCTCACCGGAACCTATCACAAGGCCCAGTGGAACGCATCCGGCGAGATTCCCCTGCGCGCGGTGAACGCCGGCACGCTCGATCGTTTCGGCGCGATCGATCCAACGGAAGGCGGCAAAACGACCCGCGCGACCAGCCGGCTCAACTATCATTACGACACGACGACCGGAGGCCGGTTCTTTGCCGACGCCTACGCGCAGTATTACCGGATGGACCTCTTCTCAAATTTCACGTTCTTCCTCAACGATCCGGTCAACGGCGACGGGTTTCTCCAGACCGATCGGCGGGTCATGTATGGAGGCAACACGGGCTGGCGGCAGGCCGGCAAGCTGATGGACATGGAGAGCGCCATGACTGCCGGCGTGCAAATACGGGTGGACGATCTCCATGCCAGACTCGGCCCCCAGATGAAGCGGACCCCGACGGGGACAACGACCGACAGTGACGTCCTCGAAGCCTCCTACTCGCCCTTTGTGAAGGCGGAGGTGCAGCCGGTCTCGTGGATGCGCCTGGCCGGCGGGCTGCGGAGCGAGTTCTTTACCTTCGATGTCCGCAATCGTTGCGCGTCGTGCGCCATCCAATCGGCCGGCCGGACGACATCATCCATCGTATTGCCGAAGGCCAACCTGGTCCTCGGACCCTGGCTCACGACAGAATTCTTTGCGAATTACGGCGAGGGTTTTCACAGTAACGACGCCCGTTCGGCGATCACGAGCGGCTCTGCGCCGCTGACGCGCGCCAGAACCTATGAAGTCGGCGTCCGATCGAAGCCGTGGGGAGCGGACGGGATGGAGTTGACCGGGACCCTCTGGGCCGTGGATCTCAATTCCGAGCTGGTGTTTGCCGGCGACCAGGGCACCACCCAGATTCGCGGAGCCAGCCGCCGTCGCGGTCTGGAGGTCGGCGCGCGCGGGCCGATCCGGGGTCCGCTGTCCTTCAACGGCAGCGTCACCTGGACGAAGGCGGAATTCACGAATGGCAACGCCATTCCGCTGGCACCGGAACTGACGGCCTATGGCGCGGCGATTCTCAAGTGGCCGGTCGGGCTGACGACGCAGCTCCAGGCGACCTATCTGGGCGTGAGACCGTTGACTGAGAATAAAAGTTTGAAATCTCCCTCATGGCTGACGTTCGATCTCTCGACGCGCTATCAACTACCGGTCAAATTGGAGCGCGGACGGCTTGAAGCGTTTCTGTTCGCCCAGAATCTTTTCGATACCAAGTGGGAGCAGGCGACGTTTGCGTTTCAGTCACGTCTCCAGTCTGAAGCGGCAGGGGTGACGGGTATTCACGTTGTTCCAGGTACACCACGCATGTTCATGGGTGGCATGGCGTGGTATTTTTAGGCGCGGTGGAACGTTAAGTCCGTTGATCAGTTTTGTCCGTTGAATCCGTCACGGACATAACGGAAATAACTGACCCAACCGACACAACGAATAAGAATCATGCCGTATAAGGTTCTAACCAGCGCGTATTTTCGCCGTCCGACCTTGCAAGTCGCCAGGTCTCTGCTCGGCAAATACCTCGTACGAAAGAACGGGCGCAAAGTTTTGGCCGGGCGCATCGTCGAAGTGGAAGCCTACATCGGTACGGAGGATCGCGCCTGCCATGCCTCGAAGGGGCGCACAGCCCGCACCCAGGTCATGTTCGGGCCATCCGGCGTCTCATATGTGTATTTGATCTACGGCATGTACCACTGCTTCAATATCGTGACGGAGCGGGTCGGGTTTCCGTCGGCCGTGTTGGTGCGGGCTGTGGAGGGTATCGAGACACAGAAACTCATTGACGGGCCTGGCCGGGTCTGCCGGTTTCTTGCGATTGATCGGAGACTGAACCGATGGGATCTGACGGCGGGCGAGGTGTTGTGGGTGGAAGATCGGGGAGAACGGATGGCGTCGTCGGCGATCACGACAGGCCGTCGGATTGGCGTAAATTATGCCGGGGTGTGGGCCAGAAAACCCTGGCGGTTCCGGTTGAGACAAAGTAAAAAGTCAAAAGTGAAAAGTAAAAGGTGAGAAGTTAAACGTGAAAAGTAAAAAGTGAGGAGTGCTGAAGAAGAGCAGGTAGAGGGAATCGGACAAAAGCAAAGAGGGAGGCGGTTTCAACAACCGCCTCCCTCTTTAAGTTTTAAAGAAATAGCTTACTTGACGCCCTTGCTGGCATCAGCCTTGGTGGCCGAGGTCACGGGAGGCACAATATGAATCTGTGGGCCCTGGACCGACGGGAGCTGCCCGGCGCCGTGTTTTTCCTTGATGCGGTGGTTGTTGGGATCAACCAGGCTCTGCTGAACATGGTTGTCGCTATCATTCACGGATTTGGTCAGAGCCTTGTTCCCACCGCCGTTGGTCTGGCCGGAGTCATTGGCGAGAGACTGTCCGTTCACAGGGCTCTTGGCCTCCTTGGCCGGATATCCCTCGTGCTTGGGGAGCATAGCCGGGTTCGCCAGCGCGACTGAGACTGAAAATCCCACGATCGCGAGTGCTGCAACAGTGCCGATGAGCGTCTTCATATGATGCACTCCTTTTGAATGAGAGAGGGTGAAAAAGTGAGTCTCGAATCAACGCCGAATAATCCGTAAAACGGGAGATATCTTAGCGACCTTGACATGGCCTGTCAAGGTCGCAGGCAAGGGGCCAGTGGCAAGGGGCAAAAGGTCGAAAAAGAAGGACCTCTAGCCACTGGCCTCGTACCTCTCGCCTACCCAGGGGCTTATCGGCGATGGCCACGGCCCCGGCCCCCCCGCCCCCGGAAGCGTCCCCCGCGGGGAGCTGCGGCCGGGAGCTGGATCGTGACCGCGGTGCCCTTTTCCTGGCCGCTGGCGATGGCGATCTCGCCCTGGTGTTCGTCGACGATCTTTTTCACCGTCGCCAGACCCAGGCCCGTCCCGGACCGCTTGGTCGTAAAGTACGGCTCGAAGAGCTGGCTCACGTGTTCGGCGGGGATCGGCGCCCCGTCGTTGCTGATAACGATCTGCACCATGCGCCCGCCCTTTTGAGCCGATACGGCGATCTCCAACCGTCCGCCCGGCGTCATGGCTTCCAGCGCATTCTTGATGATGCTGAGGAAGACCTGCTGCATTTTGGCGTCGTCGCACCGTACGGGGACGGGGTGCCCCTCGTACTCTTTCGTAACGGTGATCCGGTTCATCTCCAGATCGGTGGCGACCAGACTGAGGGTGCTGTCGATCACTTCGGAAATGCGGCAGGGCCGGCGGTTCAATTCCAGCGGCTTCGCAAAGTCCAGAATTTCGTTGAGCGTCGTCTCGACGCGGATCAGGTCGCGCATCGCGCTTTCGACGCGCGTTTGGGGGTCGAAATCCAAAATGCCCTCGCCGGTGATGTCGCTCAGTTGGGCTCGGACGGAGGCCAGCGGCTCGCGGACTTCCGTCGCGAGGAACGCGCTGAATTCACCGAGGGCCGCCTGCCGTTCCTGCTTGCGGATCATCGGCTCGGACGGACCCTGCGGCATTGAGATGGCCGCTGCGTGCCCGGTTTCCTCGGGCCCCGGTCTGCCCGCAGGCGCGGTCGCCGCAGGGGAATTTTGGAGCAGCTCCACCAATCCTCCGATCAAGCCCTCCAATTGCTTCGTATTGAGGAGCGAATACTGCATCGCTGTTTTGGATGCCACGGTGACGGTCCCACCCACCTGTCCGCGAACGAAAAAGGGCACGACAAGTGCGCAGGCGTACTGCTCCTTGTAGAGCGGCTTGTGATCGAGGAAGCGGCCCTGCGTGGACGCCAGGCTTAGATCCACACGCGCTTTGCGGTGGCGGATGGCCCACCCGGCGGCGGAGGAGTCCAGCGCGAGGCGCACACCCGGCCGGAGATCTTTCTTGGCGTCGCTTTTCGCTTCGCCGGCCATGCCGATGATTTCAATGACGCTCGTGACGGGATCGTAGAGCGTGACCAGGGCGCGGTCGAAGGGCAGTGTCGAGGCGGTATCGTTGAGCAGGGCGGAGATCCGTTCCTGCATGGCCGGCGTCGAGTAGGACTCCGGCGGCGCCAACGGTTCCGCCGTGATGGAGGGCGGGGCTGCCGCAGCCGGCTCGTAGCCGACGGCCGGCCGGCGCAGCAACAGCGTGCCGTCGAACAGCTCGGCCTGCGCGAGCGTGGCCGTGATCTGATCGCCGGCGTGCTCAAGGAGCGACTTTTCTTTTTTGGTAAAGCTCGCACTTTCCTTGCGCCCGATCACCAGCACACCGTAGGTCCGCTGGTGATGCTGCAGCGGAACGGCCAGCAGCGTTTTGGCGACCGGCGTAATCATGCGCAGCCGCATGGCGCGAAACGACTCGCCGTCGGATGCCACAGTCGGCGCGTGCAACGCGTCCATGTCCTGTGTCGAGAGCGTGCGGAGGATCGCCTGGGCTTCGCGCGGGGCAAAGCCGCGACAGCCTTGCAGGGAAAGGGGGCCGCCCTCCACCTCGAAGATGCCGACGAGTGCCGTGTCGGCGCCCAATTCGTTGAGCGCGGTCGTCAGCGCACGCTGCAGGGTTGTCTGCTTTTCGGGCTTTGGGGAGCGGTCTGTTCGTGCGTGTGCCGTGTGTGCCATGGTGTTCCTTAATGATGAACGATGAATGCTGAATGATGAACGAACTGCGAGGGCATTGTAGCAGCGGGGGTGAAGTGTTGCAATGCAGGTTCCTCTGGCTTGTCTCGTTTGTTTGGTTTGTCTTGTTTCTCTGGTTGCGCAGGTGAACTCAACGAACCAGACAAACCAGATGAACCAGATGAATCAGATGAACCGGAGAAACCAGGTTCAGTTCACCATGCGCGGCGGCTTGGGGCGGTGGACGAGGACCTCGATCTTGCCTTCTTCGGAGATCAGCAGAGTCAGCACGGTGCTGACCAAGCTGATCAGGAGCGCGGCCCATACCGACGGCCAGAATCCGTCGACCGTGAAGCCGGTCACCAGCCAGGAGGTGAACTGGAGCAGGATGGCATTGATGATGACCATGAACAGGCCGAGGGAAAACATGATCATCGGAAAAGCAAAGAGGTAGAGGACGGGCCGCACGATCGCATTCAGCAGTGCCAGGATGATCACGGTGGCGGCGCCGGCCGGGACGCCGTCGATCTTGATGCCGGGCACGATCTCGGCGGCGGCCAGCACGGCCACGCCGGTGATGACGAATCGGATGAACAGGCCTTTCATGGCGTGGCTCCGGGTTTGGCGAACACGCGTGTCATCATCGTACCTTCCGCGGCTGCCGTCAATGGTTGTGCGGCGCGGGCGGGGAGGCCGTCTCGCCGCGCTGGGATCGTTCGAGCTGCCGCGCTTCCTCGCGCTCGCGTTCGGTTGTGGGATTATACCGTTTCATCTCCTCCAGTTCATCCGGCGTGAGCTTGGGCAGGTGGCGGATGAAATGGACGAGCTTCCAGCTTTCTGTATCCTCTTCCGGCTTGCCCTTGCCCCAGGCCGGCATGGCGGTAAAGCGGATGCCGTTGTGAATGACGAAAAACAGTTCACCGTCGGACATGGATTGCGTCTCGGGAAGGCGCAAGTCCGGCGCCTTGGGGTAGACATTTTTCCCGAGCGGTGTTTTCCCGCTTCCATCGTTGGCGTGACAGGTTGCGCAGTGATCGGCGAAGTGATGCCGTGCGTCAACCAGCAGGTCCGGGCTCGCCGGAATGGGATTGACAGCGTTCCGTTGCGAGAACGGAATGGCCAGGTGCCGGGCTTGTTTGGCCAGGACGACTTCGAGGGCGGAGGGTTCCGCCTTGGCACTGAATCCGGTCTGGAAGAATGCATAGGCGAACCAGCCTGCGACCATGACTACGATGAAGGCGACGACTGCCGCTGCTCCAACCCAGATCCGTGTGCGTGTCGACATCATGCGCAGTATACAATCTTCCGGTACGGAACCCAAGAATGCACCGGCTAGCCCGCCCGCCTGGACGCGTCAAGCCAGCGGCCAGGCTTGTCGTAGCAGCGTATCGGCGGTTGTAGTAGAAGCCGTCATGAATAATGCGGGCTAGGGGCCGGTATTCGATTGAACGGGGCCCGGGTGCGGGAACCGATCGAACAGCCGGAGAAGAAACAGCACCGTGACCGGGATATAGATGAGCGTGCCGGTCACGCCGAGCAGCAATTCGCCGATCCAGAATGTCAAGCCCAGGTTGAACAGCAACACTCCATAATAGAGCCCGCAGCCCAGCAGCACGTCGCCGGTGACGGCCTGGCTTGGCTTGTGTGGGGGCGGCAGGTGGCGGTCCAGAGGGAAATACATCGCCAGCGAGACGGCCCCCACCACTGCCCAGCCGACGTAGTTGGCAATCGGCACGCCGAAATGCACGCCGGGGTCCGGATAAAAATAGATCTGGCCCAGAAACCAGCGATGTCCCTGCAGCGCCACGGGATCGATCACCATATCAATGAAAGCAAAGAACAGGACGGTCAGGCCAAAGACCGGCCATG
>JBGPNZ010000052.1:0-10886 GCA_041487795.1 Nitrospiraceae bacterium
CCGGCTATCTGGAACGAACGGCTAGGGGCCGGCAAGCCACCCGGCTTGCGTTTTCCCACTTTGGCAAACAGAAAGACTTGCTTCCCTAACCCGCATTATTCATGAGGGTTCGTGACGAAACCGCTGAGACGCCTTGCGAGACGGGCGCGTGGAGCCGAGAGGAAGGGAAGCAGCCTTGAAAGGCTGATGACCGACCGAGCGGCGAGCCCGCCCGCCTGGACGCGCCAAGCCAGCGGCCAGGCTTGTCGTAGCGGTGTATCGGCGGTTGCAGTAGAAGCCGTCATGAATCATGCGGGTTAAGGCTGTTTTCCCCGACAGTCTCTGTTATCCACACCCGAATCGTATCTGAAACTTCACAACAAAAATCCGGCTGTAGCGAGTGGCCGGGAGAGTCCCATCTCATTGATATTCCTTGCAAAGCCTGCTTGGCTTTTTGTATGATTTATGGTCAATCCTATTCAAATGAGAAAGGACAGGAGCTGGGGGAAACAGCCAGCCCGACGTGGTCATGAAAGACCGGACAGGTCCCTCCAAGGAACTGCAGTCGTACCGGAAGGAAATCGACCGGATCGACGATGAGATCCTGCGCCTTCTGAACGAGCGATCCAAGCACGTCATCGAGATCGGGAAAACCAAACGGCGGGCCGATGCCGAGGCCAATCTCCATACACCGGCTCGAGAAGCGGAAATCATCGAGCGGCTGACCGCGCACAACTCCGGTCCGTTCCCCAACGACGCGATCCGGTCCGTCTACCGCGAGATTATGTCTGCGTCGCTGTCGCTGGAAGGCCCCCAAAAGGTTGCGTACCTGGGCCCGCCGGCGACGTTCACGCACCTGGCATGCATCCAGAAATTCGGCGCTTCCGCGGACTATCTCGCGGTCACCAGCATCAAAGACGTCTTCAATGAGGTCGAGCGCGGTAGGGCGAATTTCGGCGTCGTCCCGATCGAAAACTCCACGGAAGGCGTGGTGAACCATACGCTCGATATGTTTTTCGACTCCAACTTGATGATCTATGGCGAGGTCTTGCAGGAGGTGTCTCACTACCTGCTGTCCAAAACGGGCCGTCTGGAAGGGATCAAAAAAATCTACTCGCACCCCCATGCCATCGCGCAATGCCGGAACTGGCTGGAAACGAACCTGCCGAATGTGCCGCTGTCGGAGGTGCCGAGCACGGCGCGGGCGGCCGAGTTGTGCCGGGACACCGCATCCGCGGCGGCCATTGCCTCCGAGCTGGCGGGACAGCTCTACGGATTGAAGGTCGTCAAATCGCGGATCGAAGACAACATCAACAACTTCACCCGCTTTTTAATCCTGTCGAAGAAAGCTCCGGAGCGGACGGGGAAAGACAAAACGTCCGTGATGCTGTCCGTCAAAGACAAGGTCGGCGCACTCTACGACCTCTTGCGTCCCTTTGCCTCGCATGGCCTCAACATGACAAAGATCGAGTCCCGTCCGTCTCGCCGGAAAGCCTGGGAATACATCTTTTTCGTCGATATCGAGGGGCACGCCGAGGAAGACCGCGTCAAGAAGGCGCTCGACGAGATCAAGGGGCGCTGCCTGTTTATGAAAATCCTGGGATCGTACCCGGCGCATAGCTGATTTATGCCACTCAAAGTTCATTCAGACATCGCATCGTTGTCGCCCTACGTGCCGGGCAAGCCGATCGAAGAGCTCCAGCGCGAGCTCGGGCTTTCGCACATCGTCAAGCTGGCCTCCAACGAGAACCCGCTCGGCCCGTCGCCCAAAGCGCTCGCGGTCCTTGGGGATGCGGCCCACACCCTCCATCGCTATCCGGACGGAGGCGCGTTCCGGTTGCGGACTGCATTGGCCGATCGGTGGAAGGTCTCGCTGGATCAGGTGATCCTGGGAAACGGCTCCGACGAGATCATCGGCATGCTGGCGCGCGCCTTTCTGTCGCCGGGCGACGAGGCGGTCATGGCCGACAACACCTTCGTGATTTACCGGATGGAAGTGACGGCCGCGCACGGCGTGCCGGTCGTCGTGCCGCTCGCAGACGGCCGTCACGATCTGGCCACCATGGCCAAGGCGATCACGCCGCGCACCAGGCTGCTGTTCGTCTGCAACCCCAATAACCCGACGGGCACGATGGTGAGCGCCACCGATGTCGACACGCTCATGGCGAAGGTGCCGGCGCACGTGATCGTCGTCTTCGACGAAGCCTACTGCGAGTATGCCCGCGACCCGCACTTCCCGGATAGTTTGGGATACGTCCGCCGGGAGCGCAACGCCATCGTGCTGCGGACGTTCTCAAAAATCTACGGCCTGGCCGGACTGCGGATCGGCTATGGCGTGACGACCGCGGAAATCACCGGCTATCTCAACCGCGTGCGGCCGCCGTTCAACGCCAACAGCTTGGCCCAACGCGCCGCATTGGCGGCGCTCGGCGATGAAGAGCACGTGGCGAAGAGCCGCGTGATGAACCAGACGGAAATGGCGGGCGTTCGGGCCGGGCTCGTGGCGCTCGGGCTCCAGCCGCTGCCCAGCGAAGCCAATTTTTTGTATTTCGACGCCGGCCGCGACGGGCGCGCCCTGTTCGAGGCCCTGCTGCGGGAAGGCGTGATCGTGCGTCACATTGAAGGCACCAACTTACGGGTCACTATCGGCTTGCCGGAAGAGAACCGACAGTTCCTGCAGGCACTGAAACAAGTCCTTGGTCGGTAACTGAAGGGAAGAGGAATTTATGATCATCGTGCTGAAGCCAGAAGCCACGGAACCTGAAATCGAACACATTATGGACCGGCTCCAGGAGTTGGGCTTGAAGTCGCACATCTCGCACGGGCAGGAACGGACCATCATCGGCGTGATCGGGGACGACCGCATTCTCCAGAACCAGCCGCTGACCGCCCTGCCGGGCGTGGAGAGCGTCCTCGCGATTCTCGCGCCCTGGAAACTGGTGAGCCGGGAATTCCGAAAAGAGAACACGGTCATCGACGTCGGCGGCGTCAAAATCGGCGGGAAAAAACTCGCGGTGATGGCGGGCCCCTGCGCGGTGGAGCGGCTGGAATTGACGGTCGGCATCGCCCAGGAGGTGAAGGCCGCCGGCGCCAGCATCCTGCGAGGCGGCGCCTACAAACCGCGTTCGTCGCCCTATTCCTTCCAGGGGCTGGGACGCGAAGGGCTCGATTACCTGCTCGAGGCCAAGAAAAAGACGGGCCTACCGGTGGTCAGCGAAATCCTGGACACGCGCGACATCGAACTGTTTCTTGAAAAGGCCGACATCATCCAGATCGGCGCCCGCAACATGCAGAACTTCGAGCTGCTGAAAGAAGTCGGCGCCTACGACAAGCCGGTGCTGCTCAAGCGCGGCCTGTCGGCCACCATCAAGGAGTTTCTCCTGTCCGCGGAGTACATCATGTCCCGCGGCAACCGCAACGTCATGCTCTGCGAGCGCGGCATCCGGACGTTCGAAACGCAATACCGCAACACGCTGGACCTGGCGGCGGTTCCGACGTTGAAAGAGCTGTCTCACCTGCCGGTCATCGTGGATCCGAGCCACGCCACCGGCAAATGGAATCTCGTCGCGCCCATGTCCAAAGCCGCCGTCGCCGCGGGCGCGGACGGCCTCCTGATCGAGGTGCACTCGAATCCGGAATGCGCCCTGTGCGACGGCGAGGAATCCATCAAGCCCAGTAAGTTCAAGGATTTGATGCAGGACCTCAAAAAAATCGCCGAGGCGGTCGGGCGGGAAGTCTGACCTTCATGACGCCGCAGCCGCTCGGCAGATCCTCCTCTGTGATACCCGACCATCCGAAAGCGTCCGTGCATTTCAAGCAGGCGGCGATCATCGGCGTCGGCCTGATCGGCGGCTCGCTGGGGATGATCCTCAAGCGGAACGCCCTGGCCGATTCCGTCGTGGGCGTCGGCCGCCGGGTCGAAAATTTGAAGACGGCGGTCGAGCTCGGCGCCATCGACCGGTATGTCTCGGACGCCAAAGACGGCGTGCGCGACGCCGACCTCGTGATTCTGGCCACTCCGGTCGATACCTATGAGCGGCATTTGAAGGAGTGGGGTTCCTGCCTCGCACCCGGCACGATCGTGAGTGATGTCGGCAGTGTGAAAGGCGCCCTCGTGGAACAGGCAGAGAGGCTTCTGCCGGACGGCGTCCGGTTCGTGGGCGCGCACCCGATCGCGGGCAAAGAGAAAACCGGCGTCGCGGCCGGCTCCGTCACGCTCTTCAAGGGGGCGCGCTGCATTCTGACGCCGACGAAGCGGACTGATCCGCAGGCGTTGCAGGCGATCCATGCCATGTGGGAAACCGCGGGGGCCACCGTGCTGACGATGGACCCGATGCTGCATGACAAGGTGCTGGGGGCGGTCAGCCATCTGCCGCATATCGCCGCTTTTGCGTTGATCAACGCACTGACCGAGGTGCAACAGACCACGCCGGAATTGGATCTGCTGGCCTACTCGGGCGGCGGCCTGCGGGACACGACGCGCATCGCCGCCAGCTCGCCCGAAATGTGGCGCGATATTTTCCTCTGGAACCGCGACAATCTTGTCCGGCAAATCGAAACCTACGAGCGCCATCTCCAACAACTCAAACGCCTGATCCAGGCCGGCGACGGACCGGCCATCGAACAGGAACTCGAGCGGGCGAAGCGTGTGCGCGAACAGCTGAACGACCGTAACGGGTGACCCGTGACAGGTGACACGTTGAGAATACACAGAGGTTCTCTCTTCGTCAGGATTATCCCCGCCCGTCACTCGTCACGCATCACGCGTCACTGGATTTGAAATGGCTTCATTGACGATCACGCCAGCCGGCCCCCTGAAGGGCACGATTGCTGTTCCGGGCGATAAATCCATCACGCACCGCGCCATTATCCTGAGCGCGTTGGCGGAAGGCGACAGCGCGATCTCCGCCTACTGCCGCGGAGAAGACTGCTTGAACACGATGCGGGCATTCCAGGCGATGGGGATTCAGATTGAAGAACGCCCGGAGCAACTCCGAGTGCGGGGCAAGGGATTCTGGGGATTGACGGAGCCGGCGCAGCCGCTGGACTGCGGCAACTCGGGCACCGGCATCCGCCTGATGGCCGGCGTGCTGGCGGGCCAGGACTTCTTCACCATATTGACCGGCGATGATTCCATTCGGCGGAGGCCGATGGGACGGGTCGTGAAACCGTTGCGGGAGATGGGCGCGGCCATCGCGGGCCGGAAGGGCGGTGAACTGGCTCCTCTGGCAATCACCGGCAGCCGCCTGCGCGGGCTCACGTATACATCTCCCGTCGCCAGCGCGCAGGTCAAATCCTCCCTGCTGCTGGCCGGCCTGTATGCCGAAGGTGTGACCCGCGTGAGTGAACCATGCCGGTCCCGCGATCACACGGAACGACTGTTCCGGTATTTCGGGATCCCGGTTCAAGAAGACGGCTCCACCGTCTCAATTCAAGGACGCCCCTCGGTCGGATGGGCTGGTAAGCCGGTCGTCGTGCCGGGCGATCTGTCAGCCGCAGCCTTTTTTATTGTCGGCGCCTCGCTGGTGCCTGGATCCGATGTGACCATGACCTCTGTCGGGGTCAACCCGACCAGAACCGGTGTGCTGGAAATTTTGACCGAGATGGGTGCGAACATCCAGATACTCAATCGCCGCGACGAAGCCGGCGAACCGGTCGCGGACCTCCGTGTCCGCGCTGCCTCGCTGCACGGCATCCGGATCGGTGCAGAGCGCATTCCCCAGACCATTGACGAATTCCCAATTCTCTGTGTAGCTGCCGTCCTCGCCGTGGGGGAAACAACGATTACCGGCGCCGGCGAGTTACGGGTGAAGGAAAGCGACCGGATTGCCACTATGACGACAGAACTCAGGAAGATGGGCGCATCGATTGAAGAAACAAAAGATGGCCTTATCATTCAAGGACTTAATGCGATGAAGAAGAAGCGGCTGCGGGGTGCAGCCTGCACCAGCTACGGAGATCACCGGGTTGCAATGTCCATGGCTATTGCTGGATTGACCGCAGAGGGTGAAACCAATATTCAGGACGCTGACTGCATTGAGACTTCATTTCCAGGATTCGAATCGAAGCTCTTGGAATTATTGACAAAAAATGGTTGAGGACTATAGAATACGCACCCCGCGGATCGATAAGCCTGTGCTGCGCCAATCAGCCCGGCAACTGATCGTGACGATTGACGGTCCTGCCGGGGCTGGAAAGAGCACGGTAGCCCAGCAGTTGGCCATACGGCTAGGGTATCTGTATCTCGATACCGGCGCATTGTACCGTGCCGTTGCATGGAAAGTTCGATCAGCAGGTGTGGATCCGGAGGATGGGGAGGCCGTCGCGACACTGCTCCCCGCCCTGCAAGTGAGTATGAACCGGCGAGACGACGGGGTCCACGTGGCCGTGGATGGCCGGGATGTGACGGACGAACTCCGGACCCCGGAGATCAGCGCCATGGCCTCTCAAGTGTCGGCCATTCCGGCCGTGCGTGAGTGGTTGCTCCCGGTCCAGCGCCGCGTGGGCGAAACCGGCGGCGTGGTGGCGGAGGGGCGCGATCTCGGCACGCGGGTGTTTCCCTCGGCTGAGGCAAAGTTTTTTTTGGATGCCGACGTGAATACGCGTGCCGGGCGCCGACAGCAGGATCTGACAGGCGCGGGGCGGGCGGCGCCGCTGGAACGGACGAAGCAGGAGATCGAAACACGGGATCAGCGGGACCGGTCACGCGCGATCGCGCCGTTGATCCCGGCGGCGGATGCAGAGGTGATCGATTCTTCGAGGCTCACGGTGGAACAAGTCGTCGATCGCATGATGGGGAAGATTGCAGCGAAACTGTGAGCACTGTGGCGTATGGAACTTTTGGTTGTTGGTCAATGCCGGGTGTCGATGGACACAGCTCCTCTTCCGTTATCGGGCAGTGAAATCCGTCACGACAGATGCGGCGTATTGATCGCATGATCGTGAAGCGTTTAGCGAAACTGTGAGCACTGTGTTCTATGGAATTCTGTGGCTGTTGGTCAATGCGGCGGGGAAGCTCTTCTTCCGTTATCGGGTGGTCGGACGCGAACATGTCCCGATGCAGGGCGGCGTGCTCATCGCGGCCAACCATGCGAGCTACGTCGACATTCCCTTCGTGGGAGGCGGCGTTCGGCGGCGCATGTGGTATTTGGGAAGGCAGGATCTCTTCCTTCCCGTTTTTCGACCGATCTTGCAGTGGCTCGGGTGGATCCCGATCCGGCAGGACCGGCTGGATCGCGACGGATTCGGCAAGGCGATCCGCCTGATCCAGGAGGGCAAGATCGTGGTCATTTATCCGGAGGGCACCCGCACTCCGGATGGCGCGTTGAGGCGGGGCAAACCGGGCGTGGGCAATATTGTGGCAGAAACCGGATGTACTGTGATTCCCGCCTACCTCGCCGGCACACGGGACGTGCTGCCTCCGGGCGCACGGTGGATTTCGTTGCATCCGATCCGTGTCACGTTCGGAGCGCCGATTGATTTTACGGAGGTGGCGCAGCGCCTCTCCGGGAAAGAGTTCTATCAGCACGTAAGCCGGACCGTCATGGGCCGGATCGCCGACCTGGGGCAGGTGGCCCCGCCGGCGGATCCAGCCGAACGACGGTCGGCTGCCCTGTCTCGCAAGGCTGAGTGAGACCGGCGTTCTCAACCATCAGCACCCGACGAGAGTCGGAGGTTCGTGAAAGGATTGGTTTCACACACATGAGCACCGCATCAAACCAGACAGGAGAACAGATGGACCGGAGCGCGCTCGCCGCGCTGTACGAGGAAACGTTCCGGAACTTCGAAGAAGGCACGATCATCGAAGGCCGGATCGTCGCCATCAGTCACGGCCGGGTCGTCGTCGACATTGGCTACAAATCCGAGGGGATTATTCCAGCCGACCAATTTAACAGCGAAGAGCTGCAGGGGCTGAAGGTCAACGACCGGCTCGTGGTCTACATCGAGGAGCGCGAGGATGCGGACGGCAACCTGATCCTCTCCAAAGAAAAAGCCGACAAAATGAAGGTCTGGGAGGACCTCGAAAAAGCGTACAACGAAGAACGCATCGTGGACGGCAAGATCCTCACCCGCATCAAGGGCGGCATGATGGTGGACATCGGCGTCAAAGCGTTTCTCCCGGGCTCGCAGATCGATCTGCACCCGATTCGCGATCTGGATGGGCTGGTCGGAAAGACCTTCCCGCTGAAGATCATCAAGATCAACCACCGGCGCGGCAACGTCGTCGTCTCGCGCCGTGTGCTGCTCGAAGAATCGCGGGACAAGAAGCGGCACACGACGCTGTCCAATCTGAAGGAGGGACAGTTGGTCCCGGGCATCGTCAAAAATATCACCGAATACGGCGCCTTCATCGATCTGGGCGGCATCGACGGCCTGCTTCATATTACCGACATGTCGTGGGGCCGCGTCGGCCATCCGTCGGAAATGTTCGTCGTAGGCGACCGGGTCGAGGTCATGGTTCTGAAATATGACCGCGAAACCGGGCGCATTTCCCTGGGTGTCAAGCAAAAGGGCTCGGATCCCTGGGCCAGCGTCGCCGCCAAGTATCCGATCGGTACGCGGGTCAAAGGGAAGGTCGTGAGCCTGACCGATTATGGCGCCTTCATCGAGCTCGAACCGGGCGTCGAGGGCTTGGTGCACGTCTCGGAGATGTCGTGGTCGCACGAAGTTCGGCATCCCTCGCGCTTGGTTTCTGTCGGCGACCAGGTCGAGGCCGCCGTCTTGAACATCGAGCCCGGCAACCGCAAGATTTCACTGGGCATGAAACAGACCGCGCCGAATCCCTGGGACATGGTCGAGGCGAAATACCCGGCAGGCACCCGCATCC
This sequence comes from Nitrospiraceae bacterium, assembly GCA_041487795.1. GTDB lineage: Bacteria > Nitrospirota > Nitrospiria > Nitrospirales > Nitrospiraceae > 2-02-FULL-62-14. The sequence continues at coordinate 8,807 of JBGPNZ010000052.1, forward strand.
AGGGCAAGGTCAAGAGTCTGACCGACTTCGGGGCGTTCATCGGTCTGGACGAGGGCATCGACGGGCTGATTCACATTTCCGACATGTCCTGGACCAAGCACATCAAGCATCCCTCGGAGCTGTTCAAGAAAGCCCAAGATGTCGAAGCGGTCGTGTTGCGAATCGATAAGGAGAAAGAGCGTCTCTCGCTCGGATACAAGCAGCTCTCGCGCGATCCCTGGGACGTGGACATTCCCGATCGTTACCGGGTGGGCGCCAGTGTCACCGGCAAGGTCTCCAAGCTCGCCGACTTCGGCGTGTTTGTCGAGCTGGAGAGCGGCGTGGAAGGGTTGATCCATATCAGCGAGGCGGGCTTGCAGCCCTCGACACGTCTGGAGGAGAAGTTCAAGCCTCAAGACGAGATCGCAGCCAAGATCATCAAGGTGGACCGCGAGGAACGGAAAATCGCCCTCAGCCTGCGTGAACATCAATTGGATACGGATCGCAAACACATGGACGAGTATCATGATTCGCAAGGCGCGGTGGATCAAAGTCTTGGACGCGCGGCGAAAAAGTCTAAAAAGCGGGATGACCACGAAGGAGATGAGGGCTGATCGTCATCAGCCAGCCTCGTGACCTATGACTGACGACTCCACCATGCCACCTCCGCGCGAGAAGAAGCGCTGGCGGCGTTTCTTCTGGCTGGCACTGGCAGGCGTGATGCTGCTCCTGGTGGCGAACGCCTTGCTCTCCGATATGGATGTGCCCGGCAAGGACCGCATCGGGCTCATCCGTGTCGAAGGCGTCATCCTCGACGCAAAGGACACGGTGGCGGAACTCAAACGGTTCGGAGACAGCTCGTCCGTCAAGGCGATCGTGCTGCGTATCGACAGTCCCGGCGGCGGCGTAGTCCCGTCGCAGGAAATTCATGACGCCGTGCAGCGCGTGCGGAGCAAGCACAAGAAGACCGTCGTCGCCTCCATGGGCACGGTGGCCGCCTCGGGCGGCTATTACATCGCCGCCGCCGCCGACCGGATCATCGCGAATCCCGGCACGTTGACCGGCAGCATCGGGGTCATCATGGAACTGGTGAACCTGGAAGGTCTGCTCAAAAAAGTCGGCGTAGAGGGTATCGTCGTCAAGAGCGGGCATTACAAAGACATCGGGTCGCCGTTCCGGAAGATAGGCCCCGACGACCGCCGCATCCTGCAATCCGTGATGGACGACGTCCACAATCAGTTCATCGAGGCCGTGGCGGAGGGACGCTCGCTCGATGTCGCTGCCGTGCGGAAGCTAGCGGACGGGCGCATCTTTACCGGGCGGCAGGCCGTGGACGCCAAACTCGTGGACGAACTGGGCGACCTCGACGACGCCGTTCGCATTGCCGCGGATCTGGTCGGCATCGAAGGGGAGCCCACGCTGGTCGAGCCGAAGAAACGATTTTCCATCAAAGAGATCATCGAAAGCCGCATGCAGGGCCTGTTGCCCACATTCGACTTTCAAACGGGAATTCGACTCAAGTATTTGATGGCATTCTGAGACCATGCCGCGAAGGAGGGCGTAGATGACCAAAGCTCAAATAATCGAGAAGGTGTCGGAGCAAGTCTCTCTCCTGACCAAACGGCAGGCAGAGATCGTGGTCAATACCATATTCAACAGCGTCCGCGATTCTCTCCATCGAGGCGACAAGACGGAGATCCGGGGCTTCGGCAGCTTCCGTCTGCGCAGTCGCCGCATGAAAGAGGGGCGCAATCCGAAAACCGGCGCCACGGTCTCGGTCCCAGCCAAAAAGGTTCCGTTTTTCAAGGCGGGTAAAGAGTTGAAGGAATTACTAAATAAATAATGAAAGACGCAGCAATCAGAACACCGGCCGCGACCGTCTCGGTGCCGGCGAAAAAGTTCCGTTTTTTAAAGCGGGCAAAGAATTGAAGGAACTGCTCAACAAGTAACCGGCCATGAGTCCCGACGCGTCCTCTCAGACTGCGCTGCCCGAGATTGCCTGGACCGACGAAGCCCTCCAGCGGATGGAGCGCGCACCCGTCTTCCTGCGCGGCATGGTCAAGCGCCTGGCCGAAAAGAAAGCCCGCGAACTCGGCTATGC
>JBGPNZ010000053.1:0-10664 GCA_041487795.1 Nitrospiraceae bacterium
CGCGTGCCGGCCACGCCGGCGGCCCACCTCGTACCAGATCAGATCGCCGGCGAAGCAGGCGACGAGTGACAACACGATGGCTGTTGCCAGGCTCATCTTGCCGGCGCCGGCCAGGGCGCCGGCCGCGAGGAGCACGGGAATTGCGGGAACCGGCAAGCCGATCTGCTCGGCAAAAACCGCGACGAAGAGAACCGCCCCGCCATGCTCGACCAGAAATGCCGCCGCGTCGTTCATGCTGTCCTACCGAGCGCCGACTCCGGCTGCCGCCCGTCGCCGTTCCAGCAGTCCGGTCAGCTTGGCGCGCATTTCCTGAACAGGCAACTTCACGCGGTTGCCGTGTCCGGCCAGAACCCATTCAAAACGATAGGCGAGAAGCTTCTCAATGGAAGCGACTAACACCCGCTCTCTCCAGACCAGGTTCTGCGGCGCGCCGAGCGTCTTCGTATCGGGGTTCCACCAGAGGTGATCGCCGGTGAAAAGGAACCGGTCGTTATAGAGCAGTGCCATGCTACCCGGGGTGTGGCCCGGCACGGGGATGGCCTGAAACTGTGGGGCCAGTGGGACCGGCTCTTCGCCTTCAATGATCCGCTCCGCGCCGGGCACGGCCTCCGCATCGGCTCGATGAATCATACGGGTGGCGCCGAACTGCTTCGCGTAGCGATCGCAGTCGGCGACGTCGTCCTCGTGTGAAAGGAAGATGTATCGAATGCCGCCCTTCTGTTCGAAAAACTCGACAAGTTGCTTGAGATACCGTGGCGAATCGATCAGCCAGTTGCCGTCCGGATGCTCGATGAAGAAGCTGTTGGCGCCGAACGATTTCTCGGAGTTGAATCCGCAGTAGTAGACGCCTCCCTCCAGATGAATCGGGAAGCTGGCTTTCGCGGCTTGCAGTTTCGTCTTATCGCTGTGTTCGGTCCCGATCGAGCCGACCGGGCAGGCGAGGAGGGCCTGGTAGGCCTGATGAACTTGTTGGTCGCCTTCCGGTTGATGGAGAACCGCCGAGTAGTCGCCAACTTCCTCAAAACTCTTCGGCGCCAACTGCCGGCACGTGTCGCAGTTGATGCAGGTCGCGTCAACGTAGAAGTTGCCCTCCACGTTCGTCGGTAGTCGTTTTTCAACGTTCGCCATTTTGAGTCCCTTACATGACGACTCCGCCGCCGGCATGGAGATTCTGCCCCGTCAGCCATCGCGCGTCTTCGCTCACTGCGAAAGCCACGACGTCCGCGATATCCTGCGGCGTCCCGATTCGCTTGAGCGGAGACATTTGGATCCCCACCGTCCGGAAGGGTTCCGCCATCATGCCGGTTTCCGTAAAGCCCGGAGAAACGGTATTGACCGTGACGCCCCTGGATGCCAACTCGTGGGCCAGGCCCTTCGTGAATTGCTCGAGCGCACCTTTGCTTCCGAGATACACCGTGGCGCCGGAAAATCCCAGATGCGTCCCGTCCGTGGAAATGTTCACAATGCGGCCGCCCTCCGCGATGGCTTTAGCCGCTTCCTGCATCGCAAAATAGGGCCCCTTCGCGTTCAAGGCAAAGAGTCGGTCAAACTCTTCCTCCGTTGTCTCAACTAACGGCTTGGCCAGGAAATCTCCTGCGTTGTTCACCAAAATATCCAGCCGTCCGAACTGCTTGACCGCGTCCTTGATCAACCGGCGGGCGTCAGCAACCTTGCTCATATCGGCTTGAATGGCGACGGCCTTGCCGCCTTTCGCTTCGATACCGGCGACCACCTGTTTCGCCTTGTCGGCGCTTTTCGCGTAGTTCACCACGACTGTCGCGCCGTCCTGTGCCAGTCGTTCCGCAATCCCGCGTCCGATGCCGCGTGACGCGCCGGTCACGATCGCGACTTTTCCTTTAAGTGAACCCATGGCTTGTTCCTCCTGGTCGTAGGTTCTGTTTCTTCAGCCCTTGCCTTGTGCCGTTGGAGACGGTTTGTTCTCCTCTGCACCCTTCGGCGGCCAGCCGCCGCCCAGGGCCTTGTAGAGCTGGACAATCGAGACCAGGTAGAGCCGGTGAGTCCCGGTCAGAGCCAATTCGGCCTCGAAAAGGTTCCGCTGCGCGACAAGCACGTCCAGGTAGTTGGCGAGCCCGCCCTTGTACCGCAGATTGGCGAGGTGCAGGGCCGACCGCAGGGCCTCGACCTGCTGCACCTGCGCCACTCGCTGCTCGCGCGCCGTGCGCACCGCTACCAAGGAGTCTTCAACCTCCCTGAACGCCACCAGGATCGTCTGCTCGTAGTGGGCCACGGCCTGTCTGGCTTGCGCTTCGACGGCACGCTGCTGGAACCCCAGGATCTGGGCGTTGAAAAGGGGGGCGGTGAAGCCCGGCCCTACCGCCGCGAACTCTTCCTCCTTGCCGATGAGTTTGGTGAGCTGCGGGCTCGACACACCCAGGATGCCGGTCAGGCTGATTTTTGGAAAGCGCTCGGCCTTGGCCACGCCGATCCGGGCGGTCACTGCATGGAGCTCCCGTTCCGCCTGCACGATATCGGGGCGGCGCTGCAACAGCTCCGACGGCAGGCCGGGCGGCACCTCAGGCGGCATCACCTGTTCCGTAAGGGATTTGCCTCGCGGGATCCGGTGCGGATTGCGCCCCAGCAGCACGCTGATCTGATTTTCCTTCTGGACCATCTGCCGCTCCAATTCGGCCGCCCGCGCGGCAGCGTTGGCCCGTTCCGCCTCGAATTGGTCGGCGTCCAGTCTGGAGGTCATCCCCTGCTTCAGCCGGGCCTGCGCGATTTTCACCGACTCTTCCCAGGCCTTGAGCGTGCGCCGAGCGACGTCGAGCTGCATGTCGAACTGCAAGAGGTCAAAATAGGCCTCGGCCACGCCTCCCACGAGCTGCAGCACGACGGCTCGCCTGTTCTCTTCCTTTGAGAAGAGGTCGGCGCGCGCTGCCTCGTTCGACCGCCGGATGCGCCCCCAGACGTCCAATTCCCACGACAGAGTGCCCTGTGTATAGTAGTTGAAGGGGTTAGGAAACCCGGGAAAGAGAAAGGTGGCTTGCCGACCGAACGCCGGCGTGCTGGTCGTATTGCTCAACTGAGGAGCAAAATCCATCTTGGCGATCAACGCACGCGCCTGGAATTCCTCGATAGTGGCAACGGCGCGCTTCAGGTCTTTGTTCTCCTCCAGCGAGATGCGGATTAGCGTCTGGAGCTCCCCGTCGCGGAGCAGCTCCCACCAGGGGAGATTGGCAATGGAGGTCGCCTCTTTCGCCGCCTCCGCCATACGAAAAGGCTCCGACGCGGGGATGGGGGGGCGGGCGTAGTCCGGCCCTATGGCGCAGGACGCGAGGAACACCGCCAGCATGGTCAACGCCACGTTACGCATGCTGGTATTCCTTCTCCGACTCGGACGGAGCGGACGTCTGGCCGGCGCCCGCGCCGGGCGGCCTCCGGCTCAGCTTTCGGACCAGCACGAAGAACAGCGGCACGAAGAAAATCGCCAGGAAGGTCGCCGCGAGCATGCCGCCGAACACGCCGGTGCCGATGGACTGCCGGCTGGCCGCGCCAGCCCCGGTCGCGAACACCAGCGGAACGACACCCCCAATGAAGGCCATCGAGGTCATGATGATCGGCCGGAAGCGCAGCCGCGCGGCTTCGAGCGCTGCCTCGATAGCCGGCATGCCGGCCTCGTACCGCTTGTTGGCGAACTCAACAATCAAAATTCCGTTTTTTGCAGAGAGTCCGATCAGAGTAATGAGTCCGATCTGAAAATAAATGTCGTTGGTCATGCCGCGGAGCCACACGGCGGACAGGGCGCCGAAGACGCCGAAGGGCACGGCGAGGATCACGGCAAAAGGCACGGTCCAGCTCTCATACTGGGCGGCTAACACCAGCAAGACCATGAGCAGGCCGAATGCGAACGCGAAGGCCGATTGCGATCCCGCCGTTCGCTCCTGATAGGACGTGCCGCTCCAGTCGAGACTGTAACCCTGCGGGACCAGCGCGTCCTGCGCCGCGCGCGCCAGCGCGTCCAGGGCTTGCCCGGAGCTGGCGCCCGGCGCCGCGGCGCCAAGAACAAAAGCCGTATTGAACCCGTTGAAGTGCGTCACCGGATCGGGCCCGCTGGTGAATTCCGTCGTCACAACCGTATTGAGCGGAATCATGGACACGCTCGGCCCGTTCTGAGCACGCACGTAGATCTTCGCGATATCCGCCGGATGGGATCGGTACTGCGCATCCGCTTCGGTCTGCACGCGGTAGACGCGGCCGAACTTGACGAAGTCGTTGATGTACATGTTTCCCCAGTAGGCCTGCAGCGTGTCGAAGACTTCTGAGATGGGAACTCCCAGCGATTTGGCTCGCTCCCGGTTCACGTGTGCATACAGTCTGGGCGCGCTGATGCGAAAGTTGGTCCCTATGGCCCCGATGGCCGGGTCCTGCCTGGCCTTGGTGATGAACTTCTGCGTGACGGCCTCGAATTTCTTGAAATCACCGCCGGCGGGGTCCTGGATTTGAACGGAAAAACCTCCCGTCGCACCTAGCCCACGGATCGGGGGCGCGTTGAAAGCCAGGATCAGCGCCTCGGGAATTTTTGCAAATTCTTCGTAGGCCGCCCCGATCAACGCCTGCACGTGAGAGCGGGGATCGCTTCGCTGATCCCAGTGGTGCAATGGGAGGAACATCGTCGCGGTATTCGGCCCGCGCGTGTTGAAGACGAAGTTGAGGCCGGACATCGCATCGGTCGAGTGGATTGCGGGAATCGAGAGGAAGAAGCGCTCTATCTTACTCAGGACCGCATCAGTCCGTTGCTTGGACGCTCCATCAGGAAGCTGAACCATGGTGATGAAGTAGCCTTGATCCTCATCCGGCAGGAAACTCGGGGGGATATTCGTGAACAGACCGACCGCGAACAGCACGACGCTCCCGAACACAGCCAGGGACAGCACGGACCGCTTGATCACGATTCCCGCAGTCGTGGTGTAGCGAGCCCGCATCCAATCAAAAAACTTATTGAAGAGCGCGAAAAAGCCTTTGTGATGACTCTCGCCCCCCAACTTCAGCACCAGGGCGCAGAGGGCCGGGCTGAGCGTGAGGGCGACCATGCCGGAAATAATCACGGACATGGCGATGGTGATGGCAAACTGCTTGTACAACTCGCCCGTGATACCGCCCAAAAACCCTACCGGCACGAATACAGCACAGAGGACGAGGACGATCGCGATCACAGGTCCGGTGACCTCAGCCATAGCCCTCTTGGCGGCTTCCTTGGAGGAGCAACTTTCTTCCTTCATGTGCCGCTCGACGTTTTCGACGACGACGATGGCGTCGTCCACCACGATCCCAATGGCCAGGACCATGCCAAAAAGGGTCAGCGTGTTGATGGAAAAGCCGAGAGCCGACATGCCGGCAAAGGTGCCGATGAGGGAGACCGGCACGGCCACCGCAGGGATCAGGGTCGCTCGCCAGCTTTGCAGGAAAAGATAGACGACCAGGATAACCAGGATCATCGCTTCCCCAAGCGTCTTGATAACCTCCTGGATGGACACCTCGATGAATTTGGTCGTGTCGTAGGGGATGTCCGCGTTCACGCCTGGAGGAAAACTCTTGGTTACTTCCGCCATCTCCTTGCGGATGCGCTTCACCGTGTCGAGGGCGTTGGCTCCGGGTGAGAGGAACGTCAGGAGAAACACGTTGGGTTTGCCGTTCCACCGCCCTTCGAGGGTATAGGATTGGGCCCCCAGCTCGACCCTGGCCACGTCTTTGAGCCGGACCATGGACCCGTCTTTCATAGCCCTGACGATCATCTCTTCGAATTCCTTGACCTCCGTCAGACGGCCCAGCGTGATCACGGGAAGAGTCAGCTCGGTTCCCTTGAGCGCCGGCTCTCGCCCGATCGTGCCGGCCGGAAAATCCCGATTCTGTTCACGGACGACATTCGCAATATCGGTCGGCGTGATATTGAGTTGCGCCATCCGGATCGGGTCCAGAATCAGACGCATGGAGTAGTTCTGCTGCCCGAACACGTAGGCATCGCCCACGCCGGGGAGTCTCTTGAGATTGTCCACGATCCGAAGGATGGCATAGTTAGAGAGAAACACGGTGTCGTGCCCGGGATCGCTGGAGCTCAGTGCCACGACCGCGAGTAGATCGGGCGACAGTTTTTTCACCGTGATGCCTTGACGGACCACCTCGGGCGGAAGCTGCGGTTCCGCCAACCTCTGCCGATTCTGTGTCTGGACCTGCGCGATGTCCACATCTGTCCCGATCTCGAAGGTGAGCTGGATCGACATGTGGCCGTCGTTGGTGCTCGTCGAGTTGTAGTAGAGCAGATTGTCGATGCCGGGCAGTTGTACTTCGATCGGACGGGCCACCGCGTCCGCCACCACCTCCGCGCTCGCGCCCGGATAATCGGCCTCGATCACTACTACGGGAGGAGTGATGTCTGGAAACTGCGCAATGGGCAGGGCCCGCAAGGACACGAGCCCGACGACCACGATGACGATGGAGAGGACCGAGGCAAAGATCGGCCGGTCAATGAAGAAGCTTGAACTCATTTCGTCGTCCCTGCTGCGGGACCGGACGCCTGGGCTGGCGCCGCAGCTTGATTATTGGTGGACGCGGGCACGGCCTTTACCGGCGCCCCCGGCGCAATACGGGTAAATCCCTCCACCACGACCCGTTCGCCGCCCTGAAGTCCTTTTTCGATGAGCCACTGGCTGCCCCGCCACTCGGCCGCCTGGATGTCGCGGATTTCGATCTTCTCGCCGTCGCCAACAACAAAGACAACGGAGCCTTTGGGGCCCTGCTGGACGGCGCGCTGCGGAACCAGGATCGCGTTCGGTCTGGTATACCCGACCACGCGGATTGTGACGAACTGCCCGGGCAGCAGCCTCCGCTCTGAATTGGGGAAGACAAACCGTCCTTGTCGCGATCCTGTCTCAGTCCGCAGGCCGACATCGGCGAAGTCCAGTTTTCCTTCGTGCGGATAGGTGCTCCCGTCGGCAAACGTAATGACGCCGCGGAGCTGGTAGAGGTCGGGCCGTTGCACTTTATGCTCCGCCAGTTCCCGGTTCCGTTGCAGGAGCCAGCTTTCCGGGGCGCTCACGATCACGTACATGGGGTCCACCTGGTGGATGATCGTGAGCAGATCGGTTTGCGCGGCGACCAGCCGGCCTTCATAGACACGGGTGCGCTCGATTAACCCGTCAATCGGCGCGATGATCTGGGTATTGCTGAGATCGAACTCGGCCTTCATCCGATCAGCCTTGGCACCTTCCAGTGCCGCCTTGGCGCCCAGTTCTTCTGCAACGGCGTCGTCCACGTCCTTCTGGGCGACCGCCTGCTCGGCGAGCAGCGGCTTCACGCGAGCCAGGTTCTGTTTGGCCTGCACCAGTCGCGCCTCCGCCTGGGACACCTTCGCCTTTGCGCTGAGCGCGGCGGCTTGGAACGGCACCGGATCGATTTGGTAGAGACGGTCGCCCTTCTTGACGTCCCGCCCTTCCTGGAAAAACCGTTCCTTGATGAGGCCCGTCACCTGCGGCCGGATTTCCACGGGACGGGACGACTCCGACTGGCCGATGAACTCCGGCTCGTCGGTCACGGTCTGCGGCGTCACCGTCATCACCTCGACCTGCGGTATTGGGTGGGAAGGGGCCGATTTGGACTCCTGTTTGCAGCCCGTCAGCCCGGCTACGACCGTGCTGACGAGGAGGAGAGCTGCAAGTTTCAGCGTCCGCGCACGATTCACCATGTCATGTCTCTCTTCCATCAGCCCTCCTGACAGCCAAAAGTTTTCGCAGCGATCATCATAACAGAAACTTTCAGAAGACTGGGACGGACTGGACCTCTATTTATAAATACAACGGCTTGATCGGCGAGACCGCCGCCGCCGGATTATTCTTCCCCACGGACTCGTCGGCATCGGCATACAGTTCCACTTCATTGCCGTCCGGGTCGTGCAGATAGAGACTCTGGCTGACGGTATGGTCGCTCATCCCTTCGATCTCGATGCCGGCCCACTCCAGCTCGTTCTTTGCCGCGCGCAATTCGTCCAGGCTGTCTCCAATCTTGATCCCAATGTGGTAGAGCCCGCGGCGGCGACCGGTCATGGGCCCCGGTGCGTCTCCTACCTGAATCAGCAGCAGCTCATGATGGGTACGACCCGACGTGAGCGCGGCGGCCGCTCCACCGAAGACTCGACCGACTTCCTTGAAGCCAAGCAGGTCACGATAGAAGGCGAGCGACCGATCCAGATCCTTCACATAGAACACCACATGGCCGAGGTAGTGGGCTTTCACGGGTTCACCCCTTCATCACGACGCCGGCCTTCTGCACTTCCTGATAGGGGAGCAGCCACACAAGCGATTCGTCGGACAGATCTCCCACCTGGATGCGGTTACCCCAGGGATCGCGGAAATCGCAGCGGAAGTTCGGATGCAATTTGAGCTTGTACTTCTTGACCAGCTTCCGACGGACTTCGTGAATCTGTTTCTGATCGCGAACCATCAGGCCGAAATGTTTCACGCGATCCGGCTGGAGTTTCTCCACCTCGAAAATGGCCATGAACTGATGCTCGCCCAATTTGCACCAGGCTGCGCCTTCACCGCCACGGAGCATTTTCAGACCAAACACATCGGAATAGAACTTCACGGCCTTTTTGGCGTCGGTCACTTCGATGACGATGTGGTTGCAGCCATACACTTGCACGGCCATGATCTTCTGTCCTTCCTTCGCGTGCGCGTCGCGACGCCTTCAATCCAAATGCCCCATCTTGCCCATCCGGTAGTCATTGACGGCCTGGGCCAGTTCAGCCTCTGTGTTCATGACAAACGGGCCATAGCGGGCGACCGGCTCATGGATGGCTTCTCCGCTGAGCACCAACAGGATCGCATCCGACTTGGCTTCGACGGTGATTCGCTCGCCGGCCTTGTCGAACCGTGCCAGCTCCGCTTCTTTCACCGGCCCCGACCCGTTGATGGAAACCTCGCCCTGGAGCACGAACACCGCTGTGTTGAACCCAGCCGGCACGGTCACGTCCGCGCGATGCCCCGCCCTCACGCGCAGGTCATACAGATGGATCGACGTGAAGGTTTTCGCGGGGCCTTTCATACCGCGAAACTCTCCGGCAATCACTCGCAGGCGGCCAGCGCCATCCTCCAAATCCACCGTCGGGATCTCCGCATTCAATATTGTTTGGTAGCCGGGCGTGGTCATCTTGAAGGCCTTGGGAAGATTCACCCACAGTTGAATCGCGTGGAGGGTGCCTCCCTTCTTTGCAAACTGCTTCTCGTGCATTTCTTCGTGCACGATGCCGGACGCGGCGGTCATCCACTGCACGTCGCCCGGACCGATCACGCCGGCGTGTCCCGTCGAGTCCCGATGTGCCACCACGCCTTCATAAACGATGGTGACGGTCTCAAACCCTCGATGCGGGTGCTCGCCCACCCCGCGCGGGGTGCCAGTCGGCTGGAAATAGGCCGGTCCGGCATAGTCCAGCAACAGAAACGGCGAGAGCTGCTCGCCGACGCCGTCGCCGGGAATGAGATTGCGCACGGGAAACCCGTCCCCGACCATGTGAGCCGATCCATGCCGATGCACCTGCGTGACTGTTTTAGCTTGTCCCATGTCCGACCGTTGCCCTCGAGCGACCTGTGCCGTGCTCATGGTGCACCTCTCTTTCCTGAATACCGATACCTTGCCGCGTCGGTTTACACGAGACGTTGCAATGCTTCCGTCGCAGTCACGTGTCCGCGCACGTGCGTTGCGCCTGTCTTCTCGTAATTGATGGTGCCTTGCTCGAAGCCCCGGTACATTTCCTCGAACAGGCGCGCGGCGTCATCGGAAAATCCGAACGACTTGAACGTCGGCACGACCGCGCTGAGTGGCGCGTGCTGCACCGTGACGGCCCGCTTGAGAAGCTTCCCCAACGCCGCCGCGATGTCATTGGGGCTGTAGTCCTCGGGGCCGGACAGTTCCAGCACCTTTCGGCCCTGGCCCCCCGCGATGAGCTGCTCCGCGGCGATGCGCCCGATGTCACGCGTCGAGATCATCGCGATCCTGCGATCCGGCGCGAGAAAGGAGGGGAGTACGCCCTGAGCCTTGGCCGCGCCCAACACCGGCACCCAGTTGTCGAGAAAGGAGGCCGGGCGGAGGATCGTGAGATTCTTCGCAACGGCCTCGAGTTGCTGTTCTCCGTAACGGACGACGCGAATCGGGCCCGTTTCCCCGGGCAGGTGCGCGCCGATGGAGGAGAGGAACACGACATGACCGAGGCCGCTCGCTTTGACGGTTTTGGCCAGTGCATCGGCGACTTTCTTGCGGTCGTCGAGGTAGGACGTTGCCGTGTAATTGGGCGGCACCAGCAGATACACGCCCGCGGCGCCATCACACGCCTTGGTCAATGCCTTGGTGTCATCCAGTGATGCCACGGCGACCTCAGCCCCCTTGGCTTTCCAGGCCGCTCCCTTGTCCGCCGTCCTCACAATCACCCGGACCGGCTGTTTCCGATCGAGCAGAGTCTGCGCCACGACCGACCCGGTATTGCCTGTGACACCCGCTACAACAAACATGATGTATCTCCTTCCGACGTTTACTTTGCGAGCCTCTGCGCGATCTGCTGATCCACCGACCAGCGGCCCGCCCCGATGACCGTCAGCGCAATGCTGATGCCGAGCACGAGCAGGTGATACTCATAGCCTTCGCCCGGCTGCCTGCCG
>JBGPNZ010000054.1:0-10602 GCA_041487795.1 Nitrospiraceae bacterium
AGATAATCCAGGCAGGCCGGACAGTCATGGCGAAACATCAGGTGGAGATCAATAATCCGGACCTCGTCGACAAGGGCTTCACCCCCGACATCTTCGAAAAAGAGATCACGCAAAAATATCTGGAGATAGCCAAGTACGATCTTTCGCAACCTCCGAAATCGCCGCAGGACAAACTCGTGCACGCGCTGCTGATGGCCGGCAAGGACGTCGTGTCAGATCATCAACTGGCGATCAACCGGCCCGGGATTGCGTATAAAAATTTTATCCCTGCCGTGTGGGCACGCAAGACCGGCGCGAAGTTTGAAAGGTCCACCGGCGTCCGTCTGAAACTGACCAGCGCCAATTACCGTTATCACGGCAACAAACCGGATGACTTCGAATCCGAGGTGCTGAAGCTCTTCGAAGATAAAGAGTATCCGAAAGGCAAAGGCTACAGCCGCACGATGATGCAGGACGGGAAGCCGGTTCTGCGAATGGTCGTCCCTGAATATGCCGGCAAGGCCTGCCTCTCCTGCCACGGCGAGCCGAAGGGCCAGCGGGACATTTCGGGAAATGGGAAAGAGGGATGGGTCGAAGGGAGTCTGGCCGGCGCAATCAGCCTGACCATGTCGCTCAAGTGACCGCCCGGCTCACGCCGATTTGATGTCCCCGTCCACCGCCGGACGTTGAAGTGCCGTGCCGGCCACTGGTGCAGCCGGCTTGATCTTCCCATCCGAAGGATGGAGACCGTACTTCCTGAGCAGCTTGTAGAAATCCGCACGATACCGCCCCGCCATCTGTGATGCGCGCGAGATGTTTCCACCCGCAAGCTCCAACAACTCTTTCAGGTAGTTGCGTTCGAACTCCTCTTTGGCCTCGGTCAACGGTTTGATCGCGCCGTCCGTCGCCCCGCTGCCACCGGGCAGCAAGTCGGCGGTGATCATATCCCGCGGCGACAGGATGACCGCCTTCTCGACTGCGTGTTCCAGTTCGCGCACGTTACCCGGCCAGTGATAGGCCATGAGCTTCTGCATGGCGTCGGGCATGAACCCGCGGATGGTCTTACCCGCGCGCTCGATACTCTGCCGGAGAAAAACCTGCGCCAGGAGCGGGATATCCTCCCGGCGGGCCCGCAGCGGCGGGACCGTCAGGGGAATCACCTGGATGCGATAGAAGAGGTCTTCACGGAACGTACCGGCCCTCACGGCTTGCGCGAGGTCTTTGTTGGTGGCGGTAATGATGCGGACGTTCACCTTGACCGGCCGGGTTGCGCCGACTTCCAGTACCTCGCGCGTTTGAAGCGCGCGCAGAATTTTGACTTGCACCGTCGGCGGCATCTCGCCGATCTCATCCAAAAACAGCGTACCCCCGTCGGCGCTCTGGAACAGGCCTCGATGCGCGCTGACTGCGCCGGTAAAGGCGCCCTTCACATGACCGAATATTTCGCTTTCGAAGAGCGATTCAGGGATCGCCCCGCAATTGACCGGCACGAATGGACCCTTCGCCCGCTGGCTGTTGCAGTGAATGATCCGCGCAATGACTTCCTTGCCCGTCCCGGTCTCCCCGGTGAGGCATACCGTGGCGTCCGTGTCGGCCACCCGCAGGACCTGTTGCAGGAGTGTGTGCATGGCCGGACTCCGTGCTGTGACATGCTCCAGCCCGTACAGTTCGGACACCAACTGCTTGAGCCGCTGAATCTCGCGGCTCATGCGCGGCTGGGCCAGCGCCTTATCTATCCACGTGGCAAGATCCCTGTCCTCGAACGGCTTGGTGAGATACCCGACAGCGCCTTTTTGCATTGCCTCGACAGCGCCGGGAATGCTGCCATGCGCGGTGAGAATCAAGACCGGGAGATCGGGGTGCAGCGCCCGCACTTCTTCCATGACCGCCAACCCGTCCGCCGCCGCCAGCCGCAGGTCGGTGATGACCAGATCGAACCGCTGGCGCCTGGCTTCGTCCAGCGCTGTGTCGGCATCGTGGCAGGCCATCACGGCAAAGCCCATGGCGGTCAGGCGCATGGTCAGCAGCTTGAGCAACCCCTGATCGTCGTCGATGATCAACACCTGTTCTTTTTCCATCCGCTCCCCCTTCGCCGTCCCCGCGGCTGCTCAGTTGGCCGGCCGGCTCGGCTTGATCTGGTCTTTCACTTCCTGATCCACTCGCTTGAGCGCGTCAATCTGTTGCGTCAACTCGTCGATTATTTTCTCACGCTCCTTGAGTTGCTGCTTCAGCGATTGCACGGCTTGGGCATCCTTTGTTTCGCGCTCGAGCACGTCCCTCACCAATCGCTCCGCCGCCTGGCTGAGCGCGGCCTGGTACTGCGACCCGTCCCTGCCGTTTTCCAGGAGGCGAATCCATTGGAGACTGGGCGCGGCATAGCGTCCGTTCGGCGTCTTGGCGGCAGCCTGAAAATGCTTCATGGCGACGTTCCGATCTTCGTACAGCGCGGCCAGCGCCCGTACATAATGGGCCCGATCGCAGGCGTGTGTTGCGGCACACATCTGAACCTGACGCTCCTGCTCGCGGGCATACGCGTGAACAGCTTCAGCGTCCTGCGGAGTCGCAATAAAGAACGCCCGCGATGCCGCCGGCTGCGGTGTCGACATGCAGGCCTGCAGCGTTAATCCGGCGCAGAGCGCCACAGCCAGCGGCAGGCGAAAACCCCGCATCATGCCACTGCCCCCCGTTCCATCATTGGAAGCACAAACTGGACAGTCGTCCCCTGCCCCTCTTGGCTTTCCACCCAGATGCGTCCGTGATGCCCCTCGACGATCTTTTTGGCCAGCGCCAATCCAACGCCGCTGCCGGCCACCGTCTGCGTACCCTGACGACGCCCCTGGTAGAACCGGTTGAAGATGTGCGGCAGGTCCTCCGGCGCGATACCCGGCCCTTCGTCCGCCACCGCCACGCGTATCCCGCCGGCCGCCGGGTCCGGTTCGATTCTGACATGAACCGTCGCAGCCTTGGGGCTGAACTTGAGCGCGTTGGAGAGAAGATTGTCGAGAACTTGCTCGATCCGCGGCGCATCCATCGGCACCCAGACACGGCTATCGGGTGCATGGAGGAGCACCGGAATTCGTTTGCTTTCCGCCAGCCATCGCACCTTATTGACTGATCCATCCGCCAGTCGCTTGAGGTCCGCAGGCGCAAGGTGATAGGCCATCATGCCTGCTTCCATTTTCGATAGATCCAACAGCGTCGAAATCTGTTGAATGAGCCGCTGGCTGCTGTCCTTCATAATCGTCAGAGCCTCATGCTGCTGGGATGTCAGCGGGCCGGCCACCTGATCCAACAGCAATTGGATGCCCTCGCGCAACGACGCCAGCGGCGCCCGCAACTCGTGCGAGATCTGCGAGAAAAACTCGGCCTTCAGATCGTCGAGTTCCTTCAGCGTGTGACCCATCCAATTGACGGTCGCCACAAGCTCCTGCAATTCCTTCGGCACGGCGGCGTGCATGGACGCCTCGAACTGTCCCTGGCCGATCATGCGAATGTGCTGCTGCACGCGCCGAAGCGGGTGCAGGATGCTGTAGCTGGCGACCGCAGCCAGCACGATCGTGAGCAGGATCGAGACCAGCAGCAACTCCTGCAAGACGGTTTCGGCCTGTGCGGTCCGGTCTCGCGACTCGGCCATGACGGCGCCGACTCGAACGTCGCACAGGCTGATGTAGGCGTCCAGCAGATCCATCATCTTGCCGATCCGCGCATCCCGGCGGCGCTCGTATCCCGCGCTCACCTTGGAACCACGTTCAACGCCTTCTCCCGCTTGCTCGCGAACCGCCGCCCGATAGTCGCGTTGCTCCTGCCCGGCCCCTTCCAAGAGCCGGCGGCCCGCCTCCGACTCTTCCAACGCAAGCAACGCGGCCAGCCTCTCCTGAAAGTCGTCTGCCTCCTGGTCAAATTCCCGCAGCAATGCGGCGTCACGCACAATCAGGTACTTTTTCTCGTTCCGCAATTGGCTGGAGACGCTTCCGATGAGTCGCCTAGACGATTCGATCGCAGGATAGTGCCGGGACACCAGTTCGCTACTCAGCGCTGTCAATTGCCGTAATTGGGTCAGCGCATAAATATTGACCCCGGCGACAACCATCACGGTCGCGAGCGATCCCAAAACAAGTCGCCAGAATAACGAAATCCGTCGCACGCCTATCCGTCTCCCGCTAGAGGGCCTTCAGCAGCCCGTCCATTTTCGTACGCCGAAGGAAAATCCATACAATCGCCAAAGAGCTCTATAGAATCAATGAGCTAGAGTATACTCCACCTTCCGCTTGTATGCTTTGCCCTTCATTTTCAGCCTGTTGGATCATCTATGCATCATAATAAATCTCTTTTTATTTTAATAAGATAGGCCCCCCACCTCACCTCCTGCACGGGCATTGGCCTTGCTCTTCCACATCGCATGGATCGAAGCAACACTCTGTATTACCGCTGTGCCGTCACCCGGAACTCTGTCGACAAAGGATGGCCTGGCTATTCCTGCAAAGGGAATGCCCTGGCAGGCGCATTAGCAGGACTGATGCTGGTGGCGAGCGCCTTTGCGTCATCGGGCCAAGCACCACCGACAACGATACGCGGCTCAATCAACGGAACCATCGCAAAGATTGATGCGCCTGCATTGTCCCTGCACATGCAGAGCGACACCGGTCAGCTCATGCGTCTTGCCGTAGCCAATGTGGACGCCATGCGGGCCGTGCGTACAGGCGACCATGTCCGTATCGACGTCGACGAGAACGGCATCGCGTTGAACATCAACAGGACCACAGTAACCCCGCGCCCGACCTCGTATTCGAGGGGATGACTCACAACCGCGCGGAGGAGGCAACACATGAAATGGATCTTAATCAGTTTTTTCTCCGTGGTCATTCTGATGTCCGTCCTGTTTACGGCCGGGTTTGAGTTTATCGAGATGGACGGGCCGCCTTCCACCGCCCAGGCCCTCCCACTAGCAACACGATAACAGGGCCACGTTCGCGCGCCTTATTGGGAGATACGACACAATGGCATGCACGGAGTGCGGAGGAGTGGTCGTCACCAAAATCTTTACGGATATCCGGCCGGACCAGGGCCGCGTATGGTTTTGGGCGCTCCGATGCAGCCAATGCGGCCATCTTGCCGATGCCGGACTCAGGCCTGATACGCATTCATACACGTCCTCCTGGGAACATCCTTTGTGAAATCTCACTTTGAGAACTGAGGCCGCGATGCCGAGCCGACTGCTGACCGCGACAAGTCTGCTGCTCATCGGAAGTGCGCTGGGAAGCGTGGCCTCCGTGCCTGCGCAGGAATCGGCTCGTCCGCCTCTTGTGCAATCCGATCCGCAAGCTCGACCGATCAATCTCGAAACAGAAATCTCCGCCCCCATGTTCCACGGAACGGTCCACATCATCGACCGGGCGACCCTGCGCGTGACGATTCGGACCGATTTCGGACGGTTAGTGCCCGTTGCCGTCGAGAGCTGCGAAATCATCCACTGGCTGCACATCGGCGACCGCGTCCGCCTCGACGTGGATACGCAGGGAATCGTCCGGGCGCTGGAGAAAACCGGCGCCTATCTCACCACAACCCCGAACACACTCATCCCCTCCGACTCGCTGCCGGGCCGTTGCCCGGAGACATCAACATGACGATAAGCCTTGAAAACTTCATTGCCGCCGGCTTGCTCGCTTGGCTGGTCGTCAGCATGGTCTTGATCGGTCTCGAAATCTGGTAGTCCGCACTATCCCTGTCCCGCCCCAGCACCCCTCGGCTGTGTTGACACCTCCGCACGCCTTTTGCTAGTCTCGCTCCCCGCTTTGAAGTAACCGACATGTCGGAGGGTGTGTGATCCGGCGTATGACACAACGCATCCCAGCTTCACTGTTTCTGGTGCTCCTGATTCCCCTACTGAACTCGTGTATCGTTGGAAGCCACCCTGCCGGCATCGCCAGTTCGACAGCGCCAGTCTATCCCAACTACACGGTGCTCGGCCCCGCAGAGGAATCGTCCTGTGCGTACCGCGTACTCATTCTTCCGTTTGGAGGCAAGGATCCGACGGAGCAACTGATCGAGAAGGCCGTCAAATCGCATGGGGGAGACGCGCTGGCAGGCGTGACAGTCGAGCTTCGCAGCTCTACGCTCTTTCTCCCACTTGCCGGAAAAGAGTGCACGATCGTCAAGGGACTGGTCGTCAAGAACGTCCGATGAACCGCGTGACCTCACGAATCTGGCTGCCCTCAACCTGGCTGCGCACCTGCAGGACAGTCATCGCCTGCTTGTGCGTGGGACTGCTGGCGACTGCCTGCACGACCCCAGGCGCCGTCGCGCCCTCCACGATGCCTGTGACAGGAAAATACGTCGAACTTGGGCCTTTCGAAGGGTCGGAATCCTGCGGTTATCTCTTTCTCTTTCTGCCGGTCGGTTCCCCCGATCATGTTGCCGACATGATTGATGCACTCGTCAAAAGCCGCGGTGGCGACGGGCTGATTGAAGTCACGTCCAGCTCCTCTACGTCCTGGTTTTTTCTCGGCGGAAGTAATTGCGTGCAGATCAGAGGAAAAGTCGTAAAATTCACGAAGTAAGTTCCAGCGAGCACACCATGCAGACCTTCTCACGTGCTCGATTATTGTTTTTTGTATTCTTCTCCGTGGCAATCGCCTTCGCGGCCGCCTGCACGCCGACCATCGTCCCGCCAAACCTGACTGTTCCGGTGAAGGAGCAGGACGTACCCATTACCGTGGCCATCGGCCCAATCGACACGACTAAAATCGTCTACGAGGGCGGAGCCCTCGGAAAAGACCTCGACAAATCCATACAGCAAGTCGTCCGCGACATGCTTCATCGTACGAATGTCCTCAAAGATGTCATTGTCCTGGAGATGCCGGTGGAAGCCGGCAAGAAGCTGGATCCTGAGCAAGTTTTGTCTACTGCCCGCGCGCAGCATGCGGACGTTCTCCTCGTTGGAGACGTGAAAGATTTTCAGGCCGACTCCAAGAGCGCCTTCGGCTCTGAGTATAAGGTCACGCTCCGGCTGCAGGTACAACTCTTCAACGCCCACACCGGTGGGTTAGTGTGGAAAAAAACCGAACAGGTCACCGTCCAAAAAGCTGGCGAGCTGGACCAGATCGTCCTGCACGTGGCCATACCGTCTCTCTATGCCGGCCTGCTGCCATCTCTCGTGGATCACATCCAGACGGACTACGCGGCGCTGCAGCGCACGCCGGCCAAGGCAGCCACGGCAGAGGCGTCGTCGACCGTCTTCGGTGGAGCTGAGCTTGCCAGGATCGACGCGGACCTGGCTCCTCCCGCCTCGACCGTCAAGCCGAAAGACCATGCCTATGCGGTCATCGTCGGCGTGGAGGATTATCGCGATCTCCCGAAAGTGGATTACGCCAAGCGCGACGCCGAAATGGTGAAAGCCTATCTCACCAAATCCCTCGGGTATCGGGAACAGAATATCGTCATGCTGCTCAACGACCGCGTCACCAAATCCGATCTGGAGGCCCGCTTCGAGAAGTGGCTGCCCAAGCAAGTCGGCGAGAACAAAGAAGCGGAAGTGTTCGTCTATTACGGCGGCCACGGCGCGCCCGACCCAAACACCAACCAGGCCTTCCTCGTCCCCTACAACGGCGACCCGGCGTATCTGGAAACCTCCGCCTATCCGCTCACCCGACTCTATGAAACCCTCGGCAAGCTCCCGGCAAAAACCATCACGGTGGTGATGGATTCCTGCTTCTCCGGAGCGGGCGGGCGATCGGTGATTCAAAAAGGCGCGCGCCCCATGCTGATCAAAGTCGAAAATCCGCTCATGGCGTCCCAGAATATGGTGGTGCTTTCAGCCGCCGCCGGCAATCAAATCAGCAACGCCATGCCGGAAAAACGGCACGGCCTGTTCACCTATTATTTTTTGAAGGGCCTGCAGGGCGAAGCAGATGCCAACAAGGACGGCGGCGTGGACGTCGAGGAACTGTATGCGTACTTGAAGCCCAAAGTCGAGACGGAAGCCCGCCGCATGAACGCAGAGCAGTCACCCCAACTCCTGCCTGGAGCCGACCTGCTCGGCGAACGGGCAAAACTCAGATTGATTGAGCTTAAGAAGTAGCGCGGAAGAACTATAGGAACAAGGCCGGCGCCTCTCAGGCGTCGGCCTTGTTCATTTTCGCCTCAGGGGCAACGTCAGCCGGTTCGTTTCCACTTCCGGATCCGTCCTCGGCAGATGGTTCCGCCTCCGGCTCCTCAAACCAAGCCACCAGCATCTCGTCCCACCAGGTTTCGTCCACTTCGGAACCTGGATCGACGCCTAAGATCGCCACATCATCCTTCGTGGTGGCGGCACCGACCGTTGCAGGATTCAACTTTGCCCGTTCGATCACTTCCCTGGTTGCAAACCCACCGACGATCCAGGAGTCCGGATCGGCACGGCGGGACTTGTAGGCCTTCAAACCATGCTTGAGATAGAGAAACACCTCTCGCTGTGCCCCATCGCCCACGCCGGTCACCGGAAGACTCAAGGTCTTCTCGATCTTTTTTCGCCAATGCCGATCGTCATACCGCGAGGTCAGCAACTGCAACATCCGTTTCCCCTGTTCGGCATCAAGCGCCATCAGTTTTCTCCATCAGTAGTGCCTCATCGAGGCCAACCGTATCCGTCAGTCCGCTGCGCTCCAGTATTTCCCGACAGGAACGATGCTGCGCGCTCGGCACATACACAAATAACCCCACATGTTCACCGCCCCGCATCACCGAGGTCGAGGCAAACGGCTCAAGGCTCAGCGCGTAATCGACGCCATGTTCGGTCAGGATGCGTTCCGCCTTCTCCCCGTCCACCGTATTTCCTGCAATATACACAAGACTCAATGAGCCCGAAATCTCATGTGCGTCACGTCTCATTTTTGTCTTTGAGGATGCTCAAAATGGCCTGCTTAGCACCCGCCCACCCCAGGCGCGCCGAGACGCGCCCCTTCCCGAAGCAAGGCCGCAGGCGAAGCAGGCACCGGAGGCGTACCCTCTGGGGTACGTTGAGGATGCCTGCAAGCCGAGAACGCAGTTGGAAGCCATTTTCAGCATCCTACCCAAGATGCTGTTTGAAGAAGGCCACAGCACGGGCCCACGCATCTTTCGCTTCCGCCGGCTTGTAGACATCCTTTCGGGTGTCGTTAAAAAACGCGTGCGGTGCGCCTGGATAGGTTTTGATCTCCCCTGGTTTGTTGTACCGCTTGAGCGCGTTGGCCAGCCGCTGGACATCGGCCTTGGTAATCCACCCGTCTTCCTCGCCGTAAATGTAGAGCACGGGTGCGGCAAGTTTCTGGAGCGGCACATCCGGGCTGGGCACCTGTCCGTAGAAGGGCACCGCCGCCTTAATGTCCTGCGATACGCACGGCAGCATCAGGGCATAGGATCCCCCCATGCAAAATCCGGTGACCCCTATGCGCGCGGCATCCACCTCCGGCACGGTCTTGAGATAGGCAATCGCCGCCAGCAAATCTTTCAGACCATCCTCCTGCTTCAAGCTGCTCATGAGTTTGCCCGCCTGGTCCGGGTTGCTGTTTGGAACAACCTGATTACCCAGCCGTGAATAGAGATCCGGCGCGATGGCGACATACCCTTCCTGGGCATAGCGGCGCGCAATATCTTTCACGTGCTCATTCAGCCCCCACCACTCCTGCACCACAATGATGGCTGGCCGCTTCGTCTTTCCCTGCTGCCCCGCACGATAGGCCCTTACGGTCACTCCCTCGCTCGGATACTGGACCATCATCTCCTTGAGCTCAGCCATAGGGACCTCCTTCGGTAGCAAATAGCAAGCAGCAAGTAGCTTCCGGCTGTTCGCTATTGGCTATTCGCTAGATTCCCGCGATCGTCATTTCACTGATTTTGATCGTCGGGCTGGCGATGCGGCCGCGAAACTCCAAATCGTTCCCCACCATGTCGATATCAAGAAACATGCGCTTGAGATTGCCGGCAATCGTAATTTCCTCGACGGGATAGGCCAACTCGCCGTTTTCGATCCAGAATCCGGCAGCCCCGCGTGAATAGTCTCCCGTGACCATGTTGATGCCGAAACCGATCAATTCCGTCACGTACAGGCCACGCTTGACGGACCGGATCATCTCCGCCGGCGTGGCCGTGCCCGGCACGAGGAAAAAATTCGTCGGCCCTGCAGACGGGTTCTCTCCTACGCTGCGGGAGGCATTACCCGTAGAAGCCAGCCCCAATTTCTTTCCCGAATAGGTATCTAAAAGATAACTCCGAAGCACGCCGCGCTCGATGACCAGTGCCTTGCGCGTCGGCAGGCCTTCGCCGTCGAACGGGCGCGATCCAAATCCACGAGGCATGCGGCCATCGTCACACACCGTGACTGTCTCCGGCGCGATTTTATTTCCCAGCTGGCCGATTAAAAACGAGGCGCCTTTATAGAGCGCGTACCCGGAGAGCGCGCCGCACAGATTGCCGAGAAGGCTGCCGGCCATCTCCTGATCGAAGATCACGGGCGCCTTGCACGTCGACACCTTGCGCGCGCCCAGCCGGCGAAGCGTCCTTCGAGCAGCCTCGCTCCCGACCGACTCCGGACTCTCCAGCCTGGCATAGGCCCGCTGGATTGCATACCAGGAGTCTCGCTGCATGCCCCCTGTGGATGGATCTGTTGCG
>JBGPNZ010000055.1:0-10384 GCA_041487795.1 Nitrospiraceae bacterium
AACTCTTTCCAGTCCCGGAGGCGCAGCTCGACCGCGCGGCGCTTGGGCCCTTCGCGGGTGAATTTCATGAAGCCTTTCGGATCCGCCATGTCTTAGCTCATGAACGCGAGCCGGCGTTCTGTCCTCCCATTTTCGCTAACCCATCCTACGGGCAACGACGCCCCAGGCCGTAAAAGGTTGAAGCCACTATTGTATTTCGCAAACGAGACACGCTTCACGAGATACGCGTCACGCTTTTACGGTTTTGTGCGCTTTTTCCTTCGCCGCCGCCTTCTTGCGCTCAGCAAGGACGCGCTTGTAATCCACCGGCATCACTTTCACAAATTTCGGCAGCATCGTGTCCCAGGCCTCGAGCACCTTTTTCGCCTTCCGGCTGCCGGTGTATTGCACGTGCCGTTCGATCATCTCGCGCAGGATCTTCTTATCCTCTGCCGTCGCGACCGGTTCCAGCTCAACCATCCCGAGATTGCAGCGCGATTCGAACTTGCCGTCTTCGTTCAGCACGAACGCGATCCCACCGGACATGCCCGCTGCGAAGTTACGCCCCGTCTTGCCCAGCACGACCACCACGCCGCCCGTCATATATTCACAACCGTGGTCGCCGGTGCCCTCGATGACGGCTCGCACGCCGCTGTTCCGGACGGCGAACCGCTCGCCGGCCGTCCCGTAGAAATAGCTCTCGCCTTGCGTCGCGCCGTAGAGCGACGTGTTACCGATGAGAATGGTTTCTTCCGGCGTGTAGGTCGCGTCTTTCGGCGGATAGACGATGATCCGCCCCCCGCAGAGCCCCTTGCCGAGATAGTCGTTGGATTCGCCTTCCAGCTCCAGCGTGACGCCCCTGCTCAGAAACGCTCCGAACGACTGGCCGGCCGAGCCGGTGAATTTGATATGGATCGTGCCGTCCGGCAGCCCGTCCAACCGATACTTTTTGGCAATGCGGCTGGAGAGAATCGTGCCCACCGTGCGGTTGACGTTGCGGATCGGCAGATCGAGCTTCACCGGCTTTTTCTTGTCAATCGCCTCCGCGCACAACTCGACCAGCTTCCAGTCCAGCAAGCCGTCAAGCCCGTGATTCTGCTTCTCCACCCAATGCGTCGCGATCTCGTCGCCGACCTCCGGGCGGTGCAGCAGCGCCGAGAGATCGAGGCCTTTCGCCTTCCAGTGATCGATCGCCTTTTGCGGCCGCAGCTTACCTGTCTGCCCGATCATCTCTTCGAACTTCCGGAAGCCGAGCTGGGCCATCAACTCGCGGACTTCCTCGGCTACGAAGAAGAAGTAGTTGACGACGTGCTCCGGCTGGCCGGTGAATTTCTTGCGCAACTCGGGATCCTGCGTGGCCACGCCGACCGGGCAGGTGTTGAGATGGCACTTGCGCATCATGATGCAGCCTTCGACGATCAGCGGCGCGGTCGAGAAACCGAATTCCTCGGCCCCGAGCAGCGCGGCGACGATGACGTCACGGCCGGTCTTCAGCTGGCCGTCCGTTTCCACCCGGATGCGCCCGCGCAGGTTGTTCAGCACCAGCGTCTGCTGCGTTTCCGCCAGGCCGAGCTCCCAGGGAATGCCCGCATATTTAATGGAAGAGAGCGGCGAGGCGCCCGTGCCGCCGCTGTCCCCGCTGATCAGGACCTTGTCGGCCTTGGCCTTGGACACACCCGCGGCGACAGTCCCCACCCCGACCTCTGAAACCAGCTTCACCGAGACTTCCGCTTCCGGATTCGAGTTCTTGAGGTCGAAGATCAGCTGCGCCAGATCCTCGATCGAATAGATGTCATGATGCGGCGGCGGCGAGATCAGCTGCACGCCCGGCGTGGCGTACCGCAAGCGGGCGATGACCTCATCCACCTTGTGCCCCGGCAACTGGCCGCCTTCCCCCGGCTTCGCGCCCTGCGCCATTTTGATCTGCAATTCTTTGGCATGGACCAGATAGTCCGTCGTCACGCCGAAGCGCGCGGAGGCGACTTGCTTGATGGCGCTGTTCTTGGAATCGCCGTTCGGCAGCGTGACGAACCGCTCCGGATCCTCGCCGCCCTCGCCGGTGTTGCTCTTGCCGCCGATGCGGTTCATCGCGATCGCCAACGTCTCGTGCGCCTCTTTGCTGATCGCGCCGAACGACATGGCGCCGGTCGTGAAGCGCCTGATGATGTCTTTCGCCGGCTCGACCTCCTCCAGCGGAATCGGTTTCGGCAACAGCTTCAGATCGAGCAGCCCGCGGATGTTCGACCGCCGCTTGCTCTCGTCGTTCACGAGCGCCGAAAATTCCTTGAACGTCTGGTAGTTCTTGTTTTGCGTCGCGTGCTGCAGCTTGTATATCGTTTCCGGGTTCCAATTGTGGTGCTCGCCCTGCACGCGATAGTGGACCTCGCCGCCGAAGTCGAGCTGGCGGATCGGCGCCGGCTGGTAGGCCTGGGCATGGCGGCGCAGCGATTCTTCGCCGATCTCGCGGATGCCGATCCCCTCGATGCGGGACGGCGTACCGGTCATGTAGCGCTCGACCAGTTGCGTGCTCAGCCCGATCGCCTCGAAAATCTGCGCGCCGCAGTAGGATTGCACGGTCGAGATGCCCATCTTGGAGAAGATCTTGAGCAGGCCCTTGTTGATCGCCTTGATGAACTTGCCTTCCGCCGTCGCCGCGTCTATGCCCTCCGGCAGATACCCGTCCCGCTCCATATCCACGAGCGATTCGAACACCAGATAGGGATTGATCGTCCCCGCGCCGTAGCCGATCAAACAGGCGAAGTGGTGGACGTCGCGCGGCTCGCCGGTTTCGAGAATCAGCCCGACCTCCGTTCGCGTACACTCACGCACGAGATGGTGATGCAGGGCGGAGATGCCTAGCAGGCTGGGAATCGGCGCCCACTCGTCGTTGACTCCCCGATCGCTGAGGATGAGGAATTTGTAACCTTCTTTAATGGCCTGCGATGCATTGCGGCACAGCATGTCCACGGCCGTGCCGAGCCCGTCCGGCCCTTCGCTCACGCGGAACAGCATCCGGAGCGTCTTGCTTTTAAAATTCGGATCAGCCAGATCGCGAATCTTCTGCAGATCGCCGTTGGTCAGGATCGGTTGCCCGACCTTGATACGGCGGCAGGATTCCGGCCGCTCGTCCATGACGTTCGGCTTGGGACCGATGTTGGTCACCAGCGACATCACAAGCTGTTCGCGGATCGGATCGATCGGCGGATTGGTCACCTGCGCGAACAGTTGTTTGAAATACTTGAACAGCAACTGCGGCCGCTCGGACAGCACGGCCAGCGGCGTGTCGGTGCCCATGGACGAGACCGGCTCTTCGCCGGTGACGACCATCGGTGTGATCACCATTTTGAGCTCTTCAACCGTGTAGCCGAAGGCCTGCTGGCGTTGACGAATCGACGCATGATCCGGTTGCGGCACGTTCAACGGCTCCGGCAACTCACTCAGCGAGATGCCGTACTGGCTGACCCACGACCGGTACGGCTTGCGGCCGACGATGTCGGCCTTGATCTCCTCGTCATCCACGATCCGGCCCTGGACCGTATCGACCAGGAACATGCGGCCCGGCTGGAGCCGCCCCTTTTGGCGAATATTCTTGGCCTCGGCGGGCAGGACGCCGGCCTCGGACGCGAGTACGACAAGATCGTCCGTCGTCACCTGGTAGCGGCAGGGGCGCAGACCGTTGCGGTCCAGCGTCGCGCCGATCAGCTTGCCGTCGGTGAAACAGACCGCCGCGGGACCGTCCCACGGTTCCATCATCGCCGCGTGGTATTGATAGAACCCGAGCCGGTCAAGATCCATGTGCGGATTCGCCACCCACGGTTCGGGAATCAGCATCATCATCGCGTGCGGCAGCGAGCGACCGCCCATCACCAGAAACTCGAGCGCGTTGTCGAGGCAGGCCGAGTCGCTCTGCTGCTCGTAGATGATCGGGAACAGCTTGGGAATGTCCTTGCCGAACAGATCGGAATGCAGGCGGCCCTGCCGCGCCTTCATCCAATTCACATTGCCCTTGAGCGTGTTGATCTCGCCGTTGTGGCAGATGTAGCGGTACGGATGCGCCAGCGGCCAGGTCGGGAACGTGTTGGTGCTGAACCGTGAATGGATGAGCGCCAGCGCGCTGGTCACGCTGGAATCTTGAAGGTCCTGATAATAGGCCGCCATCTGATTCGGCAGCAGCAACCCTTTATAGACGATCGTGTTGGCGGAGAGACTGGGCACGTAAAAATAATCGCGCCCCTCGATCGCCGATTCCCGCACCGCGCGCTCGACGCGCTTGCGGATCACATAGAGCTTCCGTTCGAACTGCGCCTCGTTCAAGATGTCGCGCGCGATGAAAATCTGCCGGATGGCCGGTTCCGTGCTCCGCGCCTGCTTCCCGATGGCGTCGCTCTTTACCGGCACATCGCGCCAGCCCAGCAGCCGCGCGCCTTCCTCGGCCACGATTTTCTCGAACAACGTTTCGCACTGTTTACGGGACGCGGCGTCCGGCGGGAGAAACATCATGCCGACGCCGTACTCGCCGGCGTTGGGCAGCGTGACGCGGACGTCCGCGGCCGCGCGCTTCAAAAACTCGTGCGGGACTTGCAACAGGATGCCGGCGCCGTCGCCGGTGCAGGGATCACAGCCTTGCGCCCCGCGGTGGGCCAGGTTCTCGAGAACCTGAAGCCCTTTTTGGACGATGCTGTGGGATTTGCCGCCCTTGATGTTGACGACAAAACCGATCCCGCAGCCGTCCTTCTCGTGCTCCGGATTATACAGACCCTGTTTGAGAGGCAACCCAGGAATGTTCATCTTGAACGCTCTCGATAACCTGTAGGACTTTTCTGCTTCATCATGGCGATGTTGCCGACAAAGGCAATCACATGCCTATCCTTCTCGTGCTCCGGATCGTAGAGGCCCTGCTTGGGAGGCAATCCAGGAATGTTCATTTTCAGTCGTGAAACCCCGCGTGTGGTTTTTTCTCAACTTACTGGATGCCGTGCAAATCTGTCAAGACAAGAACTTCTCCGAACTGCGCAATTCCGAACGTTAAAACCCTCATTTCCGATGCTTGACAACGACCGGGCCCTTCCCTAGACTCGCCGCATGCAAAACGGCCCCGTCACGCCGACGCTCCACACGATGGCCGACGTGTGGGAGGCCTACGGCAAGGAGCTGGAAGGCGTCGAGGACCACATCCGGAAGAACCTCGATTCGTCCGTCACGCTCGTCAACACCGTCGCAGCCCACATCCTCAGCAGCGGCGGCAAGCGTATCCGCCCGCTCCTGTTGCTGCTGTCAGCCCGGCTGTGCGGAGACACCTCGTCCGATCCGCAGAGCCTCGGCAGTCTCGTCGAATTCATTCACACCGCCACGCTGCTGCACGACGACGTCGTCGACGACGCCGACCTGCGCCGCGGCCGGCAGACCGCCCGCAAAGTGTGGAGCAATCAAATCAGCATCCTCGTCGGCGACTACCTCTATTCCCATGCCATGCGCCAGATCGTAACCTTCAAAAACCAGGCGATCAACGAAACGCTGGCGGAAGCCTGCAGCAGGATGGCGGAAGGCGAAGTGCTGCAACTCTACCATCACGGCAGTATTGCCATGACCGAGGCCGACTACATCCGGATCGTGGAGCATAAAACGGCGAGCCTGATCGCGACATCATGCCGCATCGGCGCCATCATCGGCCGCGCGTCCGAAGAGCGGCAGACGGCGCTCTTCCGGTTCGGCGAGTACATCGGCATCGCCTTTCAAATGGCGGACGACACGCTCGATTACACCGCCAACGGAACGCAGTTGGGCAAAACACTTGGACAGGACCTGCGGCAGGGCAAGATCACGATTCCACTGCTTCATCTGCTGCAACAGTGCCCGGAGCCGGATCGGCAGATGATCAAGGATCGCCTGGAAACCCGGACGTTGTCGGACACCGATCTGCAACGGATCATCGCGCTGATGCAGGACTATGGATCCATCGCCTATGCGATGGATCGGGCGCGCGCCTACGTCGCGGCGGCCACTCGGAGCCTGGCCCTGTTCGACGACTCGCCGGCCAAGCGCGCGCTGGTCATCGTCGCCGACTACATGGTCAATCGCGACCGGTAATCCGCGCCCACGTCTGCCGTGCTCAACCTGCTTGCGCCTCAGATCGCCACTGTGACGGCATGCCGCTCCCGCACAACACCCATCCGCTGGTGAAACTGGCCGCCGAGGCGGTGGAGGCGTTCGTCCGAAACCGGGAGATCATCGCCCCGCCGGTTGATTTCTTCGAACAATATCCGCAGGCGCACCGCCGGGCCGGCGCGTTCGTCTGCCTGAAGGCGCGCGGCCTGTTGCGCGGCTGCATCGGCACGACGGAGCCGACACGGGAAACCCTGGCCGTGGAGATCATTGAAAACGCTGTCGCGGCGGCGACTCGCGATCCCCGCTTCGAACCGGTGGGCCCGGATGAATTGCTCGATCTGGCAATTACCGTGGACGTGCTGTCCACGCCGGAGCCGGTCGCCGACGAGACGCGGCTCGACCATCGGCGCTACGGCGTGATCGTGCAGGCGGGCGCGCGGCACGGCGTGCTGCTGCCGGACATTGAGCACATCAATTCTGTGCACGAACAACTGGCGACGGTGCGGCTGAAAGCCGGCATCGGCCCCGACGAGCTGGTCGAACTGTTTCGGTTTGAAGTGGCCAGATACACACAAGAATAAACGGTTGATGAAGCGCAGCGGGCTGACATAGACTCCGACACTCATTCACCATCACTCATTCGGAATAGCTAAGGGAGCTTGAAGCGTGGCGAATATCATTCCCTTCCGCGGCGTTCTCTACAATCCGGCCAAGGTTTCCGACGTGAGCCGCGTCGTGGCGCCTCCCTACGATGTGATCGATGCGGCGTTTCAGAACGCGCTGTACGCCCGCCATCCGCACAACGTCATCCGGCTCGAATTGGGTCTGGACGAGCCGAAGGACGGCCCCGCGCAGAATCGCTACACGCGCGCCGCCGCGTGGCTCAAAGACTGGATGGCCGGCGGAGTGCTGCAGCGCGAGCGCCAGCCGGCGATCTATCCCTATACGATCGAGTACCGCTCGCCGTCGGATGAATCCGGTACTCCGCTGAAAACACTCAAGGGATTTTTCTCGACCGTCGAACTAGAAGAGTTCGGTACCGGCAAGATCTACCCGCACGAAAATACGCGGGCCGCCGCCAAAACGGACCGGCTCAATCTGCTCGAAGCCTGCCGGGCCAACTTCAGCGCGATCTTTTCGCTGTTTTCAGACCCGAAGGGGACCGTCATCCGGCTCATCGACAAATCCGTCAACGCCGACAAACCGCACTTCGATTTCAAAGACGACGAAGGATTCCGCCAGCGCCTCTGGGCCATCACGGACCGGGCGGTGCTGAACGAGATCGTCACCTTCATGAAATCGACCCCGCTCTTCATCGCGGACGGCCACCACCGGTACGAGACCGCGCTCAACTACCGGCGGACCCGGCGCGAGCGCGCAGGGACGACAAGGGGCGCCCAGCCGTACGATGCCGTCCTGATGCTGTTCGCCAGCCTGGAAGATCCCGGCCTGACCGTGCTCCCCACACACCGCGTACTGACAACGCCTGTGCCGCCGCTTGCCGATATCAAACATCTGCTCGGCGAGGCCTTCGACTTCGACGAAATCCCGCTGAAGCAGTTCCTGCACACGCTCCGCAGCCGTGGGCAGACCGCTCCCGTCTTCGGTCTGGCGCTCGGCGGCGGCGCCGCTTCTCCATGGCTGCTGTCGGTCAAACCCGGTCACCGCCCAAAGGCCGGCGCCTCGGAACGGGACAAGCTGGACGTCTCGCTCCTGCAAACTCTGGTGCTGAACAAACTCTGCCCAAAAGAATCCGATCAACACGCGTTGATCTACACCAAGGACGATCATGAGGCACTCGACCTCGTCGCCCGGGGCACGGCCACCGCCGCGCTGCTGTTGAACCCCACGAAGGTGAGCGAAGTCCGGGCCGTGGCCGCCGGCGGCGAACGCATGCCCCACAAGTCCACATACTTCTTCCCCAAGCCCCTGACCGGCCTGGTCATGAATGTGATGGAAGACTAGCCAGCGGATTCAGAACTTCGCTACTCCGCACTGTTTTTCTTCTCGCAACGCCAACCTCGCCTCGGCTATACTCGCTTCCATTAGGATTCCTTATTCAATAGTCAATCCGATGGACAGGCCGATGGACAAGCCGATCGCCAAAGCCAAGATTCTCGTCGTCGACGACGATACCGACATCGTCACCGTCCTCCGGGACCGCCTGGAAGCGCTCGGCTACGGCACGGTCTGCGCCGGCGACGGGCTCCACGCGCTCGAGCTGATCGAGCAGGAAACACCGCACCTCATGCTGCTCGATCTGGAAATGCCCAGGCTGTCCGGCCTGGATGTGCTCAAGCGCCTGGCCCAGAGCCGGCCCATCGGCCACGAGATGCCGGTCATCGTCATGACCGCGCACGGCACGATCACCGCCGCCGTACAGGCGATGAAACAAGGGGCACACGATTTCCTGACCAAACCCTTCGATGTGGATCACCTGGCGATCGTCATCACCAAAGCCCTGGAGCGCGCCTCGCTGGCGCGGCAGGTGGAATGCCTGCGGACCGAAATCGAAACCCGCTACGCGACCATCGTCGGCCAGAGTCCGGCGATGCAGTCCGTACTCGAGATGGCCAGGCGGACCGCCAATTCGGACGCCGGCGTGCTGTTGCTGGGCGAGAGCGGAACCGGCAAGGAACTGTTCGCGCGCTCCATGCACCAGTGGAGCCCGCGGCGCACCATGCCGTTCGTTGTCATCAACTGCGTCGCGTTGACGGAGACGCTGCTGGAGAACGAACTCTTCGGGCACGAGAAGGGCGCGTTCACCGGCGCTGACCGGCTGCAAAAAGGCAAGGTCGAGCTGGCCGACGGCGGCACGATCTTTCTGGACGAGATCGGCGATATGCCGATGCCCTTGCAGGCCAAATTGCTGCGCGTGCTCCAGGACCACGAATTTCAGCGCGTCGGCGGCACCCGCACCGTCAAGGTGAACATTCGCGTCATCGCCGCGACGAACAAGGACCTGAAACGCGCCGTCAAGGACGGGCGCTTCCGCGAGGATCTTTTCTTCCGCCTCAACGTCATCGCCCTGACGCTGCCGCCGCTGCGCGACCGCACCGACGACCTGCCGCGCCTAGCCGACTTTTTCCTATCCCGCCACGCCCGTGAAACCAAGAAGGGCCCGATGCGCCTGGCGCCCGACACCCTCGCCGCCATCCAGCGCTACGCCTGGCCCGGCAATGTCCGGGAACTGGACAATGCCATTGCCCGCGCCGTGGTGCTGAGCGAGCACGATCTCATCACACCGGACCTCCTGGCCCTCTCGCCCTGGGACAGCCCGGCCGGCTCCGGCGACGGATCGCTTGCATCCTATCTTGACCTCCCCTACCACGACTCGATGGAGGAGCACAGCATCGCCGTGATCCGCCATGCGCTGGATCGCGCCGACGGCAACCAAACCAAAGCCGCTGAACGGCTCAAACTGCAACGGACTTACCTCGCCCGCCTCATCAAGCAGAAAAGCATTACGTTATCCAACGACTCCACCGGTTGATTTCCTCCTTTCCCGACTTACTGGTAGGATTACCCGTACCCTAGGTTCGAGGTACGGGGATGCGGGGTTACAGAGCATCCGATCTCGAACCTCGCACCTCGAACCCCGAACCTGAGCGCGCGGAGCGAGCGAATGGCCATTGATCCTGTTTGCGGAATGACAGTTGAAGAAAACACGGCTGCCGCAACAGCGGTCTATCAAGGCACGACCTATTACTTCTGCGCGCCGGGATGCAAACGTCGCTTTGAGGCCGATCCCGAAAAGATCTTGCAGACAGGACCGCGAGGGATGGCCCAGCCCGCCGTGCAGCCGACCGTACAGATGGTGACGCTCATGCCGAAAACCAGACGAGAGGCCAGCGGCGAGAGGCTAGAGGCACGTGGTCCCGGTCATCGGCCGTCAGCCCCTGCTTCCTCCCCCTCGCCCCTCGCCCCTCGCCCCTCGCCCAGTCAAACTCTCACCATTCCCATCGAAGGCATGTCCTGCGCGTCCTGCGTCGCCAGGATCGAACAGAGCCTCCAGGCCACGCCGGGCGTACTGCGTGCCTCGGTCAATCTGGCGACTGAAAAAGCCACCGTGGACTACCGGCCGGGAGCCACGAATCCCGAAACCATCCAGGAGACGATCCGATCGCTGGGATACACGCCGCTGGTATCGGCCGCACAGAAGACGGATGCGCCCGGCGACCGCGAGGACACCGCTCGCGCATTACTGGTGCAATGCGCAGTGGCCGCCGCGTTGACCATACCCATCATGGTCCTGGGCATGGCCGAGCATCTGGGCATTCCGATCTCGCAGACGGCGTCG
>JBGPNZ010000056.1:0-10370 GCA_041487795.1 Nitrospiraceae bacterium
CCCGAGGGCGGGTGCTGTTGAGCACAGCGAGAAACGCGGGACGCGCGAGACTGGCCACTCGCGCTTTTCGCGCTCGTCTCGCCCGTCGCGCGACACAGCTGAGAGCTGAACGCTGAGAGCCATTTTCAAGGTGATTGCATGGCACTGACGCTGTTGGGCCGCCACAATCCGCTCGCCTCGGCAACCGAACAGCTCCGGATTCTCGCTCACGCGCAATCCTGCCCCCCGTTCGAAACGCCCATGCGCCAAGCCGGCTTGGACCCGCTGCATGCCACCGGCATTACGGTCTTTCAGATCAACGTCGGCAAGCTGTGCAACCAGACCTGCCGGCACTGTCACGTGGACGCCGGACCGGACCGCCAGGAGAGTATGAGCCGTGAAACCGCCGAGCTGTGCATGACGATGCTGGCGAAGACCGACATCCCGACCGCGGACATCACCGGCGGCGCGCCGGAGCTCAATCCCAACTTTCGCTGGCTGGTCGAACAGGCGACGAAATTGAACCGCCACGTGATGGACCGGTGCAACCTGAGCGTGTTGCTCCTGCCCTCGCAGGCCGACCTCGCGGAATTTCTCGCACGCCACCGAGTCGAAGTCATCGCCTCGCTCCCCTATTTCCGGGCTACGCAGACCGACGCCCAGCGGGGAAACGGCGTCTTCGACAAATCCATCGAGGCGTTGCAATTGCTCAATCGGCTGGGCTACGGACGCGAGGGCAGCGGCCTGCTGCTGAACCTCGTCCATAACCCCGTCGGCGCGTTTTTGCCGCCCGAACAGAAGGCGGTCGAAGCGCAATTTCGCCGCGAGTTGCAGCGTGCGCACGGTGTCACGTTTAATCATCTGTATACGATCACCAATATGCCGATCAGCCGGTTTCTGGAGTTCCTCGTCGACAGCGAGAATTACGACGGCTACATGGAACGACTGGCCAACGCCTTCAACCCGGCAGCCGCGGCCGGCGTCATGTGCCGCTATACCATCTCCGTGGGCTGGGACGGCACCCTCTACGATTGTGACTTCAACCAGATGCTGGAGCTTCCTGTCGATCACGGCGCGCCCCGGCACCTGCGCGACTTCGATCCTGCTCAATTGCACCGGCGCCGCATCGTGACCGGCAACCATTGTTACGGCTGCACCGCCGGCTCCGGCTCCTCTTGTGGAGGGACCGTGACGTAGAGGCGCCCTCCAGGCATTCAACATCCCTCCCTCCCGTTTTTCGTAGCATCGCACCTCCAAAAATGGTATAAACGTCTCTCAAAAGCCGTGGCCGGCCAATCGAAGGAGCGGGGACGGATGCAAGACTTAATCAAGAGTACGCGCAAGCGGCACGCGATGATCGTGATCGCGCAGTGGTTCGATTCTTCCCTCACCGGCCGCTACATGGATGAGCACATCCCGGCATGGGTCACCTGGACACGCTGGGTACCGATTCTCGCCGTCCATCTGATGTGCCTCGGCGTGATCTGGGTCGGGTGGAGCTGGGTGGCCGTCGCCACAGCCGTTTCGATGTACCTGATCCGGATGTTCGCGATTACCGGCTTCTACCACCGCTACTTTTCCCATCGAACCTTCAAAACCTCCCGGCCGATGCAATTTGTCCTGGCGCTGCTCGGCAACTCAGCCATGCAGCGCGGCCCGCTCTGGTGGGCGGCCAATCACCGTGCCCATCATGTCTATTCTGACAGCGAAAAAGACATCCATTCGCCGGTCCAGCATGGATTCTGGTGGAGCCATCTGGGGTGGATCACCTACCCGGCCAACTTTGGAACGGACTTCAAGGCAGTGCCCGATCTGGCCAAATTCCCCGAGCTCCGGTTCCTGGACCGGTTCGACGTGCTGGTGCCGACCTTGCTGGGCACCGCGATGTTTGTCTTCGGCGTCCTGCTCAACCGCATGGCCCCCGAGCTGGGCACGAGCGGCGCGCAGATGCTCATCTGGGGCTTTTTCATCTCCACCGTCGTGCTGGCTCATGCCACTTTTTCCATCAACTCCCTGACCCATATGTTCGGATGGAAGCGGTACCAGACAGGCGATGAAAGCCGAAATAACTTCTGGCTGGCGCTCATCACGCTGGGCGAAGGGTGGCATAACAACCATCACTATTGCCCGACCACCGTGCGGCAGGGGTTTTTCTGGTGGGAGATCGACCTCACCTATTATGGTCTCTTGTTCCTGGAACAGCTGGGGCTGATCTGGAACCTGAAGCCCGTTCCCGATCGAGTCCGCAACACTTCGCCGTCCGCGCTCGCCGCCTCCGCATAACGCTCCGCCGCCTCTTGCTCATCGCACCGGCGCACGCCGACATCCCTTGTTGCTCCTCTCAGGCAAAGTTTGCTATGGTGACCGCTCACGAGGCTGACACATGGTCTGGGACCCGAAAGATCCCTGGGTAAAAAAGAGCGACTCGATTGACGACGCCGTACGGCAGGCGCAGGACCAGTTGCGCCAGATGATGCCGTCCAAGGGCATCCGTTCCATTTTCCTGCTGGCGTTCCTCGTCATCGCAGTCTGGCAAAGCACGTTCATCGTCGCCCCGGACGAGGAAGGCGTCGTCAAGCGCTTCGGCGACATGGTACGCACCGCAGGGCCGGGCCCGCACCTCAAGATTCCCTTTATCGAGACCGTCCTCCATCCCAAGGTCGAAAAGCTGCACCGGATCGAGATCGGCTTCCGCACCGACCGCCAGGGTCGCGCGCAGGTGCAACCGCAGGAAGCCCAGATGCTCACCGACGATTTGAACATCATCGCGGTGGAATTCATCATCCAGTACAAGATCAAAAACGCGAGGGATTATCTCTTCAAGGTCGACGAAATCGACGATACGATCGAGAAGGCCGGCGAAGCGGCGATGCGGGAAGTCATCGGCAAGAGCAAGATCGACGACGCCCTGACCACCGGCAAGGCGCAAATCCAGGAAGGCGCGCAAACGTTGCTCCAGCACATCCTGGACCAGTATCAGGCCGGCGTGCAGATCGCGGCCGTGCAGCTGAAAGACGTCAACCCGCCAGAGGCGGTGGCCGCCGCGTTTAAAGACGTCCAAAGCGCCAAGGAAGACCGCGAGAAGCTCATCAACCAGGCGCAAGGCTACCGGAACGACATCATTCCCAGGGCCAAGGGCGAAGCGGCGCAGATGGTGAACCAGGCCAAGGGCTATGCCCAGGCGCGGCTCGCGCGGGCGGAAGGTGAGGCCACGCGGTTCGTCAGGACGCTCAAGGAGTACGAGCAGGCCAAGGACATCATCAGCAAGCGCATCTACATCGAAACGATGGAAGAGGTGCTGGGCGGCGTCGAGAAAGTCATCATTGACGGAAAGGTCTCGGAGCGGCTCCTCCCCTACCTGCCACTCGACCGGATGAAAGCGCAGCCTGCCGGAGAGGAGAAGAAGCGATGAGCAAGCAAGTCCTCATCATCGCCCTCCTGGCGATCGCCGTGCTGCTGGTGGGGCTTGGCGTGTCGCCGGCATTCATCGTGGACATCACCCAGACTGCCATCGTGGTTGAATTGGGCAAACCGAAGCAGAACATCACGTCGCCAGGCCTCTACTTCAAGGTGCCGTTCATCCAGGACGTGACCTACTTCGACAAACGGCTGCTGGACTATGACTCGTCCCCTCAGGAAGTCATCACGCAGGACAAAAAGACCCTCTTCATCGACAACTTTGCCAAGTGGCGTATCGTCGATCCCCTTAAAGTATTCCAGGCGTTTCAAACGCAGCGCGGCGCCCTGCGCCGGCTGGACGACATCATCTACTCCGAACTGCGGGTCGAATTGGGGCGGCAC
The DNA here is from genome assembly GCA_041487795.1 of Nitrospiraceae bacterium. Lineage (GTDB taxonomy): Bacteria > Nitrospirota > Nitrospiria > Nitrospirales > Nitrospiraceae > 2-02-FULL-62-14. Next base: position 3,781 of record JBGPNZ010000056.1, read on the forward strand.
GACCTGCCCGACATCGTGTCCAAAACACGCTCGGAAATCATGGCGATCGTTACGCAGCGCGCCAACGAGAAGGCGGCCGTCTACGGGCTCGAAATTCACGACGTGCGGATCAAACGGGCGGATCTGCCGGAGCAGAACGAAAAGGCGGTCTTCGCCCGCATGCAGGCGGAACGTGAGCGGCAAGCCAAGCAGTATCGCGCCGAGGGCGCCGAGGAAGCCCAAAAGATCCGCTCGGACGCCGAAAAAGACCGGGAGATTCTCGTGGCCGGAGCGTACAAGGAATCCGAACAGATCCGCGGCGACGGCGACGCCAAAGCCTTTAAAACCTACTCATCGGCCTATCGCCAGGATCCCCGGTTCTTCGAGTTCACCCGATCGATGGAAGCCTACAAAAAGACCTTCGCACACAACTCGACGATGGTCCTGACCCCCGACTCCGAATTCCTCAAATACCTCAAGCAGCGCTAGCGCGCCGGAACGAGGCCTAGAGTTCGAGGTTCGTGGTTCGAGGTTGTAACTTCGAACGTCGAACTTCGAACACCGGTCTTCTGTCCTCGTGCCCCGAGCCTGGGACTCATGAGAGCCCGACGATCTCGCCTGTCTCCGGATCAAGATCGATATGCTCGCCGGAGGGGTGTTTCGGCAAGCCAGGCAGGAGTTCGATTCCCGAACAGACCGCCGTGAGAAAGCCGGCGCCGGCGAGGACGCGGAGTTCCGTAATCGGAACGGTAAATCCGGACGGCCGGCCCTTGAGCGCCGGGTCGTGAGACAGTGACAGCGGCGTCTTGGCCATGCAGATAGGCAATAGGTCGAAGCCCCATCGGGTCGCCCGCTCGATATCCTGTTCCGCCTGCGCGCCGTAGCTGACACCGGAGGCGCCGTACATCCGCGTAGCGATGGTGTCAATTTTCCGCTTGATCGGCCACGCGACATCGTAAAGTTGTGTGAACCGGTTCGGCTTCCGGCAGGCGGCCATGACGGCCTGGGCGAGCGCTTCCGATCCCTTCCCGCCATCCCGAAAGTGAGTGGTGACCACCGCGCCGGTCGTCCCCGCTTTTTCGGCCTGCTCGCACACCCAACGCAGCTCGTCGTTCGAATCCTGGTCAAACGCGTTGACCGCGACGACCGAAGGGACCCCATGCGCCTGCACATTGGCGAGGTGCTGTTCCAAGTTGGCAATTCCCCTGGCCAGCGCATCACGATTCGGTCCGGTCAGACCGGCGGGAACCGACTGTCCGGATTTGACTTCCCCGCCACCGCCATAAAACTTCAGCGCCCGCAGGGTCACGACGATGACCGCGGCATCGGGAATCAGCCCGGACACCCGGCATTTGATATTGAAAAACTTTTCCGCGCCCAGCTCGCTCGCAAAACCGGACTCCGTCACGACATAGTCGGCACAGCGCAGCGCCAGCATATCGGCAAGCACGGACGAATTGCCGTGGGCGATGTTCCCGAACGGCCCGGCATGCACCAGGGCCGGCGTCCCTTCAATCGTCTGCAAGAGATTGGGACAGAGCGCGTTCTTCAACAGCGCCGCCATCGCACCGGCGCAGTGCAGATCATCCGCCGTCACCGGCCGGCCGTCCCTGGCCACTCCCACCACGATCCGGCCCAGCCGGGCGCGCAAATCCGCAAGACCGGTCGCCAACGCCAGAATCGCCATCACCTCGGAGGCTTCCGTGAGGACGAACCGCGCCTCGCGCTCTTCGCCGTTTTTTCCGATGATCCGAACATGCCGCAACGCCCGATCACTCACGCTGACGGCCCGCGGCCAGGTCACCTGTTTGGGATCCAGTTCCAACGTATTGCCGTGAAAGAGATGGTTGTCCACAAAGGCGGAGAGCAGATTATGCGCCGATTGAACCGCATGAGCGTCCCCAGTCAGATGGAGGTTCATCTCCTCCATCGGAACGATGCAGGCGCGCCCGCCGCCGGCGCCGCCACCCTTGAGGCCAAATACCGGCCCCAGCGACGGCTGTCGGAGATTCACGACCGCCCGTTGGCCCAGGCGGCAGAGCCCCATGACCAACCCCACCGCGGTCGTGGTTTTGCCTTCCCCCAGAGGCGTGGGATTGATCGCAGTGACCAGTACGTATCGCCCGCGAGGGCGGTCCGCAAGTCGCGCGAGAGCGTCGAGCGAGACTTTGGCCTTGTACTGACCGTACGGGATCAGCTCATCCTTGCGCAGGCCGAGTTGTTCGCCAATTTCAAGAATTGGATGGGGTGTCACGAGGAGTTTCTTACGTCACGCACGGCGGCACCGTTACCGCCACCAGTTGACGCAGTATAACACAGGGCTCTCGCCTCACCGGACGACGTCTGAAGATACCCGACAGGAGGAAGAACGAGCGGCTGAAGACGAGGGACCGATTCGAGAAGACCTAGTCGAGAATGTAATTGTGCGGATTGACGGTCAGGCCCTTGACCTTGACCATGTAATGGAGATGAGGCCCTGTAGAGAGCCCGGTGCTGCCGACCAATGCGACGATGTCGCCGCGCCTTACTTTTTGTCCCTGCTTGACCAGAATCTTTGCCAGGTGGCCGTACTCCGTTTCGATCCCATAGCCATGATCGATCAGAACCACATTGCCTATCTTGGCATCGAAGCCGGCTGATATCACGTGGCCGTTGGCCGGCGCCTGTATCGGCGTATTGGGCGCCGCACCGATGTCGAGCCCGTCATGCATGGCCAGTTGGTTCGTAAAGGGGGAAATGCGGGCGCCGAATCCAGATGTCACCCACCCCCTGACCGGCCAGATGGAGGGGGTGGCCGCCCAGCGCGCGGACTTGTCCTTGGCCGCTTCGATTAATTCTTCCAAAATCCGCTCTTCCTCTGTGGAGTGGCGTTGAAGCCAGGCAATATCCTGCTGGACTTTTTCGATAAGCGGCTTGCCCTCTTTCGGCGTCACGTCGGCGGGAGGAGGATCCGGCACACCGACCGGCTGATTCATCAGCTCCACACCCTCAATCGGCTGTCCACCATCCATGGGACGCTCGCTGCCGCCCTTGCCGCTCATTATGTCAGCCGGCCGTTGGTCTTGGATCCCCAGCATAATCCGCAGCCGCTGATTGACTTCTTTCATGGTCAACATGCGACGCTTGAGGTCTTCCAGTGAGGATGAGAACGAGGTGGTCTGCCCGCGAAGCGTGGCGGTTTCTTCTCGAAGAACCTCCAATTCCCAGACCTGACTCGATTGGATCACATAGTGGGTCAGGAACAGGCCCTGCGCCAGGAGAAGCCCAAGCCCCAGGATCTTTATCCGCTTCATGGTGGACCCTGAAAAGCTGAACCGCAGGGGGGCGGACTTGGCCCCTCTGAAAATCACAATGGTACAGGCGTCAGCGGCTTGGTTTTTTCCCGTCGCATCCATAGTTCTATCCATTGCTAGGCTCCTGCTCTGAGCCTTTCACAATCGTGAAGCAAGTTGTAAGTTTACCCAAACTTCCCACTAGCGTCAACGGTTTTGTCTTTTTATAAATGCTATGATTTCAACAGCTTGCGAGTTGATTTATGTATCCAGGCCAGATAATCAGCCGCTCCGTACACAATCGGGAAGGCAATCACCTCAGGGACCGTGTAGCTATGGAGACGTTTGACTTCGGCGGCCAATCGGCCAAAAAGATCGCTCCGGGACTTCACGATCAGCAGGACCTCCCGTTCCTCGGTGACCTTCCCCTCCCAGCGGAAAATCGAGCGAATCCCCGGCAACACGTTGACGCAGGCGGCGAGTTCGGCCTTGACCAACGCCCGCCCGATCCTAGCCGACTCCTGTTTCGAGGCCGCCGTCACCAGCACGACAATAGCCTGCCGCCTTTGCCTCGTTCTCGTGCCCCCTGCACCCTGCTTCTTCATATCCTAACGTCCCCTCCGTCCAAAGCTCCCGGCATCTGCCAGCATCCAATTGACAGCCTCTCAACCGGCCCCCTATGATACGTCTCGTCCGGAGAAAACACCCGAGACATCCAGAGAGTCGTCCTGAGAGGGAGGCCGCGCACATGGGATTCACCATAACCGTTCAGGAACTCAAACAGCGATTGGATAAAGGTGACAAGATCGTGCTGGTGGATGTCCGGGAACCCTGGGAATATTCCACGGCCAAGATCGAGGGAGCAATCCTGATTCCACTCGCCACCGTCCCGCAATCCCTGGACAAGCTTGACCGCAACGCCGAGATCGTCTGCCATTGCCATCACGGGATGCGGAGCGCCGACGCCACCGCCTTTCTCCATCAGCAGGGATTCACGAGCGTCAAAAACCTGGTGGGTGGGATCGACGCCTGGTCCGTTCACATCGATCCAAAGGTCCCGCGCTACTGACGAGCAGGCTCACGGCGCGCGGAAATACTCGACCGTGCGCGCGAGCCCTTCATCCAGCGACACGCGCGGCTCCCATCCCAGTTCCTGCCGCAGCTTGCTGGCATCCACCACGCTGCGGGCCTGCTCGCCATTTTTTGCCGGTCCATAAAGCTGCTTGCATCCCGACTTGGTCTGATCCACGAGTTTTCCGAACAGCTCATTGATGGACGTTTCGTGCGCCGTGCCCACGTTATAGACGCCCTGGATATCCTTGCCCAACACTGCCATGTGCGCCTCCACGACGTCGTCCACGTAAATGAAGTCCCGCGTCTGCCGGCCGTTGCCGTTGATGATCGGCTGCTCTCCAGCGAGCATTTTCTGTGAGAAAATGGCGACCACGCCGGCTTCCCCGTAGGGATCCTGACGGGGGCCGAAGACATTGCTGAATCGAAGACTCACGGATTGAATCCCGCTGACCCGCTGGTAATACGCCAGATAATATTCGCCCGTCAGCTTGCTGATGCCGTAGGGCGACAGGGGGCGGGTCGCGTGCGACTCCGGCGCGGGGAATACGTCCTGCTCTCCGTAGATGGCGCCGCCCGATGACGCAAAGATGACTTTTCTCGTTCCATACCGGACCGCGTGATCGAGCACGTTCAGCGTGCCGAGAATGTTGACCTGCGCATCGAACAGCGGATCTTCGACGGACCGGCGGATGTTCATCTGCGCCGCCAGATGGATCAGGACGACGGGACGCTCCCGGCGGAACACGCCTTCCATGCGCGAGCCCTGCACATCCCGCTTATAGAATTCCGCCGCCCGGTTCAGGTTCCGGCGCTTGCCGGTCGAGAGGTTATCCACCACGACGACCGCATGCCCTTCCTGCACGAGGCGATCGACGAGATGGGACCCGATGAACCCGGCCCCTCCGGTGACCAGAATTTTCACGCGTTCCTCCGCCGCGTCATGCGGAATTTCCCCCGGCGCGCGCGCCGGCCCAGTTCAACCCCAGCAGGATTTCACGGTTACCTTTTTGCCCCAACACCGGCGAATCCAGGACGCCGAGAGAGCGAAACCCGAGCGATTCGGCACACGCCAGCACTTTCATCGTCACCGCGCGCCGCTGCTCCTCGTCGCGCACGATGCCTCCGCGTCCCACCTGGCCCTTCCCGACTTCGAACTGCGGCTTGACGAGCGCGATGACCCGCGCCGGGCGTCCGAGAAACGGCGCCACGCAAGGCAGCACGAGCGTCAGCGAAATAAACGACACATCGATCACGGCCAGATCAATCGGCTCCGGCACCGCCGCGCGCTCCAGATAGCGAATGTTCTCCCGATCGAGAATGACCACACGAGCATCCTGTCGTAACTTCCAGTCCAACTGCCCGTAGCCCACATCCACGGCATAGACTCGCCGCGCGCCCCGCTGCAGCAGGCAATCGGTGAACCCACCGGTGGACGCGCCGACATCCATGGCCACGAGTCCGGCCGGATCCACCGCCCAGGCATCAAGCGCCGCCACAAGCTTGCCGCCGCCGCGGCTGACATAGGGCGTCGTCCCCGAGGCGACATCGATCGCGGCTTTGGCAGGCACGAGGGTCGCTTGCTTGTCGGTCAGCACCCCGTTGACCCTGACGGCGCCGGCCAGAATCATCCGGCTGGCCTGCTCGCGGCTCGACGCCAACCCGCGGGCCACCAGCACGCGATCCAACCGATCCCGAACCGTTGTTCCCTTCCGAGTCATGGAGGGCTGAGTGAGAAGGCAAGCTGAGCAGCGCGTCAGGTGGAATGGGCGGGCTCGTCTTCGTCCTCTTCCAATGAAAGAGCACGAAGCCGTTTTCGCCCGTCCTTGTCTTGAATCAGAATCTCGACCTTGCGTTCGGCGTCATCCAGCATCTTGAGGCAGGTCTTGGAGAGTTTGATGCCTTCCTCGAAGATTCTCAGCGAGTCGTCGAGTGAAAGGTCTCCCTTTTCGAGCTCCGAGACAATCGTCTCGAGCCGGGCCAGCGCCTGTTCAAATTTCACCGGAGCCATGGGAACAGCCTCCTGATCCGACGCACGCGAACCTATTATACGGGCGCCTCCGAAGAGGCGCAACCGTCAAGATTCTGGAATCACCCTCCGTACATCGCACAGCAGGCGTCCGTCCACCAGCTTGGCGGAAACCTGATCGCCGGCGGACACATCCCGCGCCCGTTTGACGACCGCCCCGTCCGGTACCGTCTGCACGATGCTGTAGCCGCGAGCCAGAATCGCAAGCGGACTCAAGCTGTCCAGTGCCGCGGCCGCCG
>JBGPNZ010000057.1:0-10343 GCA_041487795.1 Nitrospiraceae bacterium
GGTTCATCCCCGGTCTCTAGCCCGCCTTATTCGTGAGGGTTCGTGACGAAACCGCTGCGACGCCATGCGAGACGGGCGCGTGGAGCTGTGAGGAAGGGAGGCAGCCTTGAACAGGCTGGTGACCGACCGAGCGGCGAGCCCGCCCGCCTGGGCGCGCCGAGCCAGCGGCCAGGCTTGTCGTAGCGGCGTCTCGGCGGTTGCAGTAGAAGCCGTCATGAATAATGCGGGCTAGGTACATGGGCCGTATTCTCATGGCAGACAGTTTTCTGCGCATAGCCAAAAGAATATGCATGCTCGGGTTGTGTGCAAAAGAAATGAGGAACATGGAGCTGCCGCGATCGGCGTTCATCTGGAAAACAACCGGTGTCTGGACTCTGACCGTGATCCTAGCCGTATTATTCCTCCTGGCCGGCGGCGGTAAGCTCGCAGGGGTGCCGAAGCAGGTTGACAGCTTTGCCCACTGGGGCTATGCCTCGTGGTTTCTCTATGTCATCGGTGCGATCGAGGCGGCAAGTGCAATCGGGTTGTTGGTACCGCGTATTGCTGTATTTTCCGTTTTGTTGCTCGGTGTCACGATGCTCGGCGCCGCGCTCACCCATTTGGTCCATCACGAAATGATGGCCGTCCCCGTTCCGCTTGTCATCCTCGGCCTTCTGGTGGTCGTCGGCTATGTACGGCGCGGCCCCCTGGTCGCGCTCTACGAGCGGCTCGTGGATGGCTGAGGAGAGTGCCCTGATGGGGGTGACGAGAAAGGGCGGTCGTGTGCGGATAGCCGTCGGCCTGTTGGCCGGGGTGCTCACGGCACGGCTGTTAATGCCGATTCCATCCGAGGCATCGTTGACCGACGAGGTGGATCGGATGTGGCAGGATGCCAATCCGGTCCCGCGCGAACAGTGTCTGACGTTCATTGTGAAAGCCTGGCGGACAAGGTGTATCGCGGACGCACATTGTCTCACGACTGCCTTGCGCACGCCATTGAAGCCTATCGCGCAGGCGATCACGAAGAAGCCTTCGGCTGGATCCAGGCCAGCGTCTGCCCGGACCGCGAGTTGCAGCAACACATGGTCCGTCATGCCCCTGCCGTGCTGGAGCATCTGTTAACCCGCTACGGTTCCCGCGTTCCCTAGCCCGCATTATTCATGAGGGTTCGTGACGAAACCGCAGAGACGCCGTGCGAGACGGGCGCGTGGAGCCGTGAGGAAGGGAGGCAGCCTTGAACAGGCTGGTGACCGACCGAGCGGCGAGCCCGCCCGCCTGGGCGCGCCAACCTGGCGGCCAGGCTTGTCGTAGCGGCGTATCGGCGGGTGCAGTAGAAGCCGTCATGAATAATGCGGGCTAAGTCTGTCTCGCATCACCGCCGCGTGACCGAAGCCTGGCAGCCGGATACGGCGATATGGTAGTTCTTGTCTGCCATGGCGTCTTCGCTCCTGCTGCTGATTCCTCCACTCACCCAGCTCAACACGCCCTATCCCTCGACGGCGTACCTGACCGGCTTTCTCCGCGGGCGCGGCTACGCGGTCGCACAGGCCGATCTTGGGATCGAGATGGCGCTGGCGCTGTTTTCGCGGATTGGATTAGCTCGCGTGTTTGAAGAAGTCCGGCGACTGCCCGGTGAGCTGCCGGGGGAGGCAAAGCCGATGCTTGCACTGGAGTCGGCCTATCTGGAGACGATCGAGCCGGTGGTGGCGTTTCTCCAGGGAGCCGACCACAGCCTCGCGCCGCGCATCTGCCAGGGGCGATTCTTGCCGCGCGGGCCACGCTTTGCGCGGGCGTCGGCGGCACGGACGTTATCCACGACGGATCATGCCAAGCATCTGGCGACGCTCTATCTGGAAGATGTCGCGGATCTGGCGCAGGCCACGGTCGCGCCGCAGTTCGCGCTCAGCCGCTACGCGGAGCACGTGGGTGTCTCGGCCACGCAATTCGACACGGTCCTGCAGGCCCTGGCTGGCCCGCCCAGCCTTACGGATGCCTGGATGCTGGAAGCCCTCTGGCGGCATGTGGACACAGCCGACCCCTCGGTCGTCGGACTGACCGTGCCGTTCCCCGGCAATCTGTACGGCGCGTTTCGTATCGCGCAGGCGCTGAAGGCGCGGCGGCCCGATGTCAAAGTCGTGCTCGGCGGCGGCTATGCCAACACGGAGTTACGCCGGCTCTCCGACCCACGCGTGTTCGACTATCTGGACTATGTGACGCTGGATGACGGCGAGCGGCCGCTGCTGTGCTTGCTGGAGCATCTATCGGGGGAGCGGGATGCGCGGGAACTCAAGCGGACGTTTCTACGCACCGGCGGCGCCGTTGTCTGGCGCGACGGCGCGCGTGAACCGGACTTCGGAATGGCTGAAGCGGGCATGCCGACCTATGCGGGGTTGCCGCTCCATCGATATCTGTCGGTGTTGGATACGCTGAATCCGATGCACCGGCTCTGGTCGGACGGCCACTGGAACAAACTGACCGTTGCGCACGGGTGCTACTGGAAACAGTGCACCTTTTGCGATGTGGGATTGGACTACATCGGCCGGTACGAAGCGACGCCGAGCGAGAGGCTGGCGGATCGCATCGAGGCGCTCATTGCCGAAACAGGCCGGCGGGGATTTCACTTTGTGGATGAGGCCGCGCCGCCGCATGGATTGAAAGACCTGGCGCTTGTGTTGCTCGAGCGCGGCACGACGATCACCTGGTGGGGGAACATCCGCTTCGAGGAGGCCTTCACGCCGGACCTCTGCCGGCTGCTGGCGGCGTCCGGCTGCGTGGCGATCAGTGCCGGGCTGGAAGCGGCCTCGGACCGCCTGCTGGAGGAGATGAAAAAAGGGATTACGGTGGCGCAGACCGCGCGTGTGGCCGCCGCGTTCCGTGCCGCCGGCATCCTCGTGCACGCCTATCTGATGTATGGGTTGCCCGGTGAAACGGTCGCAGAGACAGTGGATGCGCTCGAACGTGTACGACAGTTGTTTGCGAAAGGACTGCTGCAGTCCGCCTTTTGGCACCGGTTTGTAGCGACGGCGCACAGTCCCATCGGGCTCAATCCGTCTGCGCACGGGATTCGGATTACCGGCCCCTCATTGGGCGGATTTGCCGAAAACGATCTGACGCATGAAGATAAGAAGGGCAGTGCGCCAGCGTGGTTGGGCGCCGGCCTGCGCCACGCCGTGCTCTCCTATATGGAAGGGGAGGGGCTGACGAAGAACGTGCAAGCATGGTTTGAGCGGTCGGTGCCGCGACCGACCGTGCCACGCACGTGGGCAGCCCGCGCAATGGCTGATCGCTCGATGGGTGACGACCCGACAGCGGAACGAATGTGCGTCTGGATCGGCGGAACACCTGTCGTCGGATCAATCGGGCGCGGTCAGTGTCGGGTAATTTTGCCAAGCCGCAATGATGATGCGGATTTGCGGATGAGCGCTGAACAGGCAGCATGGATGACAGGATTGATTCGGAGCGCGACGCCAAATCGAGGCGCGCGCTATCCTGCGTTAAAAGACGTGCGGGCGCAGTATCCGGTCGGCGGCCCACGTGGGTTCGACTCAATGCTGCGCTCAGCTGTGTGGAAGCAGGCCAGGTCCGTCGGATTGCTCCTCGTCTAAAAACACGAGAGCCGCCCCCGGTTGGAGGCGGCTCTCGCTCGAAATTCAGTGCTGTCTTGTCTAAACCACGAGCCCCGCGCCTCGTACCACGCGGCCTGTTTATTTAGGCTGCGGCGTGTAACGCAGGTAGGGCTTCACGGTTTTGAAGCCGGGGAACAGTTTCTTGGCCTCTTCGTCGTTGACGGCGGGTGTGATGATGCAATCCTCGCCGTTCTTCCAGTTGGCCGGCGTGGCGACCTTGTGCTTGGCCGTCAGTTGCAGCGAGTCGATCACGCGCAGCAGTTCGTCGAAGTTCCGGCCGCACGAAGCCGGATAGGTCAGCATGAGCTTGACCTTCTTGTCCGGCCCGATGATAAACACGGAGCGCACCGTCATATTGTCGAGCGCGTTCGGATGGATCATGTCGTAGAGCTGCGCGACCTTTTTCTCGGGGTCGGCGATCAGCGGATAGTTAACGGTGGTGTGCTGCGTCTCGTTGATGTCGCCGATCCAGCCCTTGTGGGCGTCGATCGGATCCACGCTGATCGCAATGACTTTCACGCCGCGCTTCTTCAGCTCCGGCATGATCTTGGCGACCGTGCCTAACTCGGTCGTGCAGACCGGGGTGAAATCCTTGGGGTGTGAGAAGAGAACGCCCCAGCCCCCGCCCAGCCAGTCGTGAAAGGTGATCTTGCCTTCGGTCGTGTCCGCCGTGAAGTTCGGCGCTTCGTCTCCCAATCGCAGTGCCATGGTGGCCTCCTTGTGAATACACGGTGAGAGCAAATGAAATAAACGGCTTGTGCTACAGGATGCAGGATACTGTGCGGCGCTGGGCAAGTTCAATAGGGCGGTAGACGCGGTTGAGGGTGTCACGGACGATATGCGAAACTAGGCGCGAGGTGACCGATGACGGCATCGCAGTATCCGCGAAGTCCCAAGGAGAAAGTCGGCGGGATGGTTCATCTGGGCCGGCTGTTCGACAAGATCCGGCTGCGCCACAAAGGGCTGATTCCGGACTACAATTACCTCACGACCGGCTTCGACAAGTACCTGCTCGACTCTCTCGGTCTTAAGGGAGAAGACCTCGAGCGGCGCGTGCTGCAAGGCGGGACTGACGAGGAACTGCTCGCCTGGGTGAAGACGAACGGCAAGGCGCTCTCAGAGGCCGAGATCCGGATGTGGAACATGAAAGTGCTGACCGGCGAGCCCAAGGACGACGCGGCAAAGGAGCGGTTCAAAGCGCGTCTGATCGACATCGCCGCCAAGCGCGGGATGCCGGTGGAAAAACTGCCGAAGGTCACGACGTGGGCGGACGCCATCGATCTGGATGAAGGGCGGCTCTAATGTTTGACTACCCCAAGTCCATCTGTTAGATTCCACCTCCGAGGGCTGGTTCCAACAGGGCCACACTCACATCTTCGCAGATCACACAGAGTCCCCATCGTCTAGCCTGGCCTAGGACGCTGGCCTTTCAAGCCGGCAACACGGGTTCGAATCCCGTTGGGGACACCAGCCTTCGCGGCAGCGAAGGCTGCCCGCCAAAGCTATTGCGGCGGCGGGTAAAAAACCGCTGCCGCTCCGGCTGGCAAGCCACGCCACAACTGATTGCATCATTCATCCGTAGATCATCAGAGGTCCAACAATGACTCGACAGAAGACCCTCACGCAAACACTCGGCCTGCTCTTTCTCAGCGTCCTCCTTCTCGGCGCGACTGATGATAAGAAGGCGCCGCCGATCCCGGCGGGCGAGCCCAAGGGGAAGGATGCGGCTCCGATGATGCTCATCCCCGAGGGCGAGTTCACGATGGGGACGGAGGACGTGGGGAATCAAACGCATCAAGGAAATCCCAATGAAAATCCGGAGCACGTGGTGAAGCTGCGAGCCTATTATATCGATCAATTCGAAGTGACGGTGGATCGCTATGCCAAGTTCCTCGAGGCGACCAAGCACGATCCGCCGCTGTGGGATGAGGATGCGACCGCGTCGGCCAGCGACCGGCCGGTCGTCGGCGTGACGTGGCAGGACGCGGCCGACTACTGCAAGTGGGCCGGCAAACGCCTGCCGACCGAGGCGGAATGGGAAAAGGCGGCCCGCGGGACGGACAAACGGCGGTTTCCCTGGGGGCAGATGCAGCCGTTCGTGGACATCGCCAATTACAACCGCGGTATCTGGGTGAGCTATCCGGTGACGCTGGCGTCGGTCACGAGCGGGCTGGACGGCATGAGCATCCGGCACGGGTTGAAGACGGGCGGAACCAGCCCCTACGGGCTCTATCACATGTCCGGCAACGCGGGCGAGTGGGTGGCGGACTGGTATGACGGCGAGTATTACAACAAGAGCCCGAAGGACAATCCGACCGGACCGGAGAAGGGCGACAAAAAGGTGATCCGAGGCGGGAGCTGGAGCGATCCGCCTCGCAATCTCCGCGTCACGGCCCGCTTCAAGGCCACGCTGGATTATCAGGACTCGACCATCGGCTTTCGCTGTGTGATGGACGCCGCGAAATAAACGTGGAATGGTTTATGGATGATGGTTAATGAAGATGTTCTTCGCCTCCCCCACTTCACGCTCAACCATCCACCATTGACCATCAACCATGTCTCTCCAGATCGGCGATCCTGCTCCTGCCTTCTCGCTCCCCGGCACCGACGGACGGACGTACTCGCTCGACGGCCTGGCGGACAAGCCGGTGCTCGTTGTCGTGTTCTCCTGCAATCATTGTCCGTATGTGCAGGCCTATGAAGACCGGCTGATCGCCATCCAACGGGACTATGTCGGGCGTGGGGTGCAAGTCGTGGCGATCAACGCGAACGACGACGCGAACTATCCGGAAGACAGCTTTGAGCAGATGATGGCTCGCGCCAACGCCAAGGGGTTCAACTTTGTGTACCTGCGCGATACGTCACAAGACGTTGCCCGGGCGTATGGCGCCACGCACACGCCGCAGCTCTTCGTCTTCGACCGTGCCCGGACGCTTCGCTACACGGGTAAGATCGACGACAACTGGCAGAATCCGAAGTCCGTGACACGCCGGTATCTCCGCGATACTCTCGACGCGCTCCTCAGTGACCGCACGCCGGCTGAAGCGCAGACGCATGCGATCGGCTGCACGATCAAGTGGAAATAGCGGAAACGTCGTGTCCGGTCGTTATTTAGATGAGCGAGCGTGGACGTTCCTGATCGCCGGGATCATTCTGCTGGGGATCACCTACGCCGCGCTCAAGCCTGAGCCTGCGCCGAAGCCGCCGCCCGCACTTCCGACCGTTCCACAACTCGATCCGGCGATGATCCCGCTGGTAACAGGCGAGGAGCCGATCGACGTTCTGTTCATCAAGTCCGGCTGTCCGGTGTGCCACACGATCCCCGGAATCCAGGGAGCCGACGGGCGCGTCGGCCCCAAACTCGTCCTGGGAACGACCGGGCCCCGGCGGCTGGCGGATCCGCGCTACCGCGGGCAGGCGAAGACCGTGCGCGAGTACATCATCGAATCGGTGATCAGCCCGGGTGTCTATGTGGCGTCCGGCTATCCCGATCAGGTCATGCCGCGGTGGTATGGTCAGAAACTGAGCGCTGGTGCGCTGGAAAAGATGGCGGGCTATCTGGAAACGTTGCAGGAAAGCTCCTGACCGCGGCGCCAGGTGCCGCGGTCAGGGCGAGATCAGAGTTTCTTAAAGGGAGCAGCCCCGTTGTCCCGCCCTTGAAGCTGAAGCTACCGGGCGCGCGAGGGGGAAGAGCGCTACATTTTTTTCATCGCCCCCGGCGTCGTGCCTTTCAGCGTGAAGGTGCCAACGTCCGAGGCTGGTTTCGGGACGGCGGCCGGCGCTCCGGGCTTGGCGCCGGCAGCAGGCTCCTCATCGGTCTTGAGGCCGGCGAGCTTGATTTTTAAACGCAAGTTATTCACGCTATCGGCGTTCATGAGCGCCTGCTCCAGCGAGATTTTTCCGTCCCGGTAAAAGTTGAACAGCACGTAGTCGAAGGTCTGGCAGCCTTCCTGAACGCCTTGCTCCATGGCTTCCTTGATGGCGTCGATCTCGCCTTTCTTGATCAGGTCCTTGACGCGCGGCGTGTCCATCATGACTTCGAGGGCGGCCACACGTTTGCCGTCCAGACCCGGAATCAGCCGTTGCGAGATGATGGCGCGCAGGTTCAACGAGAGCTGCAGATAAATCTGTGGGTGCCGCTCCACCGGGAAGAAGTTCATAGCGCGCTCGATCGCCTGGTTGGCGTTGTTGGCGTGGAGGGTGCCCAGGCACAGGTGGCCGGTTTCGGCGAAGGCGATCGCAGCTTCCATGGTCTCCAGGTCGCGGATCTCGCCGATGAGGATCACGTCGGGGGCTTGGCGCAGGGTGTTCTTGAGCGCGGCATGATACGACATCGTGTCGAATCCGATTTCGCGCTGCGTGATGACCGACCGCTTGTGCTTGTGGACGAACTCGATCGGATCCTCCACCGTGATGATGTGACCGGGCGAGTTGGCGTTCCGGTGGTCGATCATGGCTGCGAGCGACGTGGATTTGCCGGAGCCGGTGGCGCCGACCACGAGGACGAGCCCGCGTTTGGCCATGATGATGTCCTTGACGATCGGCGGGAGCCCCAGCTTGTCGATCGGCACGATCTCGACCTTGATCTGCCGGATGACGAACCCGACATTGCCCCGCTGGCGGAAGATGTTCACGCGGAACCGGCCCATGTCCGGATAGAAGAGCGCCAGGTTCATCTCGTTGGATTCCTCGAACTCCTTCTTCTGCTTGTCCCGCATGACTTCGTTGGCCAGCGCTTCCAGCATTTCGTTGGTGAAGGGGGCCGCGCCGACCGGCTGGGTGACGCCCTCGACCCGGTACATCGGCGGCAGTCCTTCCGTCAGATAAATGTCCGACGCGTTCCGTTCCACCATGACTTTCAAGATATCGCGGATGTTCATCGCCTGCCTCCGAAGTTAAAGCAACGTATCGGCTGACTCTGTAGTGCCCCTCTTACGCGGCCCCGGCCGCAGCGGGCGCCGTGGCCCCGCCGGGCGTCCCGAAGAGATTCGCGGTCATGCTGCGGGACTGCGCCTCCGCCTTGGTCACGAGGCCCTTGGTCACGAGATCGACCAGCGACATGTCCATCGTCTGCATGCCGTCTTTCTTGCTGGCCTGCATGATGCCGGGGATTTGGTGGATCTTGGCCTCGCGGATGAGGTTCCGCACCGCGTTGGTGCCGACCATGATCTCCAACGCCGCCGCCCGGCCTCCGCTTTTTTTCTTGAGCAGGGTTTGGGTGATGACGCCTTCGATGGATTCTGCAAACTGGGCGCGGATCTGCGCCTGCTGGCTCGGCGGGAACACGTCGATGATGCGGTCCACCGTCTTTGGCGCGCTGGACGTGTGCAGCGTGCCGAACACCAGGTGACCGGTCTCGGCTGCGGTGAGAGCCAACTGGATGGTATCGAGGTCCCGCAACTCGCCGACGAGAATAATGTCGGGGTCTTCGCGCAGCGCCGCCCTGAGGGCGTTTGCGAACGACAGGGTATGCGGCCCCAGCTCGCGCTGGCTGACGAGGCATTTCTTGGACTTGTGGACGAACTCGATTGGGTCCTCGATGGTGAGGATATGGCCCTCAAAGGTGTCGTTGAGGTAGTCAATCATCGCGGCCAGAGTCGTGGATTTGCCGGATCCTGTCGGCCCCGTCACAAGGACGAGCCCTTTTTCCTTATCACACAGCTCTCTTAAAATTGGCGGCATACCCAATTGTTCAAGCGCCAGGATCTTCGTCGGAATGGTCCGGAACACGGCGGCTTCCCCGCGGCGTTGATTGAAAATGTTGACGCGGAAACGGGCAATCTCGCCCATCTCGAACGAAAAGTCGCATTCGCGGGTTTCCTGGAAGACCTTCCGCTGCGTGTCGTTCATCATGTCGAAGACCATGTTATGGACGTCGTCCTTGGAGAGGGCCGGGTGTTCCAGTTTTTTGAGTTCCCCGTGGATGCGCAGCATGGGCGGTTCGCCTGCGCTCAAGTGGCAGTCGGATGCGCCTTGCTGGACGCCGAAGGTGAGCAGCTGAGTGATATCCATAGTCAATGCCTCCTACGTGTCCGCACCGCGCGCGCTCAGACGTTTCGATGGTACTCTGGGCGCAGCCGGTGCGGCAGAGCAAATTGTGAACCAAAACCGGTTCGATGTGCAAGCCTATCTCAGTTCCCGGCGACGGGACGCCCGTTGTTTGTTCGTGCGTCAGATCACGTTCAACTCGAGTCCTGCTTTCCCGAAGGCGGCGAGCGCACGATCTAACTGTGCACGGCTGTGCTCCGATGTCACGGTGACCCTGATGCGGCTGGTTTCTTTCGGCACGGTCGGGGGGCGGATGGCCGGCGCGTAGACGCCCAACTCCAGTAGTCGGTCGGCCATCGCAACGGTCTTCTGCGCGTCACCGATCACGATCGGCAGAATCGGGCTGGCGCTGTCGGTCAGCCGAAAGCCCAGGTGCGTCAAGCCGGCGTGCAGATAGTGCCGGTTCTCCCAGAGCCGTGTGCGCCGTTCCGGCTCCGCTTGCAATACCTGAAGTCCGGCGACCGTCGCCGCCGCCGTTGCCGGCGGCGGCGCGGTGGCGAAGAGAAAGGTTCTGGCCGTGTTGAGCACATACTGAATCATGCTGGTCGGTCCGACGATATAGGCGCCGCTTGTCCCGAGCGCCTTCCCCAGCGTGCCCATGTGAAAGGGCAGGCGCGATTCCACGCCATAGTGCTCCAGCGTCCCGCGGCCGTGCGCGCCCATGACGCCGGTGCCGTGGGCGTCGTCCAC
>JBGPNZ010000058.1:0-10329 GCA_041487795.1 Nitrospiraceae bacterium
GCCCCAATAGGGCATGCTCGTGGATTTCCCGACCGCGCGCCCGCCGTGATTCACCACATTATAGAGATAGTCCATCGGCAATTTGTCGAACGCCATGTTGGCGTGGATGGCCGGCTTCGGTTCCAATCCGGACGCGGCGGGGCCGTCGCCTTTGCCGGTTGCCCCGTGGCACTGCATGCAATACTCCTTGTAGATGACCTTGCCTCGATCCACGCTGGCATCGGTGAACTCCTTGCTGGTCCACGGCTCGTAATACTTGGAATCCTTCACGCCCTGTACCGCCAGAAATCCGATCACGGCCCGCAATTGCGGTTCGGTGGCGTCCGCCAGAAATTCCCCGCTGTGCGGCGTGAAATCCTGTGGGTTCTGTCCGAAGCGAAAGAGCCAGTCCATGTTGTACCGGCGGCCGGACTCCACCAGCGAGGCGCTCTGCGGCCCTCCGATGATCTTGCCGTTCTCTTCGATGACGTGGCAACCGATGCAGGCGTGGGCCTTATAGGCCTGACGGCCGAACTCCACCTCCATCGCGGTCACTTTGGAAGCGTCGAACGCGCCGACTGTCACGCGCGGATCAACGAGATGCTTCTCGAAATAGTCCGCCAGAACCTGCGCGTCGGATTCCGAAACGGTCGGATGCTTCATCTCCCCTTGCGACAGGTCCCAGCGATACCCCTTGGTATAGAGCATCTTCTCCTTGCCGGTCAGCCATCGGATCAGCCACGGCCGCTGGTATTTGCTGCCCGCCCAGATGAGGTCCGGAGCTCGCAGATTAAAACGCGAATCTGCCTTCCCTTCAAATCGGTGGCAACTGACGCAGGCCTGTTGAATAAGTTCTTTGGCGCGCGACTGATCTCCACCGAAGAGAACCCGTGGCAACCCGATCAGAGCCGCGAGAACAAGAACCGCGCATCCTCCGATGATGCCTGTCCGCAAAGTCATGCCATCTCCTCCTTCACACAGCCGGCGATTTATTTCGCGCCGTCCGGTTTCTCGTCAGCCGGCGCGTCCGGGCGATACTGCACCGCGAGATACTTCACCAAGATGTCTCGTTCCTCCGGCGAGAGCCCGGCGCCCCACCGGATCATCTTGTCAACCGTAGCCGTCCAGCGTGAGCGGTCCAACCGCTGTTGCATCACCAGATCCGTGCTGTGACAGATGCCGCAGCGGTTGGCCATCAATTGCATCGCTTCCTGATCGCGTGAGCCATCCTGAGCCGCCGCTCGCAAGACGAGCCCTCCGGACAACCCCAGCACGACGCCCATGAACACCATCCCGCTCGGCCTCACGCGCATGTGATTCACCCCTTGCGGACCTCGGTCTGAACGCGATCCACCCCGTTCCAGAGAAAGCCGCTGGGATTCCATGAACTTGCCATCGGCTGAGTCTGGCCGCGATCGTCCGTCGCGCGACAGAGAATAGCGGCGGGTCCGGCCTCTTTCGGCTGCCAGACCGCCTGCCACTTCCACCACGCGTAGGGCAGGTCTTCGCCGATCAACCGCGCAGGTGTCCACGTTCTCCCGTCATCCGTGGACACCTCGACACGGGCAATGCGCCCTTCCTCTCCCGTCCAGGCTACCCCGCTGATCATGACCGGACTTCGACCGACGCTGGCGCCCTGTGCCGGCTCGACAATCAGCGATTTCACCACCATCGCCTCGACCGGTTTCATTTCACGTGGAGAGACGGCGGTGCCCGGCTCAACCGGGCGGGCGGGATAGCGGTAGGCCGTCTCCATATAGAAGCCCTTTGCTTCTTCAGCCGAGACAGTGATCGTCGTCAACCATTTCAGACACGCATCGGCCATCCATCCCGGTGCGATCACGCGCAGCGGTGTCCCGTGCAGCAGCGGCAGCGGTTCTCCGTTCATACGATAGGCCAGCAGCGTGTCGGGATGCAGCGCCTTCTCGATCGGAATGCTCCGGATGAACAGCGGGACTTGCGTCGACACCGGCCGGTCCGCGCCCTGCATCTGGAGATGTTTCGCGGACGGTTTCACACCTGCCCGCTTCAGCACATCCGCCAGCCGCACGCCCGTCCAACGCGCGTTGCCGACCGCGCCGCGCTCCCACTGCACGCCCGGGACTCTCGGACGGTAGAACGCCCTGCCATTCCCACTGCACTGGAGCACGGCCGTGACGGTGACTTCCGGCAACCGCTTGAGATCGTCCAGGCTCAGACTGAGTTGCCGCTCGACCAAGCCGCCGACCTCCAGCCGCCATGCGGCCGGATCGATCTGTTCCTCGGGGGGTGGACCGAAATGGCTACGGACGAAAAACCGGTCATTAGGCGTGAGCCACGATGCGAACTCGCGGACCTTCGTCTCGGCGTCGAACGGCCGTGCCACCCGCACGATGAGCGAGTTTTCATCGGATGCACGCTGCCCTTCCGGGTTCGCCCAGGCCGACGGAATGAGTCCGCGTCCACCGGCGAGCCCCAGCGCCACCACGCCGAGCGCGCGCGTCAGCAAGGCGCGTCTCGTAATCGGCTGAAATCGTTTCGGCGTCATCGCACGTTCGTTCCTGATGGAGCCACCACCGTGATCTGCAGCGACGGCGGCATTGCGATGGACTGATGGACCGTGCAACCGTGCGCGACTTTCAGTAGCCGTTCCCGCTGCTCGGCCGTCAATTCGACCGGCAGGGCGATGCGCATCCCGATGGAACCGACACGATGCGGCTGCTCGGCATAGGACCACTCGGTTTCGATCGCCAACCCGTCGCACGGAATCCGATGCCGGTTGCAATAGCGCCCCACGAAATACGCGACACAACTCGCCAGCGAACCGACAAAGAGTTCCACCGGGCTCATGCCGGCATCCTGCCCGCCATCCTCCACCGGCTGATCGGTGACGAGCGTATGCCCACGACTGGTGATGTCGAACCTCGCGCCGCCTCGGAACTCGACTTTCAGATCCATGAAGTTCCCCCCCCTCACCCTGCCGGACGCTTCAGGCTCAGCATGTAGCTCGTCAGGTCGTTGAGCTCCGGCTCAGTTAGCGGCAGTTTGGGCATGATCGAGCCCGGCGACACCGATTGCGGATCGCGGAAATGCTTCAGGTGCCATTCGCGCTCCGGCCTCGCGTCTCCGACGAACGACAGGTCCGGCCCCACGGCGCCGCCCTCTCCGTGAATGCGGTGACAGCCTGTGCAGCCGAATCGTGTAAACACAGCCTTCCCCTTCGCCACTGCCGGGTCCACACGGGGCAGCGCGCGCAGATCGTGGATCGAGATGCCCAGTAAAGCGAAGACCGTCACGAGAAACGCGACGCCGACCCCCAGCGCAAGGGGACGTCTTGTCGGACGGCGGGCCGGATTGCGGTCCAGAAACGGCCAGAAGAAGAGCGCAAGAAAAAACAGAGATGGGAGAATCCACGTCGCCAGCGGCTCCAGCGGGCCGTGCACGTACTTCAACAACTGGTAATAAAAAAGGAAATACCATTCAGGAATCGGCACGAACGTGGTGTCCGAGGGATCGGCCTTGTCGGCGAGCGGAAAGGGGACGGCCAGCGCAAGGGCGGCCACCACCACGAAGATCCCCAGCATCACCACGGCGTCCATGAAGACTTGCCGGGGATAAAACGTCTCGCTGGTCCGCACGCGGCGCTCGGCGGACACCGGTGCAGCCGCGCCTGCCGGCTGCGGGGCCTGCGCAGGGCGCTGACGGCGCTCGGACCCTCCGGTCCAGGGTCCGGCCGGCCCGACGCAGCGAAGAATGAATAGATGCAGCAGAACCAGCGCAGCAATGGTGGCCGGCAAAAACAGGACATGTACCGCGAAGAAGCGTGAGAGGGTCAGCGCTCCAAGCGTCTCCCCTCCGCGCAAGATACGGACGGCGTAATCTCCGATCATCGGCACGGTGCCGACCATGTTGATCCCGATCTGCGTCGCCCAGTAAGCGTTCTGATCCCACGGCAGAAGGTAACCAGTGAAGGCAAAGCTCAACGTGATCAAAAATAAGGCGACGCCGACCATCCACATGACTTCGCGCGGCGGCTTGTAGGCGCCGTAGAGAAATACTTGAAGCATGTGCAAGCCGATCGCCACCACCATCGCGGAGGCGCCCCAGTGATGCAGGCCGCGGACGAAGGCGCCGAACGTGACCTGTGTCTCGATGAACGTGATGCTGTCGTAGGCGTGATCCGGCGTCGGCGCGTAATACACGGCGAGAAACATGCCGGTGATGGCTTGGAGTAGAAACAGAAACAGCGTGGCCGAGCCGAAGACGTAAATCCAGCTCGCCCCGCCGGGAATCGGCTCATCGAGCAACGTCCGCTCGACGGCCTTCAGCTTCAGCCGGCTATCGAGCCAGTCATAAAGTCGCATAAGTGCTCCGGGCTAGAGGCAAGAGGCTAGGGGCAAGCGGTAGGAATCTTCTACCTCTAGCCTCTCGCCCCTTGCCACTCGCCTACAATTCGACGGACGTCGACAGGCCGGCTTTGTATTCCTTGTACATCACGAAGAGCCTGCCGCCCTCGACCTTCGATGGCAGTACATCGAGCCGCCTCGGCGCCGGTCCAGCGAGCACCTTGCCGTCGGCATCGTAGACACTGCCGTGGCAGGGACATTTAAACTTGCGGTCTGCGTCCTCCCAGCGGTACCCGCAGCCGAGGTGCGTGCACATGGGGGAAAACACCGTCACCTGCCCGTCTGCCTGTTTGATCGCCCAGACCGCCTTGTGCGTCTGGCTCGCCATCCACCCGTCCTGGATCGTCTGGACGTAGTCGAGCGGCTTGGGCTGGCCGACGGGAAGATCATCCACGCTCCCGACTTCGACCCACGATTGCTCGCGCCGTTTCAACGCCGGCGAGATCACATAGCCGATCAGCGGGATCGCCAGCCCCAGGCCGATCAACGACGCGGCTGCGCCGGTCACCCAGCGGAAAAACGTCCGTCGCGTCCCGATCGGCGTTGACAGCCCCGGCACCAGCGGTTGCGGTTGTTCATCGCCTGCGCTCATCTCATGATCTCCTCGTTTGTCTCCGCTCGCCGGTTATGGCAGGCACTTCTGAAAGATCTCTTCGCAATGCTCGCAGCCGCCTAACGACTGTGGCGTGGGATGGTATTGCACCTCCGCCACGCGGTCGCCCTTGAGGACGACGACCGCCTCGCAGGCATGGCGCGGACAGGGCATGCTGGTTTTCGAGGTCGCGAAGGACTCCTCGAATACGGGAGCCTTCCGGTGATAGGTCAGCCTCGTTTCCTCGCCGCTCGATGATCGCTTTTTCGGCTCGCCGGCGCAAGCCAGCATCTCCGACTCGCTTTTTCCGATCAAGGCCTTCTGCGCGGGAAAACCTCCCTCCGGGACGGACGTGATGCATCCCGCCAGCAGGCCCATCACCATCAGCGCCCAGATTGCACCGGCGAGCCTCGCACGCATTATTTCCCTGCCGGCTTCGCGGGACAGGTGTTAATCCCCAGCAACATCCACGCCGGGCAATACCCGACGGCCCCGGTCATCAGCGCCACGGCACCGAAGACATAGGCCGCGTACATCCCCGCTTCCGGGAGACCGGCAAATGCACCCGCAGCGATCAACGCAATCCCGATCACGATCCGAATCCCTCGCTCAGTTCCACCCACATTGCATGTCATGGCTGCACCCCCTTCGTTAGTGTCCTCCCCCATCAGAGTCACAATAGCCGAAAAAGATTCACGAGTCCGCCGCATCCTACCGCCCGGCCGATAACCGATACAAATCGTGGCAGGTCGTGCACCGGGCCGTGATACTCGATACACGGGCCAGGATCTGCGCCGGCGTTTCCTTTTGTACGATCGCGTCGGCCAGCCGGTCCATGTCCTCATGAACAGACATGCCCATTTGTTTGAAGGGCAACGGCAGCTTCATCATGATGGCCGGGTCCACATCGGCCGCCATGCTCATTCCGGCCGCCCGCGCGGCGCGCTCCGCCTCCTTCATCCCCTGCGCGGGATCGCTCAAACCCGTCACGACTCCATGAACAGCTTTCAGCAGTTGCCGCATCTCCGCCAGTATTTGATCCCGTTCCACCGGTGCCAGGACGATCTCCGTGCGTCCGTCCGTGCCCGGCGTCGTCCAGCCTTTGACAAAGATCCATCCGACAATCGCGGCGCCGATCACCCACAAGACGATCGCCGCCACACCCACGCTTCGAGCCATCATGCCTTGCTCTCTACTTCCGCAACGTCTTCACATACGCCAGCACATGCTGAATATCCTGATCGGACAGCAGGCCTTTCCACGCCACCATCGCCGTCGGAGGCTTTCCATTCTCGATGGTCTTCAGCAGGTCGGCATCGGATTTTTTCTTGCTCGCTGCGCTTGTGAAATCCGCAGCCGGCGGAACGAGCGCTTTCCCCGTCGGACCGTCGCCCTTCCCCTGCGGGCCATGGCAGACGACGCAGGATTTCTCGTAAATGACCTTTCCCTTTGCAGAATCACCGCCGGCGCCCCACGCAGGCTGTACCATCGCCCACAGTCCTGCTGCTGCCACCACGAAAGCGAACACGTCACGAGATTTCATCACATTCCTCCATATGGACACCACTCGGACTGCTTCTGCCCTGTGCGATTGGCATGCCAGTTGGGATTTGTGCGAGGGATGGATTGTGCTGTTCAAACAAGGGGTTGGGAATGCGTGAGAATGTTTCTCGGCAGAGTTGAAGAGAAAGGCTACACGGAAGTCTGCCCGGCTGGTGCGGAATGCTACAGGCCGTTCAAGCCCTCACTGGCATAGCGACGACTCCAAGTGCACCGCCATGGACTGACCAAGGGGACAGATGAGTCTAAGTTGCTGACAGTATTGCGAAGAAAGGCCGCAGAGCAATAACACGAAGAACACAGCGGTCTCCCACGCAAGAGCAACCAGTCGTGGCACTCGTGTTGCAATTCGACAGAAACAGGGAGAGAAGGCTGGGCTGACTGATAACGGCCGGGTTGTCAGTGAACTCACCAAGAGATGGGTCTTACTCACTTCAACCACAAGGGGGCCGTTATGCAGAGCAAGGCAAGCGTATTAAAGGGGTTGCTGGTTCCTTTAGCCATGGGAGCCGTGACCTTGTTGGTGGCGGGGTTCGATGGGCGATCCATCGTCCAGGCTGCGGATCCCGAGATGAAGGTCGATGTGACGATCACGGACAAGGGATACGAGGTGAAGGGCCATACGACACCCGGCGCGTTGACCGCGATCGTGGTCCACAACAAGGGTTCGATGACCCATGGGGTCGCGTCGCCGCTGTTCAAGGACGGAGTCGTCAAGAAGGAAGGCGATGGTACGGAGGTCAAGAGCCCGAAAGGCAAAGGGACCCGGGCCTACCATCTCGAACCGGGGAAGTCTATGACCTTGTACTTTAAGAAAGGATCCCAGACGGATCCGGCGACCGGAATCAGCGAAACGACACAGGTTCCCCTCTGGTGCGATATTCACACTCACATGAGGGGCGAATTCCTGATAGTGGAGACGAAGGGAGAAGTCGGCGGCGGCTGAGGAGGAGGTTTTTAAACCTCCCCTCTCGAATTGCGGGCCGCGCGATGCATTCATCACGCGGCCCGTTCTTTTTTAAGCAGTCCCTATGTCCGAGCCAGCGAGACGGCTGCGAACAAGACGGCCAACGCAAGCAGGAGGGACAGCCGGGGCAGCCAGGAAGAGCTGGCAACGAGCAGGCGATCGTGGCCTGTCCGGGATGGCTCCGGTGTTTGCAAAATCCGGCCGACGCGGGGGCCGATGAAAAAATCATGCGCGAGGGTGAGCATCAATAAGATTGCGATCAGGACGATCTTGACGATCAACCGGGCCGGCCAGCCGTCCGGCTCGCTGAGCGACCATCCCCGACTCATCACCAACAGCGGCCCCGTCGTCAGCAGCACCGCGATGGCGACCCATACGACAAGACGGAATCGCATGGCCGTCGCCCGGATCAACGCGCCGCGCTGCGCGACGAACGGCTCGCGCTTCAAGATCGGCACGAGCACGAGCGACAGAAACACCATGCCGCCGATCCAGGCGACCGCTGCGAGGAGATGGAGCCAGACGAGCACGAGCATCATCACGTCGCTGTCAGCGATCGGACAACCCGAGATTCGGGCACCAATCCACTTCCGCCTGCCGGGCAAGATCGGTCAATTGGGCCTCGAGAGATCTGCCGCCCTTGCCTGTCGCAAGGCCGATGCAGCGCGTGCAGAGAAACTGACAGGGCGAGAGACAGGTCTGGTCCGGACACCCGCCGAACTGGTTGAGCCGGGCGGAAAAGCGCAGGCAGTGCTCGTGGGGGTTCTGCTCGGCGAGGCTTTCCTGGTAACAGATCAGCGCGGTCCAGAACCGGGTCAGGCTGGACACCTCCCGCTCGTCAACAGTCACCCGCGCGCCGGGCAGATTGGTCAGCTCGCCGATGAGGGGAACCACCACTGCCAACGAATCGGTCAGATCGGGAAAGATCGCTATCTGCGTTTTGCCCTTCCCGCCTCCCTTGGTTTCCAGAATGGGCGCCTTCCGCGCCAGGACGAGCGCATGGCTGAACGCTTCGGCCTCAGATTCCGGAATGACGACACAGACTCGAATGGGCTGACCCATCACGACCCCTTCGCTATTTCATTGCCGGGCGTCCGGAGGCAGCAGGGCCATGTCCTTCTTGATGTCCGGCATGTCCAACCACCAGGCGATGCTTGCCACCGCCAGCAAGGCGGCGCACATCAAGAAGACATCGAACACCCGTTCGAATGTGCTCCGCTCTTCGAGATGATCAGTCCGCATGAATCAGTTTCCTTCTTTATGAACAGGTATGGGCGATGGGCTATAGGCCTCCTGGTTCTGTTTTACCCATTACCTATCGCCTATAACCTCGCCTCGGGCTCCTAATAGGCCTGCGTCTCGAGCATCGGCTTGATCGGCTTCAGCGATCCTGCTTTTTGATCATCGGATCGATTTCCCTCTTCGTTTCCTCGGTCACGTTGTAGCGATTGTACGCGTGCTCCAACACCTCATTGGCGTAGAGCCGCCCTCTCGGGGCCGGGACCGCGATATTGGCCTCCACTGCTTTCTTCGGGCCGATCGTGACGGTTTGCTCGATTGTGCTCCGGATATAGGGATGCCAGACGACAAGTTTATAGGTGCCCGGCGGCACATCGGTCATGGTGAACCGGCCCTGTTCGTCCGTCTTAGCAAAGTACGGATTGGTGACGGCCACGCCCCAGCTTTCCATGTAGGCGTGGAAGCCGCATTGCATGACGAAGATCCGGCGACCCTTGCTGAGATTGACCAATTGCTTCGACGGCGCGCCGGCCATGTGCTTGTGGTACATCGCGGCATCGCTGCGATCCTTGAAGTTGCGCGGGTGCTGCGGATTCATCGGTAGCGGCACGTTGAACAGCACGCGCGGTCCCATGTGGGACGTTTCATAGGCCTGAATGTCGTGCATGACGGGGTCCATGTTGACCACGGTCACCGATTGATCGTCCCGCACGACAGTCGTGAACGGGATGAAGAGGCAATCTTTCGCTTCGATTTGCGGGAGGCCCCCTTCGTCGAAGGGTTTGCCTTTGCCGATCCCGTCCAAATAGACCACCACCTCGCGAAACTCGCCCGCCGGCCCGACCTGGAACGGTTGCAGGATGCGCCAGCCTTGCCCATCGGAAATGCGCCCGCAATAAACCTGATCCGGTAATGTGGTGAGGTTGTAGCCCTTCGGCTTGGGTACCCCGCCGGACAGCGTGATGCGCCCCGTCAGCGTACCCCCGTCCGCCACGGTGATTTCCTCGTAGGCAAATACGGGCGCCACGCCTGACAGCAGCACAGCCAGCGCCATCGCAAGAATGGTTCGTCTCTTCATGATTCCGGCCTCCTCCTGGACAACGAAGATTGAGGTTGAGGCTCAGGTTGAGAAAATCATGGCCCCACTCTCAACCTTAACCTTAGCCTGCTTAAAAGAGAACGGGGAAGCCACATCGACATGCGGCTTCCCCATTCATTTCACACCACGCCCGCGCTTACTTCAACGCGGTGGGAATGGCTTTCGGCTCAGGCGACGCGTCCGCCTTCCTGCTCCTGACCGTTGCGCCGCTCAGCGACAGAATCCGCTGATCGTCGGCTGGCAGCACGCGGAGGTAGCCCCACTGTCCGGCCTGGACATAATTCAGCCGGGCATTGGCCCAGACATAATCTCCCGCCAGCCGGTACGGACCGCCCGCACCCTGACGGAGGAACACATCCAGCGTCTCCGAACCGGCAAACTCCACCACGCTGATCATGTCGGCGCCCGGCATGTAGGGCTCGATCGGCCACTCGTGGCCTTCGACCTGGAACATGCCGTTCTGTTCGCTGTTGGCGCCGATCACGTGGATCCGCACCGGATCGCCCGC
>JBGPNZ010000059.1:0-10259 GCA_041487795.1 Nitrospiraceae bacterium
CGTTTGCGCTGGCTCATGAACTTGATGGCCAGCGTGCCGCCCATGCCGAAGCCGATCACGCCGTGGATATTGCGTTTCACAAAATCCCTGGTGTTGAGAAATTCACAGCATTGATTGATGTCTTGCAGGAGATCGGCTTCCTTGGCACGTGCCATCAGCATGCCGGCGGCTTCTGCATTCGCCGTGATCATTCCGCCTTGCCGCGTATAGAGATTCGGCACGATGACGGCATAACCCTCGCAGGCCAGCCGGTTGGCCAATTCCTTGATCTGCACGTTGAGTCCCCAGTCTTCATGCAGGACGACCAACCCGGGATAGGTGCCTTTCTCTTGTGGCCAGAATTGCAGAGCCTCGACATGCGGCGCTTTCGAGATGCGCGTCAAGACATAGGGGTCCACGGCCATGTCGGTGACTGTCGGGATCGGGCCTGCGCTGGGAAACCGGGCGGTACCCGTGCCGACCTGTTCAATCGTGAAGGGGGCGGTGCGTTGTGTCATGTGTGTGTCTCTTGTGCGTGATCGGTTACAAGCGCGGCGTACTATAACGACCGCAGGAAAACATTGTCAATTGAAGCCTGGAGCAGGCATGAATAATCGGAGCTGTCCATGCTGCACAATCCGAACTTGGCCGAGCTTGGCCGGACTTGGTTTACTCTGCCGGTGGGCATGATTACAATGCGCGGGCTTGCACGGAGGGGGAATGACACCGCTCGGCATCGGACTCATCGGATTGGGACGGCACGGGATGCGGTACGTGCGGCATCTATCCGATACGTCGCTGGGCGCGCGTCTGGTGGCGGTGTGCCGGCGGGACATCGAGCGGGGGCGTGCCGTCGCATCTCAACAGGGAGTGAAATTTTTTCGGGAGTATGAGGAGCTGATTGCCGATCCTCTGGTGGGCGCGGTCGTCGTCGTGACGCCGCCGTCGCTCTGCCTTCCGATCTGTCTGGCCGCGGTGAAGGCCGGGAAACCGCTGCTGATCGAAAAGCCCCTGGCCTGCACGGGCGCCGATGCGCGTGAAATGGTGCGCGCCGCCGACGCGGCCGGCATCCCGCTCATGACGGCGCACACGCTCCGGTTTGATCGGGCCGTCCTGGCGCTCAAAGCGCAACTTGCAGCAGTGGGGGCAAGGCGTTACCTCGTGCTGACGAACCGCGTGGAGCCTCGGCCGGAGGTGGTGCGCGATCCGATGGATTATGGTGGCCGTGGCGTGCTGTTGGAAATCGGCATTCATCTGCTGGATCTCGTGCGATTCCTGACCGGCGAGGAAGTGGCGGAGGTGCGCTGCGAGGTGGAGCGTCCGTCGCCGAAGTCGGCGGAGCTGCGGGCGCTGGCGAGTCTGCGCACGACAGGTGGACTGCCGTGCATCGTCGACGTGTCGCGGATGACCAGTGGACGGATCAGCCGGGCAGAATGGATCGGGGCGGACGGGCAGCTTACTGCAGACTGGGTGCATCACCATGTGCGCAAGACGTCGGCGGGCAATATTGCGGCGGAACAGGCGGTGGAAGATGTGTCGACGGTCGAGTCGGTGCTCCGCGCGTTTCTCGATGCGTTGACACGCGGCGTGCCGATGCCGGTGACGGGACTCGATGGCCAGCGGGCCGTGGAAATCGCCGATGCGTGCTATGAGTCGGCGGCCAGCGGACATAGTGTCCGGTTAGTCCGTTAAGTCCGTTTGGTCCGTTCAGTCCGTTGAGTCCGTGCAGTCGATTGATCCGTTACGCCCGTAAACGGAACTAACGGACCCAACGCCAAACGAAACTACGCATCTGCGACGATGTGCGTGTCGGTTTCTTCGACGCCCTCGATCGTGTGAATTTTCGAGATCACCACGTCCGACAGCGCTTTTTCATCTCCAACCTCGACAAACACGAACACGTCCGGGCGTCCGAAACAAGGGTCGGCCCGTTCGACGCCGGAAATTTTTCGCAGCGCCTTGACCGCGTCCTTGGTTTTGCCGGTCTTGACCTTGATCAAAATGTAGGCTTTGGTCGCCATGGTGTCCTCCTTAAGGCGAGTGATGAGTTATGAGTGATCAGTGATGAGTCCAGTATCAAACAGATGCGGCATTCTACACTCATTACTCATTACTCGTCACTGCTCACTTTCCCTTCCCGCCAGGCATCGTCTTCCGGCGGGCGGCATAGGCTCCATGAACGTTCTGCCCCTTGGCTGAAAAAGCCGCGCGCGCGTCGGTAAAGATATGCGCCAGCAGGTCGAAATCCGAGCGGCCGATATTGAATGCGCGAAATCCTTCTGCGACGTCGGGATAGTTCCAAACCGGCGTGGCCGCGGCGTAGTCCACGACGGCTTCCAACGACTGCGACGTCCATCCTCCGGTTCGAAAGGCTTCAAGCGCTGACGGCATGGCCTCGCCGAATTTTTCGGTGAAGGCATTGCGGAGCCATTGCCGGATGGCCGGATGCTCGCTCGTCATGAACGCGGCCTGGAACTGAATGAGGGCCTTGATCAGCCGGTTGGCGTTGGGACTGCTTTCAGGGGGCAGGATGCCGGCGTCTTCGAACGTGGCCAGGAGCGCCATGACGGCTCCGACCTTCGCGGATGATGCGCGGCCTGTCGGTCTCGCGTCAGGAGGCGTGAACACCTCGTTCACGTTGCTGTACGAGCCACCGGGCGTAGGTCCTCCGCTGATGACGTACAGCCGGTTGCCAACGACGACGGAGCCCAGCCCATGCCGGCCGGTCGGCATGGAGGCGGCGCTGTGCCACCGGTCGGTGGCAGGCGTATAGGCCTCATTGGTGCGGAACGTGCCTTCCGGGGCTTCACCGCCGAGGGCATAGATCGTCCCTTGTATGACGCCGGCCGTGATGCCGCTTCGAGCGGTCGGGAGATCGGCAACCTTCATCCATCGGTCAGCGGCCGGATCGTAGGCCTCGACAGTCGAGAGGTTGCGCGCGTAGCTCTGATTCACGCGTCCGCCGATGGCATAGATTCTCCCGCCGACCGTTGCGGCGGCGAGGTGATCGCGCGGCGTCGGAAGCGGGGACCGGGCGGTCCAGGTGTCGCTGACCGGATCGTAGACTTCCACAGCGGCCTTGTTACCCGATCCGTCATAGCCCCCGATGGCGTAGAGCTTGCCGCCTGATTTGGCCGCCGCCAGTGCGCCGCGCGGGGTCGGCATGGGAGACCGTTCCGTCCAGGCATCCTGGTCGGGATCGTACATGTACGTGGTTGCAACCGGGTGCCACAGAGCCAGGAACGCTTGCCTGTATCCGCCGATCACGTACAGGCGGTTCCCTGCCACAACTGCCGCGGCATGATGCAAGCCGACAGGCAGTGGTGTGCGGGTCGTCCATTCATTCGTCACGGGATCGTAGACTTCGACCATGTCCGTGATGGTCAGGCTGGAGAGATTGCTCAGGGACGGCTCGGCGAACCCACCGAGCACGTAAATCTTGCCGCCGAGGACGGCGGCCGTGACCTCCGTGCGCTTGGTCAGTGCGGGGGCAAGGGTCTCCCAGGTTCCGGGAAGAGGGGTATCTTGGCCGAAGGTCGCGGAGGTCGGTGCGAGCGTGCCGAGAATCAGGCAGATGAGCGCGACACGAAGGGCCTGCATGGGGGCATTATACACGGAGCGAAGCGGAACGGAGAAAGACGCGAGGGGACTGACTCCGGCCGTGACCGGTGCCTGTCCCCAAGCCAAACCGCCGGAGAAGAGCGGAAGCGGAACGGGGACAGACGCCGGAAGAATGGCGTCAGTCCCCGGCGTATCCGCTAGTCCACGCGCTGGGGATTGGGAATGTCCTTAAAGAGCTGCTGAGCCAGTTGCCGTGCGATGTCGAGGCGCGCGGCGGTCGTGGGGGCTCCCTGAAAGCGATTGAGCAGGTCCCCAAACGCGCCATCGCGCGAGGCGGCAAACCGCATCATGTCCACCGGCGCCGTCAGCCACAGTCCGCGGATTCTGAAGAAGGCCTGCAGGAGTTCCTCGAAAAAAGTTGCCAGCAGATATTCGGCGGTCGCCGGCTGGCTCATGAGGTCCTTGGCTTTTCCCAGCCAGTGCAGGCACTCGGCTTTGAGCCTGATTTTTTCGTGCATGCCGGCTTGCGGCGGTCCCTGGCGGAACCGCTGCTGCGCCTTGTCGATCAGCATCGTGCCGACCGCATCATGCTCGAACAGCACGCGGGCTTTCCGCAGCAACGGCGGCAGCCGCAGCGAATGCGACAGTTCTTCTTCCACGGCCTGAGCGCTCCAATAACGGATGTCCACCAGACGATCGGCGATGCGGATGATGTCCTGGCCCTCGTCATGCCCTTTCACCAGGACGATGAAATCCAAATCGCTGTGCGCGGTGAGGGCCCGGCGCGCGCCCGAGCCGGCCAGAATCACGGCCAACAGATCGCCCCCGCGCTTGCCGCGCACGTGCCCCAGCGCATGCTCGATGATTTTGTCGGTGCCCGGAGGTTCCGGCGTCGGCGGCAGTTCTGGCGGTTCGGGGACGGGGAGCAGCTCCGCGTTGAGTTCCTCGCGGGTCGGGGGTGCTTGAGCCTCTGGCGACGATTGGTTCATGCGCCGGTCACCTGCTTAATTTGCGGTTCCAATGTCGCGAGCCATTGCTCGAACGGCTGCACGGCATCCACAACGATTTCCAGCTTGCCGTTCGGGAGTTTCCGCACCGCGCCGGGAGCTTCCGGCGTCAGGGGGATTTCGACCCATTCCCGATTCAGTCCCAGTTGATCGGTCAACTCCAGAATTTTGCTGATCTGTTTAAACGACACGGCTTCCAGCACGGCGAAACTCCTCGCAAGTAAAAAGTCAAAAGGCAAAAGTTAAAAGAGATTCTACCAGAACTTTATACTTTTTACTTTTACCTTTTTACTTTCACGCCGACAGGGCGCGCGCGAAGACCTGCCCGGCCTGCTCGATATCGTCTGCGGACACATCGAGGTGGGTGACGGCCCGGTAGGTGTTCCCGCCCACGGCATTGATCAGCACGCCCTCGGCTTTCAAGGCGGCGACGAGGTCGGCCGGGGAGCGGCTGGATTTGACGTCGAAGAAGATGATGTTCGTTTCGACGGATTTGAGATCGAGGGTGACGGCCGGAATCTGTGCAAGGAGGTGGGAGAGACGTTTCGCATGGTCGTGGTCTTCTTTGAGCCGGGTGATATTGTGTTCCAGCGCGAAGATACCGGCCGCGGCCAGCACGCCGGCCTGGCGCATGCCTCCGCCATACATGCGGCGGAACCGGCGAAGCTTCTCCAGCATATCCCGGTCGTTTGTGGCGATCAGCGAGCCGGCCGGCGCGCCCAGACCTTTCGACAGGCAGAACGAGACGGTCGTGAAATGTTTCGCATATTCCGTGGCGGAAGTGCCCGTGGCGACGACGGCGTTGAAGAGCCGCGCTCCATCCAAGTGCATGGGAAGACCGCGCTGCCGGGCGATGGCGCCGATCCGCTCGATGGTTGCCAGTGGATAGATCGTGCCGCCGCCGCTGTTATGGGTGTTTTCGACGCAGATGAGTGCGGTCTGGATCGTGTGGAGGTCTTTGGGCCGGATGGCGGCCTCGACCTGCTCCGATGTCATGATGCCGTGCTCGCCGACAACCCAGTGAAACTGCACGCCGGCCAGCGCGCCTCCCGCGCCCTGTTCGTAGCGCACCATATGGGACCGGCTTTCGACGATCACTTCCTGGCCTGGCTGGGCCTGCGCACGGAGCGCGAGCTGGTTCGCCATCGTGCCGGATGGGACAAACAGCGCGACGGCCTTGCCGACCAAGGCCGCGCCCATCTCTTGCAGCCGGTTGACGGTCGGGTCTTCGCCGTAGACGTCGTCGCCCACCTCGGCACGCGCCATGGCCTGGCGCATGGCCTCTGAGGGTTTGGTGACGGTATCGCTTCTTAGATCGATCATGGCTATCAGCTATTCGCTATCAGCTTAGTGTTCGCGCGTCTTCGAATTTGAAGCTCTGCCGCGTGAGCACCGGATAGATCGAAAAGATCGGCGTATTGAAGGGAACGAACGCCGTGTCCACTCCCTGTGCCAGTTGCAGGTGCATGTTGACGAAGTTGAAGCTGAGTCCCTGCTGCCACGGTTTACCGGAGGAGGGCGCGTAGGCCTGAATTTTCTCCGACGCATAGGTGCGTGTCAGCAAACCGGCGCCGCCCTGCAATCCGTACTCGTGGAGATCCGGCGCGCCCTGGATCAGGACGGACATCGCCTCCGCGTCGAACCAGATTTTGACATTGCAGACGACCTGGATGAATGGGCCCAGCCCGTTCGTGCCGTCCAGAAAGGCCCGCGGCAGGCCGATCTCCATCGGAACGTCGTTCGGCAGCGCTCGGTCCACCGCGCCCAGCTCCGTTTCCTTCACCGGCGAGACAGACACGAACAGCAAGTTGGGATCGTCCATCGTGATGTCCACCACCCGATCGTCGTACCAACTGCAGAGCTTGCCCATCTCGTAGCGCAGCGGGAACGAGTAGCCCATCTTCGCGTACCAGATGCGCAGGCCGGCTTCCAGCGGCTCGTCCGGCGTTCGGCTGATCTTCAGATCGAACGGCAGCATGAGATGGATGCCGCTCGTGCGCACGCTCATGAAGGGCGCACAGGCGCCGGCAAATTCCTTTTGCACGGCCTGGTTGTCCGGCTCGAACTTGCGCGCGGCGTTTGTGAAGTGCTGCGCGGCTTTGGCCTCTTTCGTCATCTTGTATTTGTTCTGATAGTAGGCGGAAGCCCGTTTCTGCGCGGTGTTCAAAAAATAATCGGAGAGATCGGTTTCGACGATGAGACGGAGCTTATCGGCCGCCCCAGCCGTCGCTGCGGACAGCTTTGGCGGGCGCATCGCCTCGTTGTAGATGTCCAGTTCAGCCGACGTTTTTTGGACTTCCTGAAACAGATGGCGGGTCAGTTCTGGATCGGCAAACTGGGTGCGGGGGAGAAGCTGCTGTGCTTTCTGCAAACACTCAAGTTTGTGTGTGTAGCGCTTCGGCTCCGCCGCAAAAGCATCGGAGGTTGCCATATAAAGGTTGAACTGCTCCTCCGGAGCGAGGCCAAGCTTATCGAGGTCCTGTTCCTTGATGAAGGTGAATGCCAGCGGCCCGAAGGCTTCCTCTTTCCGGATACAGAGCGTCATGAGATAGTTGTAGTGGGTTTTGGCTTCTTGTGAATTCATGGCGGCATTCTAAGGGAAGTATGCGCGAATGAACAAGCCGGCTTGCAGAAATAGGTTTTTGACTCGCTACGAAAGCCGGTGCTATAGTCCGGCTTGGCGAAAAACACGTCTAAAAGTCTTCAAGTCAGAAAGTCATAAAGTCGAGATGATTATGACTTTACAGACTTTACGACTTTATGACTTTGAGACATTCGTGGAGCGAAGACATGGTTGAAGTTCCAGTTAAGATGTACATGCAGAACCTCGCGAAAAAGGCTCGCGAGATAGTCAAGCCAATGGCCCTGCTCACCAGGCCGGTCAAGGACAAGGCCCTGCAGGCCATGGCTGACCGGCTGGCGGAGGGCGAGGACGCCATTCTGGCAGCCAACAAGCAGGATAGCGAAGCGGTCGGAAAATTCTTAATGGAGACGCAGACGACCAGGGATCTGATCCGCGAAGCGGTCGAGCGGCTTCGGTTGACGCCTGATTCCATCAAGGAGATGGCCGAAGGGCTTCGCCGGGTGGCTGATTTACCCGATCCAGTGGGCGAGGTGACCCGGATGTGGCAGAGGCCGAACGGCATGCAAGTAAGCCGGATGCGGGTGCCGCTCGGGGTGATCGGCATCGTGTCTGAGTTGGGCCCGAAAGTCATGACTGATTCGATGGCGCTGTGTCTGAAATCCGGCAACGTGTGTCTTTTCCGTGGGGCGCCTGAATGGATCAGAACGCACACCGCCATCGTCACGATGCTGCGTGCGGCGGCGGAAGGGGCCGGCGTGCCGGCCGGGGCGACCGCATTCGTCGAGCGGCCTGAAAAGGAAGGCGCGTTGGAGCTGATGCGGCTGCACACGCTGCTCGATGCGTTCATTCCGCGCGGCGGTCCGGGGTTGCGCAAGACGGCCCTCGATCAGGTGCGGGTGCCGGTGCTCTGCCACGACGGCGGCATCGGCTCGGTCTATGTGGATCAGGCTGCGGATTTGCCGCTGGCGCAAAACATCGTGGTCAATGCGAAGGTCCAGCAGGCCTTTGAGTCGAACTCCGTGGATACGTTGCTGGTGCAGCAGGCCATCGCGCGGCCGCTGCTGCCGGCGTTGATCCGGCGCCTGATCGAGGAATTTAAAGTCGAAGTTCTCGGCTGTCCCAAAACCCTGGCGCTGATCGGATCGCAGGCCATGACCGGCCACAAGACGGTGGAGCCGGCGACAGTGGAGGATTGGAGCCGGCAGTTCCTGTCGAAGACACTGGCGGTGAAAATGGTGGTGGACATGGACGAGGCGCTGGCGCACATCGACCGCTACGGTCCCGCCCACACCAGCACGATCGTGACGCGCGACTACGCGAACGCGATGCGGTTTGCGCGCGAGGTGGACGCGGCGGCGGTGCTCATCAACGCTTCCACGCGCCTGCACGACGGGGAGGAGTTCGGGCTTGGCGCGCAGATCGGCATCGCGACAGGACGCGTCCATGCGCGCGGGCCGGTCGGGCTGGAAGAACTCACCTGCCAGAAGTACGTTGTGCTCGGCACCGGCCAGTTGCGCCATCCGCATCCAGTGCCGGTGACCTACGAAGATGCGATCATGCTCAAAAAGGGCATGGGATAAATGGTTGCCCGAGAGACTAGCGAGAAAAGCGCGAAAAGCGAGTCGCGCAAGTCACGCTCGTCCCGCGAGTCTTGCAAGCTTGTGTTTGGCATTAGGTAGTACAAGGCCTGCCGGTTGTCGACTCCCGACATCAAAGTAGCCATTGCCGCACATCTTGCACGCTGGGGCCTGCGGCGATTCGATACCGGCGCCGCCTACGATCAGTGGCAGCGCACCACGCTCAAACCCGACGAACTCACGACGCTCCTGCAATTATCCGAAAAGCGGCGCGCGCCCGGCGCCGAAGCGGCGGATGAAATCGCCTTCTACGAGTATGCCGCCACGCGCCGCATCCTGCCGGTGCTCTACAGCCAGCGTTACGATTATTACGTTATGGTTGGCTCAGCGGTGGCGGAGCGGATTGGACCGGCCGGCTCCGTGCTGGATGCCGGCTGCGGCATCGGCGTGCTGACGACGTTCTACGCCCAACAGTTTCCACAATGCTCGTTCGTGGGCGTGGACCGGTCGCCGGCCTCGATCGCGGTCGCGCAAGAGAAGGCGGCGGCGCTAGGACTCACGAATGTCCGCTTCGACTGTCTCGATGTGGATCGGACATCTCTGCCCGGTTCTTGTGATCGTATCGTCGCCACCCAGGCGCTGCTGCAGACCGAGCGGGACCCCGGCGTGCCGAGCCGGAGCTGGCAGACGTTTGAGCGGGGGAAAGATCCAGCGGCGCAAGCCGACTTCGAGCGGCGCACCGGTTTGGCCACACGGCTGGATCGGCTCTATGCGGCGATGGCCCCAGATGGCCGGCTGATTGTCTGTGAAAAGACGCGCCATCTCGCCCGGCGTGTGCCGTTTCAGCGGGCCTTCGAGGCGCGTGGACTGGCGTCGCTGGAGCCTCCGCTGCCGATTCAGTATGCGATTGTCGAAGAAGTGACCGATGACGGTCCGCTCTATGTGCTCGGCCGGACCGGCACGCTGGCTTGGGATGAATCGCCGGAGCATATCGGGGAGTCGGTGGATGTGGCTGCGCTCAAACGCCGGCAGGCGAACCCTGATGAACCGCTCTATGAAAACCACACGACTTCTGCTCAGCAGGTCTGGACCAGCCTGCCGGATCGGCGGATTCTTCAGGAAACCACAAAGAAAGAACCGGATGGACGGCAGGTCCATCTCGAACTTGGGGAATCGCAGGGCCTGACCTATCTCTATTGCGCCAACACCTTCGACCAGCGCCAATTGGTGATTGTCGAGAACCAAAGCGCGGAACTGCTGACCAAGTATTATCAAGAGCTTCTGCAAGGCCTCGACGCTCTCGCCTAAATGGTCTGAAAGTCAGTCAAAAAGTCCATCAAGTCAGAAAGTCTGTAACGTCATCAAGTCTGGACCCTAAGACTTTACGACTTTATGACTTGAAGACTTTCTGACCTCTGCTGATCCGACGATTTTGAACCCGCTTGACCAACCTCTCGGCGGGGCTCTAGAATGAGCCACGTTCATTGTGGATTAATGGCCGGAAGTCCTCATGAAAATTGAATATTCCAAGGGCGAGAAGGCCGATCTCGA
>JBGPNZ010000060.1:0-10215 GCA_041487795.1 Nitrospiraceae bacterium
CAACGTGTGCAAGGAGCAAGGGTTGCTGGTTCGAGTAGGAGAGTAGAGACGGGTGTACAAGGGCCCCATCGCTTCCTCACCTCCGGAGCTGCCCTCCTTGCCACAAGGGTGGAAGTCTTCCGAAATTCCAGCGGCCGCGGCCTAGGCCGCGATGCCTTAGTCAGTTTCGGCTTTCCCTTCCCTGTGGCTTCGTCGAGCTGATCGCTCCTCCGGCGAAGTCCGCTCGGGCCTTGCACGCTTGGGGGAGAGTGGCGCTTCGCTCGTTTTTCCACGCCGCACGCCAGACTGATCGCTTGCTTTTCTTGCCCGCCCTCGTTAGTGTCCAGCGCACTGGCTGCCGATTCTCACATACGAAGAACATGATGTTTCCTCGGGCTCTCAGCGCATTTCTTCTGGTCACTGCGTTTGCCGTCGCCGAACCGCTGGCGGCCGCTCCCACGACCGTAACGGCTGAGGGTGTGGCCTCTGTCACTCAAGGCCGTGCAGATGTGGCGCGCGATATAGCGCTGGAGGATGCACTCCGCCGGGCAGTCGAACAGGTCATCGGAACCATGGTCGAGTCCGAGACCCTGGTCCAAAACTTCCAGTTGGTCTCGGATAAGATCTATACCCAGACCAAGGGATACGTCACGAATTATCAGGTCATGTCCGAACGGCGGGACGGCGAATTGTACCGGGTCACGGTCAAGGCCGCCGTGGATGCCGGCCACCTCCAGGCGGATCTGCAGGCGCTAGGGCTGTTGTACCGGCGGATGAATAAACCGCGCGTCATGACGATGATCGCCGAGCGTCATGCCGGCGCCGGCGCCTCCGACCCGGCCGGCGAAACCGAAATCATCCGGCTCCTGGTCGAGAAGGGTTTTAAGGTGGTGGATCAGGCGCAGGTGCGGACCATTCGCGAGAGCGATCAGGTGAAACGGGCGGCGGAAGGCGATGCGAAGGCGGCGCAACTGCTGGGACGGCAATATGGCGCAGAGATATTGATCGTCGGCGAGGCGTTCAGCGAAGGCGCGATGCGCGGCGGGATGCTGGGAGATCTGGTATCGGTGCGTGGGCGGGTGCAGGCCAAGGCGATCCGGGCCGACACCGGAGAAATCCTTGCCGCGGAAGGAGCCCTGTCGCCTGGGGTGGACATTTCCGAACAGGTCGCAGGGAAAAAGGCGGTCACGACGGCCGCGAAGAAATGGCTCGATGCCGCGCTTCCGGTCATCCTCGATCGGTGGACCAAGGAACTGGGCGGTGACAACTCGGTGCAACTGGTCATCTCGGGACTGTCCCTTCCGCAGGTGGGCGCCTTCAAGGAAGTCCTGCGTACGCAGGTGCGCGGCGTGAAAGATCTCCAGCAGCGGAGCTATGCGGCGAACACGGCGACACTCGATGTGGATCTGAAAGGCACGACACAGGCGCTGGCCGACGACCTGGCGCACAAGGACTTTGGAACGTTCCGGGTCGAGGTCACAGCCATGACGCCTAATCATCTGGATCTTCGCGCCGTTCCGAAATAGTGATGGCGGTATGGACGTGATCTGAGGGAGGAAGCATGGCGATGCGAGGGGGGAAAAGCGGGATTAATGATCTCATTATTGTCTGCGGACTCATCCTCCTGGCCGGATGTGCCGATGTACGAGTGGCCTTGGGGCCACGAGTGACCCAGGCCGATCTTCAGAAG
Organism: Nitrospiraceae bacterium; assembly: GCA_041487795.1. GTDB lineage: Bacteria > Nitrospirota > Nitrospiria > Nitrospirales > Nitrospiraceae > 2-02-FULL-62-14. The sequence goes on from JBGPNZ010000060.1 coordinate 1,670, forward strand.
ATCAAAAAGGTTGCGGTCCTGTTCGGGGCCGGCGCCGCGCCGGCCGGTTCCGGAGCCCGACTTGGCGGCGACCCGACTGCGATGCTGGGGATGCTTGCGATGCGCATGCCGGGGATGGGATCGGTTGAAACGTTCAACGACCATCTGGTCCTCGAACTGCTGGGGCTTGGGTTGGACGTGGTGGAGCGCAAGCAACTGGATAAAGTGACGTCCGAGCAAGCGTTGAGCCTCAGCGGATTGACGGAAGCCGACAAGAATGTCGCGTTGGGGAAGATCCTGGCGGTGGACGCCATCATTACCGGGAATGTTGATATCCGTCAGGAATATGACATCGGATGGTTGTTCGGCATCGGCGCCGGCATGAAAGAAGTGGTCAAAACCGCCACGATGCGCATGCTCGATGTCGAGAAAGGCAACACGTTGGTGGCGATCTCAGCGACCTATTCCCGAGGGGAAGAGCAGCAGGATGTCGCCAGGGATCTGGCGGATGCGTTGAAGAAGAAAATGGGAAGGTGAGGAAACTGGCTTTCCTCTGGTGCTCCTGTGGGGGGCAAGATAATTAGGTTGCTATTTTGAGTTTTGCGTGTTACCGTGCAGCCAATTCATCGCATGGGCCCGGCGGTGATAGTCAGAGAGTGAGGCCCATAACCGATGTTGTGTTGTTCGGGAGTCTGATTCGGAAGCCAGACCTAAGTCGCTGCAGAGTTCGCGTCTTCGGCCCGCTCCTTCCTCTTCTGTCCTCGCGTCCAAGACAATATCACAATTCAAAGGAGGACCCACATGGGTTCCAAAATTTATGTCGGTGGGTTGCCGTACGCGGCGACCGAACAGCAACTCAGTGATCTCTTCGCGCAGCACGGCGCTGTCGAGTCGGCGCGGGTGATCACGGATAAGTTCACGGGACAGTCACGGGGTTTTGGCTTCGTGGAAATGACCGCGAGCGAGGACGCGCAGAAGGCCATCGCGGCCCTGAACGGGACGCAGATGGACGGCCGGACCTTGACGGTGAACGAGGCCAAGCCAATGGAGCCACGCTCCGGCGGTGGGGGCGGAGGCCGCGGTGGCTTCGGTGGTGGCGCCGGCCGCAATAGCGGTGGTGGTGGCGGCGGCGGCAACCGGGGTCGCTGGTAAGCCCAGAGAGAACCGACGAGAGGGGCTGCCGTCATAACGACGGCAGCCCCTCGTTATTTGTGCCTGCGCAGCGGAGCGCCCCCGTAGTTGCGCTTTATAACCGCGTGTGATACGTTTCGCCCACTTCATCGTGGGGGCCTGGCGGTGAGGTCTAAGACAATGAGGCCTGAACTGATGTTGTTTTGCCCCGGGAGTTTGATCGGAAGTCAGACCTAAGCCGCTGCAAGTTCGCGTCTTCGGCCCGTTCCTTCCCCTACTAAATCCTCGAGTCCAAGACAATATCGAAATTCAATAAGGAGGACCCCTCATGGGTTCTAAAATTTATGTCGGTGGGTTGCCGTACGGGGCGACCGAACAGCAACTCAGTGATCTCTTCGCGCAGCACGGTGCGGTCACCTCGGCGCGGGTGATTACGGATAAGTTCACGGGACAGTCACGGGGCTTCGGCTTCGTGGAAATGTCTTCGGACGAAGAGGCCCAGAAGGCCATCGCGGCCCTGAACGGGACGCAGATGGACGGCCGGACCTTGACGGTGAACGAAGCCCGCCCGCAGGAGCCACGCTCCGGCGGTGGGGGCGGAGGCCGCGGTGGCTTCGGTGGTGGTGCCGGGGGCGGCCGCAGTGGCAGTGGCGGCGGCGGCCGCTGGTAATCCCCTAGCGGAACCGACGAAACGGGGCTGCTGTCTTCGGACAGTAGTCTCGTTTTCTTTTTCAGCCAGTCGCTGAGAGCGTGCTCGCTGTCAGCGAGACTCTTTCAGCCGGTCCAGCCGACCACGATCGAGCTGAAGAAAGATAGCTTTCTCCTGCGTGACCATCACTGTGCCGGGAGGGCGCCCCTTCGCTTTTCGAACGTATTTTCTTCTGGTATAGATCACATCCCCCTTGCCGCTTTTCTTGAGATCGCTATAGAGCAGTGCCAGCGTGGCGGCGTCTTTGAGCGTGTCCGGGGGCAGGTTCGCACCCTTTTCCAGCCTCACGACGACATGTGAGCCGGGCACGCCCTGCGCGTGCAGCCACAAATCCTCACTGTGGGCAAATTTCAGCGTCAGCTCTTCGTTTTCTTTGGCGTTCCGACCCACATAGATCGGCAGGCCGTCGGCAGAGGTGAATCGGCGGAACGGGCCGGAGCGCGTTGCGTGCTGAGTGCTGGTCGCTGAGCGCTGAGCGGAAGATCGGGGACGCCTGTCTCGCGTGGGAGCCGCTGCCGGTTCCGGCGGCGTCCAGGAACCTTCCTGAATCGCCTGCTGTTCCTTACGGAGCGCGGCGAGTTCCCCTTCTATTTTCTCGATTCGTGGCCTGATCTCCTGCCCGGCGGCCAGAAACTTTCGATGCTTTTTGAAGTAGTCGTCCATGTTGCCTTGCGGTGTCTTTGAGGGATCGAGCGGGATGACCAGCTCCGGTTGCGCTGGATCGAAGTAGTCCACCACCGTCACGCGCTCGTGGCCCTTTCTGATCGTACCGAGATTGGCCTTGAGCAGCTCGCCGTAGCGGGCATAATCCTGATAGCGATTGACCTTGTCGAGATCTTCGCGCAACGCGTCAATTCGGCGTGCCGCTTTCTTGATGCCTTTCTTCAGTTCGGCCAGCTTGGACTGCCGCAGTTGCGCCGTTACCCCGTCCGCCTCGCGCTGTCGGTACCGTTCTTCCAGCAGGGCGGAGACCGGAAACGGCCGGTCATCACTCGGTGCCGGCCAGGACTCGGCCGTCTCGCGAGGAGCGTGAGGTTGCCGAACGGGAGGCCGATAGCTGTGGCGTACGCGGTCGCGACTCTCGTTGATCGTGGCCAGGACCTTCTCATCGCCGTTCAGCAGCAGCAGATCGGCATGGCGGCCTGTCAATTCGGCGACGAGTGTGCATGGACCTTCACGCGCTGTCAGATTCATGCGGACGATGCGGTCGCCGGTCATCTGCGCGATCTCGGCAATCCGAGCCCCCTGAATATGGGCGCGCAGGAACTGGCAAAAAACTGGCGGGGCGGGCGGGTTGGGGAGCGGTTGGTGCGTGAAGTGGAGCCGGGCTGTTTCTGGGTCGGCGGAGAGCAACAGCGAGAGTGTTTGACCCGGAACACGAACTTCCAGGGTCACGGCGTGGGGAGTCGGCTGGTGGATTTTCTGAATCCACCCCCCGGTCAAGACAGGAGCAATTTCCTCAACCACGGCGGCGATGTCCGCTGTGGACAGTCCCATGAACATCCTCATCGGTGAGCGTCGTCGGTCAGTCTGACCGCGCCGTAAGAAGAATGCAAGACGACTGCGGGCTATGCCGGGCGGCCTTCCTCGTCGCAGCGGACGCAATTGAGTTCGCTGCCGAGCCGTCCTTGCCGGCCTTCCTCCGTCGTCGCCCACACGCGAACGCTGAGCGGCGGCTGATGGCGGACGTGCTGCCCATGCCCGCACGTCAAGTCGGCCACCCAATCTCCGTGTTCGTCCTGATGAAAACCGACGATCTTCTGTTTCACCACCGTCCTCCCGTGCGAGGCGTGACATAACACAGCCGGATTCTCTCCCACAAGCGGACGTTTGAGGGCGCTTGTGCCGGTAGAGTAAGATGGTCGCGAATGAACACCCAATCGTTCCTGGTACAAGCGATGACGGTGCTCGAATGGAACCGCGTGCTGGAGGTTCTGGCCGGGCAGGCCCGTTCGGCGATGGGCGCGGAATTCTGCCGCGCGCTTCCGCTGGAGACCGATCTTGAAGCCGCGCGGGTTCGGTTTCAAGAAACCGCCGAGATGATGACCTTGCGGGAGAGCAGCGATCCGTTCCCATCGGTGTCTTTTCCGGACGTCCGGGAGGCGATCGATCGCGCGGTCAAAGGCGCGCCGCTCGAGACGTACGAGCTGCGCGATGTCTCGATCGGACTGGGCCTTGGCGTGGATATTGTCCGGTACCTGGGACGGCATCGCGACGCCATACCCTCGCTCTCCACCGCAGCGCTGGCCCTCGAAGCGTTCTTTGATCTCCATCGGCTCAAGAACTCCATTGATCGGTCGGTGGATGCGGAGGGAAACGTTCGTGAATCCGCCACGCCGGAGCTGCGCCATCTCACGCAGCGTGCGGCCGGGCTGAAGCAGCAAATGCGCCATCGCTTGGACACCATTCTTTCCTCCAAGCGTTATGCCGAGGTGCTGCAGGAGCGTTATTTCGCCCAGCGCGAGGGCCGGTATGTGGTGCCGATCAAGGACGAGATGCGCGGGAGAATTCCCGGCATCGTCCATGACGTCTCGGCCAGCGGCGCCACGGTGTTTCTGGAGCCACGCGAGCTGGTGGAACTCAATAATTCGATCAAGGTGGCCGATCTGGAGGTGCAGCGGGAAGTCCGCCGGCTTCTGCAGGAATTGTCGACGCTGGTGGCCGGCCAGGCAGCCGTCGTGCTGGCCGGGCTCGACGCCCTGGCTCGGCTGGATGGTATTGCCGCCAAAGCTGCGCTTGGCCGTCTTGTCGGCGGGCATCCGGTCGCGTTGAACGATCGTGGCTGTATCATGTTGCGGCAGGCCCGTCATCCGTTACTGGTGTTGGGGCGCGAGCACGTCGTTGGAAACGACGTGCTGTTCGACGACACGGTGCGCGTGCTGGTCATTTCCGGGCCGAACACGGGCGGAAAGACGGTTACGTTGAAGATCGTCGGACTGTTCGCGTTGATGGCCCGCGCGGGACTGCCGCTGCCGTGCGAGGCCGGTTCGGAGATGGCGGTGTTTCCGGAGATCTACGCGGACATCGGCGATGCGCAGGACCTCGCGAAAGACCTCTCCAGTTTTTCAGCGCACATGACGCAGATGATCCAATTGTTGCGCCATGCGTCCCCGGGCCGATCGAGGGCGCTGGTCCTGCTGGATGAGCCGGTGACTTCCACCGATCCGGCTGAAGGTGCGGCGTTGGCCGAGGCCCTTTTGCTGCGGCTGGCCGATCTCAACATGAAAGTCGTGGCGACGACCCATTACAACCAGCTGAAAGTATTGGCTCAAGCCAGGCCGGCATTCAAGAACGCCAGCGTCGAATTCGACGTCGGCACGCTCTCGCCCACGTACCGGCTCATCATGGGGTTGCCCGGCGGCTCCTCGGCGATCGAGATTGCCGGCCGGCTGGGAATGGATGAAGCGATTCTGGACCATGCCATGGGGCTGTTGAACAAGACCGACCGGTCGCTGGAGCAGGTGCTGGGCGAGTTGCAGGAGAAGCAGCGCCGGTTGAGCGAGGACACCGCGCGCGCGGCGGAGCTGCGCGCAGAAGCCGAGCGGGCGACAAAGGAAGCATCTGAGATCGCGGAACGGTTGCGGGCATCTGAGCGGGAAGAGCGGAAGGGGACGAAAAAAAAGCTGACGGACGAGCTGCTGCGTGCGCGGGCGCAGGTACAAGACGTTCTGGATGAGGTCAAGCGCGAGCGGACATTGGTGAAGGCCAGGGAAGCCAAGCAGATACTGGCTGAGATCGAAGCGCAACAGCAACCTCGCCTGACGGATGCGGTCGGGACGGTGCCGGTGGACCGCCTGCGGGCCGGCGATCGCGTCGAGTTGGTTCGTCTTGGGAAAACCGGCACGTTGCTGGAATCTCCGCAAGGGAAAAAACGCGTGAGGGTTCGGGTCGGTGATGTGGAAATGTCGGTAGCCGTGTCGAGTCTGATCGGACTGGCCGGGCCGCATGAGCCTGAGCGTACCTTAGCCGCTGCTCCGCGCCGCCTGCCGTCGGGCGCATCGCTTGCGGAAACCGAGGCGGCGACGGTGCTGGATCTCCGGGGCAGGATGGCCGATGAAGCGCTGGACGCCACCGTGGCGGCGCTGGACCGGGCCGCACTCGCGGGCGCCCCGCTGCTACGAATCATCCACGGCCACGGGACCGGACGGCTCAAGGCGGTCATCCGTGATTATTTGAAAGACTCACCCTATGTCCGCGCCTTCCGTGCCGGCGAGCGTGCGGAGGGTGGCGACGGCGTCACCGTCGTCGAGTTGAAGTAGCGACACGGTTCAGGCCGCGTCCGTGAGCGGAAACTGGATGTGGAAGGTCGTCCCGTTGCCGGGCTGGCTGACCGGCTTGATGGTCCCGCCGTATTTCTTGACGAGCGTCTGCACCACATAGAGCCCCAGGCCGGTGCCCTTGCCGCGTTCTTTGGTCGTGAAGAACGGGGCGAAGATCTTGGCGAGGTCCTGGGGCGCGATCCCCGGCCCCGTGTCCTGAATGCGCACCATGAGATTCTTGTCTTCGACGCCAGTTGACAGTGTCAGGCGCCCGCGGGCGTTCATGGCCTGCACGGCGTTGAGGATCAGATTCACGAACACCTGATTGAGCTCGTTCGGGTTGGCGTGCATGTCCGGAACCGGCTCGTACTGCCGGACGATCGAGACTTCGTCGAGAACCGTGGAGAACGCCGCCATCTTGACGGCTTCGTCCAGCAGCTGAGGAAGCTGGACGGGGAGCAGGTCGGACAACTGGCCGGCCCGCGCGTACAGATTCAACCCCTTGGTCATCTCCGACAGGCGCCTGGTCAGCGTGACGATTTCCTGGCTGTACTCGTTGACGACCGCGGGATCCGTTTCTCCCTGCAGGTGCTGGGCGAACCCCAGGATGCCATGGAGGGGGTTGTTGAATTCGTGCGCGATGCCGGTGGCGAAGATGCCGAGAGTGGAGAGCTTCTCCGCGTGGACAAGGTGCTCGAAGAGTCGCTGCTCTTCCTGAATCATGCTCCACATCAGCTTGGCCGCGGTTCCTCCCAACACTTCGGCTTCCGGAGACTTGTGTCGGGCGATCAGAGAAGCCACGGCCGGGTCGCCGGTGACATCCATAATCAGATTGGCCTGGTTGCTGGCGATGAGTGCCACGACGTCGGTTATGATCGGAATCTGGTGGTAGCGGGCCAGTTGCAGACCGGGGGCGTCAGGATTGCTGTCGGCCACACCGATGATCTGAACGCCGGCGCAGCGAGTCAGCAATTCAATCAGTGCCGCCCCGCCCTTGCCGGCGCCCAGGATCACGACATTGAGCGACTGTTCGGAAGCCGTCGGCTTCATGTTCAGTCCGCGCCCCGCCGGCCGACTGACAGCCGGCGGTAGCCGCGTCGCGATGGCGGACGAGTCAACCCGCCGTCAGGTGTTGCAGATCGTGCGCTGCTCGGCCGCTTTTGCCACAGCGGCGAGGAGCTTTTCCTTTTCGACCGGCTTGACGAGGTAATCCACGATACCCTGCTTCATGAATGACGTCGCCAGATTCAGGTCTGGGAAACCGGTTTGCACGATGATCTTGACGGACGGGTACTGGGTCTGGAAGTACTTGATGGCCTCGACGCCGTTGATCTTGGGCATCCGGATGTCGCAGAGGATGACATCCACGGTCAGAGGGTTTTCACCGGTATTCAGGACCTCGATCGCCTTTTCACCGTTTTCGGCTTCGAGGACCTCGTAGCCGGCTTTGGTCAGTGCGAGACGGGAAACCTTGCGGATGCTCTCCTCGTCGTCGACGACGAGGACGACCCCCAGGCTGGGATGCTCCCGGTCATGTACTCCGAACGGCCATAGTGCCATGGTGCCCTCCTTGCGTTGGAGCCCACTGCTCTGGACCTATCGATGAGTACGATGAATGGGACGGTTAAAAGGATACTCCTTTCCCAATTGAATGCAAGAGGGGTAAACGTCGCTCTGGGCCTAGGAAATACGCGCGGTGGTGTTTCTGATCGCCAGTTGGATGTTGCGAAGAAAACCGGCGTGCTTGGCGCGCTTGAGAGGGCTCTTCCGAAAGGTCGAGGCAAAACTCTGTTCATCCATGACCGCGAGTCGATCGAGATCGGCTGCGAGCGACAGCGGCGTCGGCTGGAAGGCCGGCTCGCTGGTCGGTGTGGCGTTGACGTTGAAGGGGCAGACGTCCAGGCAGTCGTCGCAACCAAAGATGCGGTTGCCGAATTTGGGCGCCAGATCGGGCGGAATCTCGTCGCCGGGCTTGTGGAGTTCGATCGTCAGATACGAGATGCATCGCCGGGCATCCACGACATAGGGTTCCGTGATCGCGCCGGTCGGGCAGGCCTTGATGCAGAGGGTACAGGAGCCGCAGAGATCAGCCGCCGGCTCATCGGGTTCCAGTTCCAGCGTGGTCAGCACTTCGCCCAGCACCAACCAGGAGCCAAACCGAGTGGACACGAGATTGGAGTGTTTACCGATCCAGCCTAAGCCGGCCTGCTGGGCCCAGGCCTTTTCCATGACCGGGCCTGTGTCCACGTAGGAACGGGTCACGGCGCCTGGTGCCAGTGCTTTGATTCGGAGCTCGAGCTGCTCCAGTCGAGCCCGCAGCACGATGTGATAGTCCTCGCCCCAGGCATAGCGGGCGATGCGGCCGTGTCCAGGCCGTTCGTCTGCCCGATGGCCCGTATAGTAGTTGATCCCGACAGAGACAATGGATCGGCAACCGAGCAAAACCTCTTGCGGATTCGCGCGGCGGG
>JBGPNZ010000061.1:0-10152 GCA_041487795.1 Nitrospiraceae bacterium
CCCCCGCCCCACTCGCCCATATCTGCGAGCCGTCCGACGCGTTGACGAACGATAACCGAACCCGGCTTCGCTTTTCGGTCAGAAGGCCGAAGATTTTCGTCGCGAAATCATCCAGCACCCCGAACACCAACCCGTCCACCCCCAGCACGGCGCTGAGTTGCTGCACAGTCGCCAGATCCAACTGGCGCCCCAATGTGATGCCGAGTTGATCCCGTAATATCTGCTCAGTCTGTTGCGCCGGCTGGACGGCATACTGCAAGGCTTGCAGGCGTACGATCAGTTCGTCGCGGACGTACTGCGGGGCTCCCACATCGTTCGTGTTATTGACCAACGGGAGAATCGCCACTGTTCTGATCGGATTGCCGAAATTGGGCGCAACCCGAAGATACATCGCGTCGAGCGACGAGCACGCCGTCGCAGACCACGCGACCAGCCACAGGGTGACCAGAAGAAACAGGGCTCGGGCGCGCGCCATATCAGCTCCGTGATTCCGGCGAGCCGTCCTCATTCGCCACAACCGTCCGGCCGCCTAGCGCGGCCAGACAGGCCAGCCCGATTGCAATCCACACCAACTCACGGACCCGCCGCAGGAGCGCGAAGGTGATGCCGGTCACTTCCGAGTAACCAAACGCCACCATCACCAACAGATTGCCGCCTTCCTGCGCACCGAGGCTGCCCGGGATGAAAAACGTCCCGCCCTTGATAAAGACCGACAAGGCGCCGATCGCGATCGCCGCCAGCGGACTGACCGACGGCCCGCCGATAAAATAGAGGATCACGTAGACTTCCAGGGCTTCCGTCATCCAACCGAGGAAAAAGAAACCGATCGAAAGCAGAAACGCCTGCCGGTCTCGCGTGTAGAAATCCAAAATCGTGCGGTCCAGCTCACGCAGCTTCTCCTCGCGCGTTTCCAGGTACGGAATGCGGATCCGGCACCAGCGCAATACGTTCAGCAGGCCCAGAAACAAGCCGATGCGCTGCACCATCACGAAGAGCGCGATGCCGAACAAGAGCAACCCCACCCCGACCAATGCCGCCAGCAACGGCGCATTCGAGTCTCCCGACGCCGATGTCCCGACGAGCCCGAAGGCGAGGCCGATCCCAAGCAGGATGAACAGCACTTGCGCGATGGTCATCGTGGTTTTGGCCGTGATGACGGAGGCCAGCGCCTCGATCATCGGCACGCCATGCGGCTTGAGCAGGACGGCTTTCAGCGGCTCGCCGCCGACGTAGGCGGTCGGCGTCGTCATATTCACCACTTCGCCTGCGGTGCGGATCGCCAGCAACCGCCCGAACGGCACGGCGGCGGCATAATTCCGCAACGTCAACCGCCAGCCGTAGGCCTCCAGCAGATACATCAGCAGCGACGGAAGTAGAATGACAAGGAGCGTGAGCGGCCCGATGCCGGCGACGGCCGCAAGGATGTTGCCGGGTCCGATATGCCAGATCAATCCGGCGAAGGTGAGTAGACCGACGAGAAGGAGGATGAGTCTAAGCACGGGCAACGGCTGAGGGACGTGAGATCCACGCGAGCATGATCCAAAACACATTTGAGCCGATCGCCGTCATCCAGAGAAACCAGATCAGCTTGCCGATCGCAGCGAAGAACAGCAGGATCACCGAAAAATCACGACTGGCCATGTTCTTGAGAATGAATTCGACGCGGGCGGCCTGCTCCGTATTGCGCCAGCCCTGCCGGTTGCGGATCGCTTTGGCCCGCGTCACCAGCCACAGAGACATCGCGTTGGCAAAGACCGCCGCGCCGCCCAGCGCGAGCGGGAGCCAGGGCCGGGGCGCCGCGCTCTGCCAGCCGCCCTGCACGACGAACGCGCCCCAGCCGATGCCGGCAAAGATCGCCATGTGCACGATGTTGTCCGTCATGATGTCCAGCTGCTCGCCGAACGGCGACTCCGTAAAAGTCAGCCGCGCAACCTCGCCATCGCAGCAGTCCACGATTGCCGCCAACTGAAACAGGAGCGCGCCGACAATGCCGGCTGCGTAACTCCCCGTGGAAAATGTCGCGGCGGCGAGTATGCCGACGGCCGTGGCGACCATCGTCACCGCGTTGGGCGAGAAGCGCAAGGCCAGAAATATCCGGCTCAACTGCGCAGAGACTGCGCGATTGAAGTAGGTGTCCACGAAGCCTTCATACTGGCCGCGCAGAGATTGAAAGAGCATCTGCTCGGCTGCTTTCGCCGCGGCGGCATCGTGAACGTTCAGGCACCAGCAGGACGACTGCGCGGATGTTTCCACGGCTGTGACACGTCCGTGGGCTTGCGCGCGGCCGAGCAGCACGCGGATCGGCGGCCCTTCCCCTCTGATCGCCGTCGACACGCTCATGAGGTTGGGCGGCAGCACGACGATCTCCGTGGCACGGCCGTCGCAGACCACCGTCAGCGCCCTGAGGTCGGCTTGTGCCTCGCGCCCCAATGCTTCGATGAGCGGCCGGGCTATCACCATCTGCGCGCCGACGATCAGGCATGGACCGTTCACCTCGTGGGCCAGCGTGTCCCACGTCCGATGATCGTCAGGGGGAAATTCCCGAACCGGACGCCACCGCACGGCGACCGTCACCCGCGAATCGTTGCGCAGCAGCCGCTTGAGTTCCGATTCCTCCGCGCCCGCCAGCACCACAATCTCCTGCAAGCCGGCCCGCTGCAGCGTGAGCACCGTCCGCATGAACAGCGGGAGCCCGCCTACGACCGTCAATGGGCCGACGCCACCGGCGCTCTCCGCCGTCCTGTCGAACACACCGGCCGCCGTCACCACGATTGCGGTCCGCAGGCCGGTCGATTGCGTCCTGTTCTCTTTTGACAGTGTTTCAGCCATCCCCGACACTCTATCCCTTGCCCCTCTACCCCTTACCCCTCAACCAGCTTCGGCAATATTTCCCGTTCTGCCCTTGCCACATCTTCCTCGAAATCAATTTCGGTCCACGGCAACCCGCCGATCCGTTCGTAGCCGACCTTCACATCGCCGAAAAATTCCAGGAGCGCGTCTTCATATTCCATATCCAATTGCCCGCGCTCGATATGGGCCTGCACGGAGCGGATGAGCGAGCCGGTGTCCGCCCCGCGGACTTTCAGAAACCCGACACCCTCGCCGGCCATATCATAGCGCGAGGGCATCTTCTTGGTCAGCGCAATCACTTGCTCGCCCTGCGCCACAACCATGCACTCCTCGCCGGTCTGCTTGACCGATTCATCCATCAACAGCGCGGTCGGATGGGCCGAGTCCACCAGACGCTTGAGAATCATGCGATGGAACAGCACGTCCGCATCCATGATCAGGGCGTCCCCGTTCAGCTCCTCCCGCGCCCGCCAGAGGGACGTGATGCTCCCCCGCTGATAGTGCTCGCTTTCCAGATACCGCACCGCCACGCCGCTCAGGCCGGAGCCGGCGGCCGCCCGGATCATCTCCTGCTTGTACCCGACGACGATCACGGCTTGCTTGATGCCGACACTCACCAGCGCGTCCAGATACCGGGCCAAGAGCGTACGCCCGCCGATTTGGATCAAGCATTTGGGATGGTGCTGCGTCACCGGCCAGAGCCGTTTACCAACTCCGGCCGCCAGGATGATGGCTTTCATGCGCGAACGGCTGAAGTTTCCAGAACCTTCTGAAATGCGGAGAGAAATCCTTCAATGTCCTGTATGGACAGGGCGCCCATGTTGGCGATGCGGAACACTTTGCTCTCCAATTGCCCTTGCCCCGCGTAGATGACGTAACCCTGTTTTTTGAGGCGGTCATGCAGTGTCTGGTAGGTCACACCGTTGGGCAGATGGAAACACGTGATCGTGTTGGATTGAAGTTCCGACGGAAGGAACGGCTGGATGCCCAATTCTTTCATGCGCTGGCGAATCCGGGTCGCGGCCTTTTTGTACCGTTGAATGCGATTCGCCACGCCTTCTTCCAGCAACTCGTCGAGCGCCTCATTGAAGGCATAGGCCACCTGCACCGCCGGCGTGAACGGCATGCTGGCGGCCTGGTCGCTGTCATAATAATGGGGCAGGTGGAGATACCACGACCGCTTCGGATAGCCTTTCATCCGCTCCATGAATCCCTTGCGCACGAGCACGAAAGACATGCCGGGGAACCCCTGAATGCACTTGCCCGCCGTCCCGGCCACCATATACAGGTGCGGACCCGCGATATCCAGCGGCTCGCCGGCCAGGCCGCTGACCGAATCCACGAGAAACACACGGTTCTGGCTGTCCACCACCTCGGCGATCTCTTTCACCGGATTGATCAAACCCGTGGTCGTCTCGTGATGCACCATCGCCACGACGTGCACTTCGGGACGCTGCCGCAGCGCCAGCCGCAATTGCTCGGGGTCGGGGCGCTTCGTCCAGTCCATCTTCAATTCGGGCACGGCCAGCCGGTGGACCCCGACCATGGAGGACATACGTTCGCCGTAGACGCCGTTGTTGAGGACGAGCACGCGCTTGCCGGTCGGAACGGAGGACAGGACGGCGGCTTCGACCGCGGCGGTACCGGAGCCGGTCAGAAGCACCGCCGTATACTCCGACTCCGAACCCGGCACGAACGCCTTCAGGAGTTTCTGTCGAATCCCCTGCAATAATTCTGCGCATTCGGGCTCGCGATGGCAGAGATCCGGCTTCTGGAGAGCCTTCCGGACACGCTCCGAAACGTTGACGGGGCCTGGGTTGAGTAAAATCATCGCATTCCTGTCTAGAGGCTAGATGTGGCTATTCTATCGCCTTCTTGAACCGCTGCGTCATGTCGGGCGGCTCGATCATCACACGCCCGGCGTCTTCGGCCTGCTCCGTTACCTTGATCAGCAACATGCTCGGGCCGTCTTTCTTCAGCATGTCTTTGAATTCGTAAATGATATCCTCACGCTCGATCACGCGCTCGACGTGCACGTATCCGGCCGCCTTGGCTACCTGCTCCAGCCGCACGACGTTCGAAATCGTCGGCTGGTTGCCTGTGCTGCCATAGGCTTCGTTATCCAATACGACGTGCACAAAGTTTTTCGGCTTGAGCGCGCCGACGGTCGCCAGCGTGCCCATGCCCATCAGCACATTGCCGTCTCCATCGAACACGACGACTTTTCTATTCGGTTTGTTCAATGCAACGCCCAGGCCGATCGCCGCCGCCACGCCCATGGAGCCGATCATATAAAAGTGCGTGGGCCGATCCGCGATTTTGTAGGCCTCGCGGGACGGAAAACCGTTGCAGATAATCACCGGCTGATCGGTCAGCAGCTCCAGCAACGCGGCAATCGCGCGCGCGCGACTCTGCATCGTGCCTTCTTCCGGTCTCATGGGTGCAAACTCTTCACGATGCCCTTCTTCAAAAGCAGCGCGACGGGCACGCGCTCCTTCATGAACGTCTGCGCGGTCCATCGGAGGTCATCCACGAGGGTCTGTTCAGAAATGGTGCGATGCGGAATGCGGACGGCATCCAGGGTCTGGGTCATGTTCGCGCCCATCACCAAATGCTCCGGCGCATCCTTGCCCTGAAACCCGCGCCACGAGATGAGCAGCAGGCACGGCTGCCGATAGATGACGTTAAGCGAAATGATCGCGTTGAGCGACGTGCCCAGCCCGGAGTTTTGCATGAGGATAGCCGGGACCTTCCCGGCCATGTAGGCCCCGGCCGCCATCGCCACCGCCTCGTCTTCCCGCACGGCGGGCGTATAGAGACGTCGCTCCATCAGGGTCTCGATGATGCCGCCCAGGATGGAATCCGGCACGCCGGTAAAAAAATCAAAGCCGACATCCTGAAGAGCTTGAACAAACACGTCGCTATCAATCATGTCGCATCGCTCCACAAACAACGACGGCCGGCCATCATCAGCCGGCCGCGCGGCGGAACGCATTATAGCCAAGCGATGATGGATTCACAAGGAGCGGCCTGTTGCTCGGGTGTGGCGATCGTGCTACTGTGCGCGCGTCTCAGGAGGAGATCCCGTGCCAGACCGCCGTCTCCTGCACGCACCCTTCGCCGCCTTCACGCTGGCCGCCGGTCTGATTTGCTCCATCGTCCTTGCGCCGGCGCCTTCCGCCCATGCCGGGGGCATGACCAACGACCCCAAGGGGTTCAACAACATTCCCTGGGGAACTGCGCTGGACGGTCGGCCGGAACTCACGCTGGCCAATTCCGCTCCCCACATCAAAGAATACGACCTCAAAGCCGGCCCGCTCCCGCTGGGTGAGGCGAAGGTCGAGATGATGCGGCTCTCGACGTTCGACGGCAAATTCGCCCGCGTCACCATCCGCTACCGCGGCCAACACGTGCACACCCAGGTGCTGGCCTATTTGCAGGCGCAATACGGGTCGCTCGATCGCACACCCGGCCAGACGATGCGGGGCGTGAACCAGCAATACAACTGGCGCGGCACGGACACCGAAATCAACATGACGTATGAAGGCCGGGGCGAGCGCGGCTTTCTGTTTATTGAGAGTGCCGTGCTCGCACCGCGCTTCAGCGATCTGCTTGCCGAACACGGGTACTGACCCCCGCCGCTCCCGCCCACGTCGCTCCCGATTGCTCGCCCAGCTGCAATTGACTCTTCAGATCGGAGTATAATGTAGAAGGATGAGACTGAGATTACATTGACCCGACCATGATGTTCCGCCTGAAACCGCGTCCCGAAACCGCCCCCAAAACCGCCATGGTTGGCATAGCCATCCTGATGCTGCTGTGCTGTGCTGAACTCCTGATTGTCCCGGCTGCCTCAGCCGTCAACATGGTGAACGATCCCAAGGGCTTTCAAAACATTCCGTGGGGAGCAGCCCTTGCCGACTCGCCGGATGTGACCCTGGTCGAATCCACGACTCGAATCAAACAATTCGGCTTGAAGCAGAACCCGCCTCGGTTGGGCGAAATCACCGTCGAGTCTATGCGACTCGTCTCGATTGACGAAAAGTTCGCCCGTGTCATCGTCCGCTATCAGGGCATGGCCACACACCGGTCGATTCTGAAATACCTTCAATCGCAGTTCGGACCGCTCGATCTGACTCCCGGACAGATCGCGCGCGGGCTCCTCCAGCAGTTCACCTGGTCCGGCCCGGAGTCCGACGTCAACCTGACCTACGATGTCCACAGGGACCGCGGATTCATCTTCATTGAAAACCGTACGCTCGTTCAGAAGTTCGAGGAAGGCATGGCGCCCGACTCCGATCTCGCCGGTGCGACCTACTAGGCTCTTGCGTTTCGACATATTGCGACTCAAGCAAACAACTTTTCGTTGACAAAAGTCGCCCCCTCCTCGCATCATGCGCTCCATGCATCAGGCAACCAAACTCAGAGCCCTATTCAAGCGCCCCGGCGCGGTTAAAATCGTTGGCGCCCACGATGCGCTCAGCGCCAAGCTGATCGAGCGTGCCGGGTTCGACGGCGTGTGGGCCAGCGGCTTCGCGATCTCTGCCTCGCTCAAATGCATCCCCGACGCGAGTTTTATCGACTCCAGCGAACAGTTGGGAGTGGAACGCCGGATGGCCGAGGCCATCAACATCCCGATCGTCGCCGACTGCGACACCGGCTACGGCAACGCGCTGAACGTCATGCGCACGGTCAACGACCGGGAGCGGGCCGGCGTGGCCGCCATTTGCATCGAAGATAACGTCTACCCCAAGCGCTGCAGCTTCTACGCCGGCGTGAAACGCGAATTGATTCCGCTCGACGAGCACTGCGGCAAGATCAAGGCCGCTAAAGCCGCGCAGACCGTGCCGGACTTTATGATCATCGCCCGGACCGAAGCACTCATTGCAGGCTGGGGCAAGGAAGAGGCGCTCAAGCGCGCGGAAGCCTACGCGGCAGCCGGCGCCGATGCGGTGTTGATCCATTCCAAATCGAAAACCTTCGATGAACTCAAGTCGGTGTGCAAGGCTTTTTCAGGCCGCGTGCCGCTGGTCGTCGTCCCGACGATTTTCGACCAGACCACGGCAAAGGAAATGGAAGAAGCCGGCGTCAAGATGATCATCTACGCGAACCAGCCGGTGCGGGCGGCGATCAGAAGCATGCGCGAGGCGCTGGACATCATCAAGAAGGACACGCGCCCCGGCGCTGCGAACGATCGCATCGTGACGCTGCCTGAGGTCTACGACATCGTCGGCGTGCCGCAGATGGAGCAGGATGAAAAGGCATTTCTCCTGGTCGGCGGCGAGAAGATCACGGCCATCATCACTGCAGCGGGCTTCGAGAAGCAGTTGCTGCCGTTGATCGAGGACAAGCCCAAATGCCTGCTGGACATCAAGGGCAAGACGATCCTGGAACGGCAGGTGGCGGCCATCAACGACTGCAACATTAAAGACATCGCCCTCGTGCGCGGCTATAAAAAGGAAGCGATCAATCTTCCCAACATCAAGTACTACGACAACGACCGCTACGAGGAGACCGGCGACCTCTTTTCATTCTTCTGTGCGGAAAATGAAATGAAGGGCCGCACACTCTTCCTGTACGGCGACATCGTGTTTGAGACGGCGATCCTCGAAAAGCTGCTCAAGAGCCCGGCGGACATCACGCTGGTGACAGACCTCGCCTGGCACGATGAGCACAAGCGTGGCGGATCGCAGTCACATCTGAAGCCCGACCTGGTCAGCCTGAAGAACCGGCCGAGCACGAATACCGCCGGCCGCTACGTCACGCCGGACGAGCACAATCAGATCGTGAAGATCGGCCAGCATGTGTTGGAAGATAAGGCGCACGGCGAATTTATCGGCCTCGCCATGTTGTCGGAAAAAGGCACGGACGCGCTCAAGCGCGCTTACCACGACGCGAGTAAGAAGTTCGCCTCCAAAGGCTTCCACGAAGCCGGCTCATTCAAGAAAGCCTCCTTCACCGACCTGATCCAGGAACTCATCGACCAGGGCCAGGAAGTCTCCTGCGTCTCTATCTACAAAGGCTGGATGGAAGTGGACTCGTTCGAGGAATATCAGCAGGCCTGGGCCAAGCTCCGCCAGTAGCTCATTTGACCTCGCGGTCACTCACCACATCCTTAGTAGCGACCCCAAAGGCCTGGGTTAATCTCTCAGTAGCGTTCTTCCGTTCCCCGCACGCACACCCCTTGCCGGAAATCATCGCAGACTTGCGCCCCGCTTTCTCTCAATGGTATCTTCCTGGTGAGTAACTACTCACTCACCGAACGATGATAAAACGACGACCGAAGACTTCGAGAAAGGCATCGGGGCAGGAGCGCCAGGCCGGCATCATTGCCACCGCCGCATCGCTGTTCGCCGCCCGCGGATTCACGGGCACGACGACCAAGGAAATCGCGAAGGCCGCCTGCTGCAGCGAAGCCCTGGTCTTCAAGCACTTCCCGACCAAGCGCGCCCTCTACGCCGCAATTTTAGCCGAGAAAGTCCCTCTCACGGAGCTGCTGACGGTAGTGGAGGACGCGGCGAAGAAACGGGACGATCGGCTCGTCTTCACGATGCTCGCCAGCCACCGCATCCGGCGCGGGGCAGACCCCACCCTACTGCGCCTGCTGCTTTTCAGCGCGCTGGAGGGGCACGAGCTGTCGAACATGTTCTTCAAAAACCAGCATCGCGTGTTCTACGATTACCTCGCCGGCTATATCGAGCAACGGATCCGGGAAGGCGCGTTTCGCCGGGTGGACCCCCTGCTCGCCGCCCGTTCCTTCATGGGCATGCTGGCGCATCACCGGCTCCTGCACGAAATCTTCCGTGTGCCGGCGCACCGGACTCCGGAAGATTGCGTCGACAGCTACGTGGCGTTATTTCTCGACGGCATCCAGGCCGGCACACCCGCTGCGAGGAAAACCCGCTCATGAACCGGCTGAGGCTGCATCCCATTGCCACGGTGCTCGCCCTCCTCCTGTTCGTGCTCGCGGGGCTGGTCACCTTCAAGCTGACGAGCAGCGGAGCCAAGAGCGACCAACGCAAAGGCCGCGTGATCACGGTGGGCACCATCGTGCCGGTCCGGCAGGATCTGGACGTTCGGCTCGAATATACCGCCGACATTTCTCCGAACCAGACGGTGAACCTGTTCTCTCGGGTGGACGGATATATCGGCAAGATGTACGTGGACAGGGGCGACCGCGTCAAAGCCGGCCAGTTGCTCGTGGAGATCGACCACACCGACTACGTCCACGCGGTCAACCGCGCAAAAGCGAACCTCGCGGCCGCGAAAGCCGAGGTGTTCCGCCAGGAGGCCAACATCCGG
>JBGPNZ010000062.1:0-10145 GCA_041487795.1 Nitrospiraceae bacterium
ATCTTGATCTCCTTGCGCTTCATCATTTCCTTGAGAGTCTTGAACTTGGAAGATCCCTCCCAGAACCTCATGTTATAACTGAAGTGTCCGACGGCCTTCTTGCCTTCCATGACCATGGGACTTGTCCAGTTCCCGCCGCCTAGATCCCAATACTTGCAGTACCGGATGGCGTGATCCCGCATCTCCTGGAGCGTGTCGCCCGTGACCCGCTCGGGGTTCGAGACGGGCGCATACTGCTTGAAGTCGGGATTCCCCACCGATTTCAGGATCATGATATACTTCGCCTTGGACTTCGACTTCTTCGTCGTAGCCTTCTTCATAGATCCTCCTTGACTCTGTTCTTGGATCACCATAATATTATTGGAGCATGATCGTCGGCGAATACGTCGGCTTCGCGGACATGGACTGGGCCTTGGGCCAGGCTGCCGCCACAGTCCCTTGGATCGTTTCGGGGACTATGCCTAACGGCGCGCTCACACAGCAAACTTTCCCCGACCAGGCCAGCGCTCAGACCTACTACAGCTCGCTTGTCGCCCAGGGCGCTACGCAGATCTCCATGGTTCCTGGAACGGGGACGCCTGCCGCAACTCCTGCGACGCCTGCCGTTCCGGCAGGAACCCAGGCCATCCCGATCGTCGGTCTTGGGCCCGTCCGGATCCTTGCCAGGGACAATTCGCCGCTCACGCGCCTGATCGCCACCGTACAGGCTCGCGGGAGGATCCTGTCCCAAGCCCGCATTCCGAGCGGAGTCTTCCAGGTCACCGTGGACAAGGCCGACTTCGATGGCGGCCTTTCGGTGGAGTTCGGCGCTCCCGGCTACCAGACGATCGTGGTTTCGGGCGGGTCGCTCCTCTGCAACGCTGGAACCAGGAACGAGAACAACGTCGTCACCGCGATGACGACCAACCCTTGTCCCTACCAGAACGCCTACTATCTTGACCCGATCCAGCAGCAAGCGCCGCCTCCGCAGGCCCCACAGGCTGCGCCGGCGCCCGCCAGACGGCCCAAGATCAAAAAGACGGCTTCCAATGCCACCGAAGCGCCGGAAGAGGCTACAACGGCTGCCAGAGCGGTTCCTACCACCCCTTCGCCCGACCACGTCAACCAGGTCTTCGCCGCAGGTGGAGTCGGGCAGGTGCCGAACTGGGCCTGGGCGGCTGGCGGCGGCGTGCTGCTCCTGGGCCTGGTCTACCTGTTCACGAAGTAGCGATCCCTTACAGGCGGGTGCAGAGCTCGCAGGTGCCCGTGCCATTCCCCTTCCGAAGTTTGGTCTTGCACACCTTGCAATACTTTTCCTTCACTTCCTTGGGCGCCTTCTCATTCTTCAGATGGATGATGAGGCCGCAGCCCCGGCACCGCGTGTGCCAGGCACGCTCCCTCCACTTCTTTTCCTTCTGGGAGACCTTGCAAGCGGGACACCAGAAAAGTTCCGACCCATCAGGAGTCTTCTCATCCTTGGAAGCGGCTTTGGGGACATGAACATAGCGCGCTCCCGGCGCCTTATTAGGCTTCAGGCTGTCGCCGATCTTTGACCAATATTCGTCAGGCATCGATCCTCTTCACCTCCTCAGTCCAGGCTTCATCCCAGGGCTGAGTCTCCTTGAGCTTGTCCATAGCGAAGACACCGGCCGCGTTCTCGTCCTTGGCCTGAACCTCGACATGGGTCTTCCCGCTGGTGTTGCCCTTGATATCCTTCCAGCCGACCACGACATCGAACCAGATCCGCTGGCTTCGGATCAGCTCCTCGGACAGCGTTCGGATCCTCTCCATATCCGTCAGCCAGCTTCCACCGTCCCCGCGAATCACGCGAGTATGGGAGAAGCACTGGTAGGCCGATTCGATCAGCTCCCTGATCTCGTCCATGTCCTGGATTACTTGATCACGATTCATGCGGCAGCCCTCGTCTCCATAAGGTACTCCAGGATGATCTGTCCATGGCAGGTGAAAGGCTTGTCGAGCGCGGTCAGCCCGCCCTTTCCGGCGCAGAAGCATCCGAGTACCTTGCCTCTCAATTCCTCCACCCGACGCTTGAACTCGGGATCTACCTTGATCCGTAAGTAGAAGTACTCCCTATAGAGCGCGATCACCGTGTCCCGATCGCCGTCTTTACCGATGACGAAGGGGTTGCCGAAGTATCCGTCCTGGCCCTTCCCGGGCCGGCCGATGTATTGATCGAAAGGATTAAACCGCAGGTTGACTACCTTCATGGACTTCTTCCTCTTCTCCGACGACGATGATCGTCCTGGAGATCCTCATCTTCCTTCTGATGCAGACCTCACACTCCTCGAACTGCTTCAGATCGTCATAGCAGGTCGAGCAGAAGCGTTCATTGTTGATGATGTAATAAACTCTCGATGGATGGCCGCAAAAGACACAGACGTCATCGACGCCGAACATTATTTTTCTCCCTTAGTTTTGCCCTCCTCCATGTCCCACTTCATGCCTTCGGGATCGGTCGGCCACACGCACCACCAGGACACGCGCCAGGAGTCCTCGTGCTGGAACGTGCGGCTCTTCCTGCGGAACTTCTTGATTGCTTCCTCGATGCTGTCGCCGAAGACGAAGAGATCCGCCATGCGGACTCCGTCGATTTCGTTGACTTCGACCGGGACGAGACGGATCTTGTAGAGGTTCATGCGTCTTCGATTTTCGCATCAGACGTGACCGTCAGCCTCTTGCCGATGCTCGCTTTCAGCTCTTCGTACGTGAACGGAAGGTCACGCGTATCGAAAGTCGTCGTACCACCTCCCGAAAGGTTGATCGTCACCCGACCGCACGGCTCGAGGTCTTCATAGACGTCGGCGATGATGCCCGTGACTACATAGCCTTTGTTTCTTCTGGCAGTAGTCCCAGTATCCCAGACGTGATCCCCTCCTCGATCGTAGTAGTCTCCCATGGCATTCCTACCTCTTCTGTGCCTATCGCTACTCCCGACCTACAGCATCGTCAAAACGTCGGCAAGTGTTCTCTGGTGTGCGGCTCTTTTCGTGGTCACGCCATTCGTCTTCTGTGTGGTTGCACCAGTGCGTAACTATCCTGCAATCCAGACACAGAGTCACATGGTCATCTGTTTCAGCCAAGAACAGAGAGATGACTTTCTTATGAACACATGGCTCGTTCATTTGTCTTCCTCTTCGGGGTTCTCGCCCAGCAGGCTCGCACGAAGGCTCTGCTCGACATAGTCCTTGAGCGCTTCCCGGAGCTCGCCATCGACATTCAAAAGCTCGATCGTGATCTCCTTGGCCACCTGGGCCATCCCGTCGCCCACTCCCGTGTCGGGGCCGGCCATCTTCGACTGCCGGAACTGCTGGATGAGCGGAGCGGCCTTTCCGATCACCTCGTTCAGGAGCTTGAGCGTGTCGGCGGCCTTGTCGCCCTTCATCGGGCCCGAGAGCTCGGTCACTGCGCCGCAGCCACAGGCGAAGTGAACGGTCTGGTTCTCGCTCGTATCCGAGACGGTGAATTCCGTCTTCTTGCCGCACCCACAGCAGGTGACATCCATTTTCTTGCCCATTGACCTCTCCTATCCGCAGTCCTCATCGCGGGCCTTAACGCCCCAGACGTTATCTTTTCTACCAGGAGGAATCTGGTGTCTTTCGCCGATCCGCCAGCGCATCCGGGTCAAGTGAAGCGGAATGCAGGGGATCATGCAGATCCAGATGTCCAGGTACTCCATGCCCATTCCGCCTGACCACTTCCAGAAAGCACCGATCCAGAAGTCCTCGAGCTTGAACTCGAAGCGCGCGAACCACCGGCGGTACTTGTACTTCATCTAAAGTTCCAGGTGGATGGCGCCGCAGCGCCGACCGAGAGCCTCGCACCTGGGACACTTCATGCAAGGAACATTGGTGCTGTGCCGCTCCTTGCAGACCCCGCATTCAGTGAACTGCTCAGGAGGAACGCTCCTCTTCGCGGCTTCGATCCGGGCCTTCTCTTCGGCACGCCAGCTCGGGCCCGGGGAATGTCCGTGAAGCCCTTCGAATTTCCCCCAGCACGGGAAGCAGAAGAGATCGCCCTCCGTGGGAGACCAGCTGACGTCTCCGATCCGGGCGCCGCAGAAGCCGCAGTAGTCGTTCCTGATCTTCTGGGTGTAGAGCTTCCCGAGCATCTCGAGACAGTCTCCGCAGACCACGGCCCCGGACGGCTCGCCGCTCGGAATGTCCATGATCGGAGCTTCGCAAATTTTACAGATCATTGCCGATACTCCGGATCGTTGTTCTTCGGATCCCAGAGCTCCTGCAACTGTCGATCCATTACAAGCGCCGCATTGAAGCCGTACCTGAGACCGACGTAGAGAAGCCCCACGAGCATACCCGCCGTGCTGATGAAGAGCATGGGAAGGAAATAGATCGTCGACAGGACTCGCTTCGTGGTCGTTCTCATTATCCGACTTGCTCTCCGCAGTTCTTACACTTCATGGCCTTCCTGCGTCCCGCCACGAAGATCCGAGCAACCGTTTCCGAAATAAGGACTATCATGATGACCGAAAGAAAAAAATTCTCGCCCATCCAGTTCAAGACCTGCATATCGTCCTCATCCGTAAAGACTAGTCACCCACCAGGCCGGCTCGCGCCACTTGACGCCCATGATCTCGCAGAACTTCCTGAGCTCGCCTTCCCACTCGGGATCGATCGTGAGAATCTTCACCTTCTGGGGATCTCCGCGGGAAGCCGTCACGGCTGACTTCCGCACCGCCACGTAGTGCATCGAGTACTCGAAGCTGCAATGGATGCCTGAAATTACGGGAGACTTTTCGAGCTTCTTCCCGGAACGGATCTCATAGAGCTCTTCCCAGTCGGGCTCACCGTACTTCGCCTTGGTGAGTTCGTCCGGGGTCGGCTCCTTCCACGGCGGCTTCTCCTCGTCTTTCCAGAGGAGTCCGTAGAAGAAGATTCCGTCGCTCGAGATGCCCATGTTATTTGTCTCCCTCGTCCAGGCACCCGCAAGAAATGAGCTGTCCCTCGCAGCGAGGGCAACGCTCAACATCACAGCCGGGATGGTGACGCTTGCCATGCACGATGCCGCAGTCATGGCAACGCCCGCTGGGCTCCTCGAAGTGATAGGTGGAAACAGGCAACTTCTTGCCGTCCGGAAACTCGACCTCCGTGTTGCTCGTGCAGTCCACAGTGGTCGGGCTCTTCATCTCCTGCTCGCACCAATCACACTTGGCCATAGGTTGCTCTTCCTTAGAGCTTGAACTTGGTCGTGACCTTGACGGGCTTCGGTTCGATCACATCGCCATCGATGATGATGTAACCGGCGAAGCTATCCATGAAGCCGCTGTCGACGACATCTCCAGGCTTGGCGAACTTGGGACTTTCCCCATCCTCCACCATCCGCTCGATCTCCTTGGTGAACTCTTCCTTGGTATAGCGGTAGATGGACTTGTCTCCATCCTCGCTGCAATAGATGACAACAACATTATTGCCCATCGATTTCTCCTCATGATGTTCGCACTGGCATCCTGTAAACCGTCCGGGATTCCCCCGCACAGGGCACTCGTCATGCCGCCCTTCGTAGCACTCGACCAGGATCGCTTTAAGGTTAAGTTTCATTGCTTCTTCAGCTTCGCCTCGAGATGGCCGCGCATGAGCTTGATCACGTCGGGCACCGACATGGGATCGGTCGCCGCCGCTTCCAGGTGCTGAACCACCACGCTTCCGATCAGCTGGTCGATCAGGCGCCCGATGGCCATCACCATCGCGGGATCGTTCTTGGAAAGCTCCGCGATCAGCGACATGATCGACGTATGCCTGGAAAGTCCCAGCCTGAGGGGATCATCCTTACGAACGATCCCTTTGGAGAGGAATGCGGCATACTCTTCAGGAGTCATGACCTGATCTCCTTACCAATCTCGAGCGCCTTATTCACAATGAGCATCAACGGCCCGACCGGCTGCATAACGAAGTCCGACTTCATGATCTCTTCCCTGATCTCCTCGAGCGCAGCCTTGTAGCGGTCATGCTCCTCCCGGAAAGCCCGGCAGGCGCACTGGTCGCCGCAGAGATCGCAGTTGAGATAGGGATCGCTCATGGCATCATTCCTGAAAGTGGCAGCAGTCGTTGTCGAGCATCTCGTCCGCGATCTTGAAAAGATCCTGGGAGAGCAGCGGGTAGGTCTTCTTGCACGACTCCGCGTAGGCCATAAGCGCCGCCCTCGCGTGCTTGTCATGCTTGAGATCGAGCACGAAGTACTTGCAGAAGTAATGTTTCTCGCCGGGCTCGCTCTTCCCGTCCGTGCGCTCGACCTTGAACTTTTCGTAGATACCCTTGGCAGGATCGCCCATAGATCACCTATTCCTCGGTCAACGGTTCATCATGGCTCGTAGCGAGCTTATGCTCCACGAACTTGGTCAACATCGCGATCAGCTTCATCGCCTGGCGGACGTTGAGATGCGGGGACGGCTGGAGGAAGGCCCGACCGAACTTCCTGCCATCCTCGTACTCGGCGTTCTTGATGCACCCGCCGTCGCCCACGAAGAGGTGGGCATAGACAAGCGGGTCGGCGCTTGACTCCACAAGCCGTACCTTCTGGCCGTGGGAGTCTTCGAACTCTCCATATCCCAGGAAGCCGCGATCGTTCGTCGCCTTCCCGAACTCGCCTTCCTTTTCCTTAGCCATGCCCAAGCTCCTTCTTCACGTTGGCCTGGCTCTTCCGGATCTGGTCGATCGAGCTCTCGGTTCCGAGAACGATCACCTTCATTGCCTTGGCCGCCAGTTCCAAGGCGTCCCGAACTGCGGGCTCGGCGACGTAGGGAGCAAACTTCACCATATGGACGATGTGGATCTTGAGCGACTCCCAGAAGACGTCCGGGGACGTCCCAGGCCCGGTCGTGATCGAAGTCTCGAACTGGTTGGCCGCGACGTTGTGTTCCACGGTCACCTTGATCTCGACTTTTTTCGCAGGCTCGGTCATCTTATTCGAACTCCACGTTCTGCTTCCCGATCGGCCACCACCGTCCATCGGCGGTGCAATGGCCCTTCAAGACCCGGCGCCACCTGCGCTTCGGGGTGTACTTCGCCTCGATCCTGTGCCCCCGCGGCCGGATGCAGGAGAGCCCCTCGGGTGACCAGTGCTTCGGCGCGGGACGGGCACAAGGATCAAGACTAGGCTTTGGTGTCGACCACTTCACCCTTCACCACCTTATCGGTATAAGTGTCCCTGGCTTTCATCTCGTTCATCTTCTCGATCGTCTCGAGCCACTCGGCGACCGCTTCGCGAGACCAGTGGTGATAGTCGTGAAGATGCCAGACGATCCCATTGGCGTGGCGGAGTACTCCGTCTTCGCAGGCGCAAGGGAGCTCGACGATCGTGTCCAGAGTCTTCACCCATTCGTCGGGGATCTTGATCGAATGGGTGCACTTCTTGCCGGTTCTCGCGTCATAACCGCCGTGGCCCAACACGGCGTTGGGGCCGTAGGCGAGAAGCCCGCTCTCGAACATCAGCATGCCGGCGGCTTCGTAAGCGGCGAGAAGGGCGCAGGTGCGCGGCTGTCCGTCAGGGCCGTTGTCGCACCAGCCGCTATGGGACGCGGAACGAAGCTTACTTCCCTCTCGAACCAGTTCGCTGAGAGCCTTCACTTGCTCCTCCTAATTGGGCTCTTCCAGGAAGCCCCACTTGATCATTCAGATCTCAAAGCCTCTTTTCGACCAGTCCTGGGCCACCTCGGCCACGATCTTGTACAACTCGGGATGAAGCGGGTTCATCCACCGATCATCCCCGACATCGACGCACCTGAGCTTGGCCTGCCAGGGTTTGAACCGCTCGGCGAACTGCGGCTGCATGACCACGATGTAGTCCGCCCAGTCGGCCAGCATCTTCTTCGCGTCATCGCCATTCCTGCCGTGGGAGAAGGCGATCGCGTCTTGATGGTGATCGTACTTGAGCGTGTAGGCCATCGACACGCTTCGCACGTTCCCGCCTTCGCAGACGGTCAGGAACTTTTTCTTCAACTCCTTTCTACTTTCTGATCAGAAGGTAGACGTCCCATTCCACGCCGCCCTTCTCGGCCTGGCAGCACATCCCGTCGGCCGCGATGCCGATGATCTCGCCGCCGACCTTGCCGGCCTGGATCAGGGCGTTCTGCTTGGCCTCCTCGGCACTGGCATGAGACGTGCCGACCGCGACCTCGTACGTCCACCGGGGCCACCAGAAGATCTTCCTCAACCACCAGAACATGGCTGCCTCCTTATCTTTTATTGTCCCTTAGATAGGAGTCTTCTCAGCGTTCCCGAAAGTACTGGTCAAAATCAATCATCGAATCGCAAAAAGATCGACCGCCAGTAACCTGTTAGCAACCAATGGGTTCCCGCGGCCCACTTCTCGAAAAATCAAGCAGGTTCCTGATCGTCAGGACGATGTCACCTCCCGAGAAACTTATTGGCCCCGCTAAGGAAGATGGAACCAGATCCAGACGACCGGCCAGAAAAGGTAGACGCACGACCAAAAGAGGAACGTCCATGGGGATGCCGTCTTCCCCTCAACCTTGAGAGTGAAGAACACCGTGACGGCCAGGCCGAGCACGTAGATGACGATCAACGCGGGGATCATGTCTCTTTCCTCCTCCCGGGCCCCGTATGCATCAGCATCGATCCGAGCTTGATGGCCTTGCCGACGGACGGGGAAGACAGGAGAGACCGCGCATTCTCGAGTGCCTTGACGAGAGGGGAAAGCTGGCCGATCATGATGTCGATCGCATCACGAAGATCGACCGCCACAAGGAGAGCTTCGTTGCGTTCGCTCTCCATATTTTCGATCTCCGCCCTGAACTCGGACAGGAGGAACAGAAGCCTGGTTTCCTTGGGCTGTAGCGGCTTCTCCTTGGGCAACAAGAACTTCTCCCGACGCTTCCTCTTGCCGGCGACCGCGGGAGCGGCCGGGACAGGACTTGCCTCGGAAGGCTGCGCGGGCGGCTTGTCGGCGAGAGCCGTCTTGTTCACCAGATGCTCGAATCGGACGCAGAGCAGGTTCTTGCAGCTCTGGGTGAGGCGGATCCCGTTGAGAGGCTTGCCGCTCGAGATCTCGTAGGCCACGCGGTAGGCGTACTCCCGCCTTCCCTGCCAGGTGAGGATGCCGCGCCCGCTGCCGTCCGTGCCGCCCTTCCAGTTCCAGCACTCGTCCGTCTTTTCGATCTTGGCCCAGAACTCATCGGTTGTTTTCATCAGTTTCCTTTCTTCATGGTTTCTCGAAGATCAGGCAGGGCTCCAGGTCGTCGGGACGGACGGCTTCGGTGATCCTGCTGGAGATAGCCTTTCTCCTGCACGAGCAGAAGGCGCAGGAGAGCTCCTCCCCGCGCACTTCGAACTCCCAGAGCGAATACCCCCACTGGGTCGCACGCTGGGTGCCATACATTCGAACGTAGCGGGCGTCGACCGCGGTGATCATGGCCACCTCCGCCCCGCCGCGCCCTTCCTTGGTCGAGAAGACTTCCTTCCAGTTCACGTTGTCGATGGAGACATAGATGGCATAGGCCTTCGCGTAGGCGTTCTCCCACCTCAAGGCCACTTGATCCACCTTGCAGACTCTTCCCAGATCGATCGTGATCCACTGCGGGTCGGAGAACTGGCTCGACCAGCGGGTGTCCAATTTTCCATCGATCACGTTCTCGGGAACGAGCCCCGGCACCTCCACGGACGAAGCGAATGCGGCAACCGCCTTCAAGGCCGGAGCATAGTAGTCTCCGAATTCGTCGTAACCGTAAAACATGATTTCTCCTCTTGCACTCAATCGCCAGTTTTTCTAGAATAGGTACTTCATGATCGTGTTCGATCGCCAGCCCGGCATGGGCCAGGATTCCTCGAACGTTCCTCTCGTCACTGTCGTCGAGCCCGTGGGCTCGTCGGTGTCGGCCAGCAAGAAGTATTACCTCTTCGGCGACAAGTACATCACGATCAAACTCCAGATCACGAACACGACCCAGTACAGCTCGTTCGCCCTTGCCTTCAACTGGCAGGAGCTGGGCAAGGCTCCCCAAAGCAAGGCGGTCGCCTTCACGCTCAAGCCGGGAGCGACGACCACGGTTAGCGAGGATCTGACGATCTCCGACACGCCGGCCACGGTGGGCGTCTCGGCCTGGATCAACGCGATGTACACGCCGACTCAGCCCGTCTCCGAAGCGGCCAGGGTTGCGGATCTTCAGCTCGCGG
>JBGPNZ010000063.1:0-9971 GCA_041487795.1 Nitrospiraceae bacterium
CCCTCGATATCCACCGCGCGGTCCATGACGCGCAGAGTATCGCTCGCCATCTCGATGAGCTCGGAGTGCGTGAACGATTCCGTCTGCCAGAGCCCTTCGAATACGGACTTGAGCTGCGCAGGCGGGATTTTCCGATACCACGAGCGGAATTCCTTGAACCGGTCGTCCTTGCCCAACATCGACTCTTTAGCGACCCGCTGCAGCCGACTGTCGATGTGCAGGCACCAGAGTACCCGATACCGCTGGAGCACCAGCGTCTCTTCGCCGGGATTCTGCCCAACCCTCGTATCCGGGTCATACCCGAAGGCCGGGTCGAGAAGATCCGCGACATGCGTGAGTTCGTGGCGGCAGTAGCGGGTCAGGGCCGGGTCGTAAAACCGTCTCGGGATCAGCTTGATGCCGGCTCCCTTCAGGCCCTTCTCTTCGAACTGCTTGGCAAGATCCTGCTCGATGGAGCCCCACTTCCGCAGCACGTCCACGCCTTCCTGGTCTTCCTTCAGCACGCCCTTGACCAGCACGATTCCGACTTTCTCCTTCAAGGTCGGGAATTCGTTGAACGCATCGCGGATGATGTCGGAAAACCCCCAGATGCCGAAGAGATACTGGTACAGCTTCTTGAATTCCGGTTCCCGGTCATCCAGGGAAAACTTTTCATAAATGGGATCGGCCAGCTCGTGAAACTCCTTGTAATAGGTCGGATCGCCTTCGCGCTCGGTTTTCTCGACGAACGCGTCAATGACTTCCTGAAGCAGCGCCGGCTGAAATCGAATTTCCATAGTGAGTGGCTCCCCGCTCTGCGTCTCAATACCGACGGGACCGCCCGTTCCGAGGCTTCCTGGCGAGGACTCGGTGTAATGAACGCACTTGACTTGTTTTTAAGGCTTCTCTTATGATTCCCCTTGAAAAATTATAGTCTTGGGCTGCCGTCATTTGCAAATCATGATGACTTCTGAAACCATCGCTCGAATCGCAACGACCCACCATGGCTGACCATTCACCGGCGTCATCCCTCCACGGCTCTCCATCGGGCATGACCGCCGCACCGGCAGTCCCGCCACAGCCATCCGTGAACTTCCTGGAGTACTGGAAAGCGGATGCGCGAGCGATCAAGACGTTTCTCGGCCACTCGCACGGCGTCTGGGCCGTGGCTTTCTCCCCGGACGGGCAAACCCTGGTGAGCGGTGGCGTGGACCGACTGGTCCGCGTCTGGGACATCGAAAGCCGCCGTTTGCTGCGATCGCTGCGGGGGCACACCCATGACATCCGCGCCGTCCTCTTCACGCCCGATGGGCACACGCTGGCAACCGGCAGCGAAGACCGCACGATTCGACTGTGGAACCCCAAAACCGGCGAGCCGACCAAGCTGCTCTTTACCCGTTATGACCATAACGTCTGCAGTCTGTCGCTGTCGCCGGACGGTCTCATGCTGGCGCGCGGCGCCCATAACAAAGACATCAAAATCTGGGAGGTCACGACCGGCACGGAGCTCATGACCTTGCTGGGCAAGGACGAATACGATCATCATTGGTCCGTCTGTGTGGCGTTTTCTCCGGACGGCATCCACCTGGCCAGCGGGAGCGACATCGGGAAGATCAAGCTCTGGGAAGTGCTGCCGAGCGGAGAGGAAAAGCTGGTCCACAACGGGCATTGGCAGGAAACCCCCGATGATACCTCGGAAGAGCGAGGGTTCTTCGTCGAAGACGACGGCGGATTTCAAAAGCCGATGGACTATTGGATCGGCGCCTTGACCTTTACCCCGGACGGGAAAACCCTGATCAGCGGCAGCCGCGACACGACCATCAAATTCTTCGACATACCGCAATTGACCGAGACTCGGACTCTAAAAGGCCATTCCGGATGGGTGCGCACGCTCGCCGTATCACCGGACGGGGCCGTGCTGGCCAGCGCCGGCGACGATCAGACGATCAAGCTGTGGGATCTCGCCACCGGCCGGACCTTCCGAACGCTCAAGGGACATGCAGGCGGAGTGCGGGCCGTGACGTTTTCGCCCGACGGCCTCCGGTTGGCCAGCGCGTCGTGGGATCGGACCGTCAAGTTGTGGGAAGGCGGAACGGGGTCTCCGGAGTAACTCTACGCTCCGCCGACATCGGCGTCCTGGCCGTTTCTGTTCGACGGAATGCCGTAGCGCTTGCACTTCTCCCAGAGCGCTTTTCTGGATAGACCGAGAATTTTGGCCGTCATCGTCCGGCTGCCCTCCGTCCGGTCAAGAGCAGACAGAATATACTGCCGTTCAAACTGCTCCCGCGCAGCCGCCAGCGAATCCACGACGTCGCTTCGGCTGGCCGGAGTGGTCCGCTTCCCCGTCAATCCCTCACCGCACATTCCGCAGTCGTCCTGGGGAGGACCGCCGAGATACGGGCAGGACGACATTCCGCAGAGATCCCACGCCTGCACATCCTCGCTCGGCCGGCAGAGGGCCACGGCCCGTTCGACCATGTTCTCCAACTCGCGCACGTTGCCCGGGAACGAATACCGCAACAAGACTTCCCGGCTGCCCTGCGAGAACCCCTTGACCGACTTGCTCATCCGAGCCGCTCTCGTCTGCAGCACGTGATCCGCAATCATCAGCACATCCTCCCGGCGCGCTCTCAGTGGCGGCAACTGGATGGGCACGACGTTGAGCCGGTAGTACAGGTCTTCGCGAAACCGCCCCTGCTGGACTTCTTTTTTTAAGTCTTTCTGGGTGGCGCAGACCAGGCGGACATCCGACTCGATCGTTTCATTGCCCCCGACGCGTTCGAATTGCCGTTCCTGGAGCACGCGCAGCAGCTTGACCTGCACGACCGGAGAAATCTCGCCGATCTCATCCAGGAACAGCGTCCCCTTATGGGCCAGCTCGAACCGGCCGCGGCGTTGCTTCAGCGCGCCGGTAAACGCGCCCTTCTCGTGCCCGAAGAGCTCGGCTTCCAAGAGGGTTTCAGGCAGCGCGGCGCAACTGATTTTGATCAACGCCTGGTCGCGGCGAGGGCTGCTGCGGTGAATCGCATTGGCCACCAGTTCCTTGCCGGTCCCGCTCTCGCCGGCAATCAACACGGTGGAATCCGTCGCCGCCACCAGCTTGACCTTGTCCAGCACCTCCCGCATGCGCTCGTTTTTCCCCAGAATGCCCTCGAAGTTGAACTTGCCTTCCAGTTCCTCCCGCAAGAGAAGATTTTCCTGCCGGAGCGCCAGCATCTTACCGATGCGTTCAACGATGAGGAGCAACTCATCCATCGAGAAGGGTTTCGTGATGTAATCGTACGCGCCGGCTTTCATCGCCCCCACGGCCGTTTCCACCGAACCGTGCGCGGTGATCACGACGACCTCCGTTCTCGACGACCGCTGTTTCGCCGCCTGAAGCAGCCTCAGGCCATCGATTCCCGGCAGGCGAAGGTCCGTCACGACGATGTCGGACACCGCCTGCTCCAGCATGGCCAGCCCTTCCGATCCGGTCGCCGCCGCGCGCACGTCACAGCCGACGGCGCGCAGCGCATCCTCCATGGACAGGCGCATCAAGGGCTCGTCGTCGATGATCAGCACGGTGGGCGATTTCACGACATTCTCCCTACCATCGAGCGTTCCACGAACCGCTCATGCGAGAGCGGCAGGCAGACCGTAAACACGGACCCTTTGCCGACTTCACTGTCGACGAGAATCCGGCCTCCGTGCCGCTCGACGATGCCCAGGCTGACCGAGAGTCCCAGCCCCGTGCCTTCTCCGGTCCCCTTGGTGGTAAAGAAGGGATCGAAGATGTGCGGCAGGATGTGGGCCGGAATTCCGCACCCCGTATCCTCCACGACCACCTCACAGTTCTCGTCATGGGCCCGCGTCCGAATTGTAATCACGCCGCCGTCCTTGGTCGCCTGGATGGCATTGAGGACCAGATTCATCAAGACTTGCTCCATCATGTGCCGATCCACCATCAATGCCGGAAGATTCCGCTGAAGCTGCCGGTCCAGACTGATTTTTTTAGCGGCCACCGCATGCTCGGTCAGCGCCAGGACCCGCTCAACCACGTCGTTGATATTGGCGGGAGAAAACTCTGGATCATGCTGCTGGGAGAAATCCAGCAATTGGCGAACAATCTTCTGAACCCGGCGCAGCCCATCTTCAATGGAGGCCACATATTCTTCCTGCCGTGCCGGCGACAGGGCGCCCTTCCTGAAATTGTAGAGGCAATTCAGAATGCCCCCCAGCGGATTATTGATCTCGTGCGCCACGCCGGCAGCCAGCTTTCCGACCGAGGCCAGTTTTTCAGAATTGCGGATCTGCTGCTCCAGCTTCTTGGTCTCCGTGATGTCGCGCGCAATGCCGAGCACGCCGTGGATGCGCCCCTGCGAATCGCAGAGGGGCGACACGCTCACGGTGACCATCCGGGTCTCGCCGGTTCGGCACATCACTTCCACCTCGTAGACCTGCTTGGCTCCGATATCCAGCGTGCTTTTCAAGCGGCGGCCGCGGTGACGTTTCGATAACAGGGCCAGGTAGGGCCGGCCGATCAGATCGTCTTTCTGATACCCCCAGCCGGAAACTTTGCTGTTCACGTACGTGAACCGTTGCTCGGTATCCAGGGTATAAATGACGTCATTGGCGTTTTCGAGCAGGTTCTCCAAATAGCGCTTGGTCGCTTCAATTTCCTTGGACCGCTGCTCGAGCTGACTGAACGACTGTTGTAAATTGGCCGCCATGCCGTTGAACGCGTCGGCCAGATGCTCCAATTCGTCGCCGGTCTTGAGCGTTAAGTGATGATCGAGGCCGCCTGCGCCGATCCGCTGCGCCCCCTCGTGCAGCACGGCGATCGGCCTGGCGATCCTCCGGGCCACCCACGCGCCGGTCGCCACAAGGACCGCGAACACCACCACGCCATAGACGGACACTTTCAGGAGCAGCTGATCGAGCGTCGTGTAGGTTTCCGTCGGGTTCTGGCGCACGAAGGTGACCCACCGTTTTCCACCCAAACTGCCCGGCGCCAAGCGGTCGCTCAATCGCACCGGGGCAAATCCGATCAAGGAATTATGCCCGCCATGCGAATCGTCTCCGGCAATGGACCACCCGGCCTGCATCGGCCTCAACTGCTCGACCAACGCCGGCGTGATCGCGTGTTCCTCCGGCGCCAGCACGGGACAGATCAGCGGCGTGCCGTCCGAACTCATCAACATGGCATGGCCGGTCGCCCCGATGGTGACCTCCGAAATCGACTGGAAGAGCGAGTCTCGCTTCAGCAGCACGCTGACGACTCCGATGACTGCCCGTTGGTCGTCGTCCCAAATCGGAACGGCGACATTCAGGACATGAGTGCCGTAGGACGGATCAAAATAGATCTCGCTGACATAATCCGCGCCGCGTCCTTTGTTGAATGCCGCCTGCCACCAGGTGCTCTTGCCATGGAAGTACTCCGCTTGAGGGATCGAACTGACGACCAGCGCGCCCTGGTTATCCGTCACCAGAATCCCGAGATAGTCGGCCCGCCGGATGTCGTGCAACCGGATCAGATAGTTTGTCACGATGCGATTGATGAACAGAGGGAACTCGTTGCTCTTGCCCCGCTTCCGCCATTCCTTCTGCCAGTCCTGGATCATGGACTCGATGTTGCGCGGATCCTTGCCCGCATAGCTGCGATTGGCCTCCGTCACGGACGTGCGGAGGAATGGGGTCGCCGCCAATTGTTCGGCTTCATTGATCCCGCGGGTCACCTTCATTTCGACCCGGCGGGCCGCTTCCACGGCTTTTTCACGGAAGTTGGCCCCGATTGTTTCGTGAAGCGCCCGGCGCTCGGTAAAGTAGGTAAGAACCAGAGAGAGTGTTAACGGAAGCAGACCGACCATCACGATCGCTGTGATGATCTTGCGCTGGAGACTGTGTGACCGACCCCAGAGTTTCATTTAGGTAACGCGAGACATTCCTTCTAAGTGCTCATTTTCATGCGCCTTTCATCTAATGTCAAGCAGGGGTAACATTCTTGGCGCTTATGCACATGACAAAGTATAGGTGCGACCAAGGGTGGTAAATCAGAGAACTCTCGGGAGTGGCGCCTCATAAAGAGGGCCGTGCCTATCCCCGTTTGAGCAGCTTCCCTGCTCCACTCGGCCAGATGATCAGCAACGAGCTGGCGACAAAAATAGAGGAATAGGTCCCGACGATCACGCCCCAGAGCAACGCCAGCGAGAAATCGTGCAGAACTTCTCCGCCGGCCAGGGTCAGGGGAATCAACACCAGCACCACGGTCAGACTGGTCACAATTGTCCGGCTCAACACCTGATTGATGCTGTTGTTGACGATTATTTCAAGCCCGTCCCGGCGGCGCACGCGCAAGTTCTCGCGGATACGATCAAAAACAACCACCGTATCCGTCAGCGAATAGCCCGCGAGCGTCAGCAACGCCGTCACGACCAGCAGTGTGACCTCCTTATCCAGGACATAAAACAGTCCGAGCACCGCCAGCACGTCGTGAACCGTCGCAACGGCCGCCGCAACTCCGAAACGAAATTCAAACCGGGCGGCAATATACAGGATAATGCCGGCGAAAGAGATCAGGATGGCGATCAACGCATCCTCTTGCAATTTATGCCCGATCGTCGGCCCGATCTCCGTCGAGGCTTCCACTTCGAGCTTCTTGTCCGGAAACTCCTTGGCAAAAATGGCGACCACCCGATCCGCCACCTTCTCCTCGATCGTCGTCGTTGTCTTCATCCGGATCAGCAGCTTGTTTTCCGACGCAAACTCCTGAATTTCCGCTCCACCCAGGTTGTTCCGCTCGAGCACCGCCCGCGCCTCATCAGTCCGGACTGGTTGATCGAATTTGAGTTGGACGGCCGTGCCTCCGGCAAAGTCGATGCCGAGATTGGCAGCCCCCCGGGCAATCTGCACAAGCGCCAGCATGCCCAGCGCCATCACGACGCCGGAACAGATAAACGCGATTTTGCGCTTGCCCATGAAGTCGATATTCGTTTTTCCAAGAATTTCGATCATGCGTGCTCCTGCATACGAATCCTGCCTCCAGTGCTCAAATGCTTAACTGTTCGGCCTGCCGGCGGCGGTTCATGACATCAAAGATCACCTTCGTCCCGACCAGGGCGGTGAACAGATTGATGGCGATGCCGAGACAGAGGGTCACGGCAAACCCCTTGATCGGACCGGTGCCGAAGAGAAACAGCGCCAGGCCGGTAATCAGCGTCGTGACGTGCGAGTCGATAATCGTCAGCAGCGCCTTGTCGTAGCCTCCATCGACAGCCAGGCGGACCGGTTTGCCCTGCCGCAGTTCTTCACGGATGCGCTCGAAAATCAGAACGTTAGAATCCACGCCCATGCCCATGGTGAGAATGATTCCCGCGATGCCCGGCAACGTCAGCGTGGCATTCAACGCCGCCAGCGCGCCGATCAGGCAGATCAGATTCAACGTCAGGGCGAAGTCCGCAATGACGCCGGACAGGCGGTAATAGAACGCCATGAACAGCACGACCATGACACCGGCCAGCAGCGTCGCGTGAATGCCTTTTTCAATGGAGTCTCTCCCCAGCGAAGGCCCCACGGTGAGGTCCTGGATGACCTTGAGCGGAGCCGGCAAGGCACCGGCCCGCAACACAATGGCCAGATCGTTGGCCTCTTGCGTGCTGAAGCTCCCCGTGATTTGCGCCCGCCCTCCGCTGATCCGCTCTTGAATCACCGGCGCCGAGTAGATCGTATTATCGAGAACGATCGCCATCCGTTTCTTGACATGTTCTTCCGTAATCCGCTCGAACTCGCGGGCCCCCCTGGCATCAAAAGTCACCGCCACATACGGATCGTTGAACTGCCCGATGGAAACGCGCGCATCGCTGAGCACATCCCCAGCCAGCATGACACGTTTTTTGACCAGATAGGGAATCCGGTATTCCCGGCCGCTGTCTTTCTCGACAACCTTTTCGAACAGAATCTGATCGCCTTCCGGAATTTTGTCCTGATGTTGCTTGAGGATGCTCTCTTCCTGTCCTTTGAGCACCCGCTGCGGCAATTCGGTCGTCAACTTGTTGGTTTCGTCCAGCATCTTGAATTCCAGCAGCGCGGTTTCCTTGATCAAGTCCTTGGCCCGCTTCGGCTCCTTGATGCCCGGCAACTGGACGACGATCTGCTTCAGGCCCTGGCGCTGGATCAGCGGCTCGGCCACTCCGAACTGGTCGATGCGGTTCCGGATCGTTTCGAGCGCCTGGTTGATCGCAGAATCCTTGATTCGCTTGATCTCACCTACCGACAGTTCATAGACAAGGGTATTGGCAGAACCGGCGCCCGCGTTTTCTGAAAACCCTGGAATCTCCTCGAGGATTTTTTGGATCTGCGCCTTCAGGTCATCCTTCTGGAACATCAGCGTCACCTGGGAAAACCCCGTGCGCTTGACAGACTCAACCGGAATCTTTTTGTCGACCAGAAGATCCTGGATCGTGTTGACAGACCGGTCCACGGCAATCTCAACGGCACGGTCCTCCTCGACTTCCAGCACCAGATGGATGCCGCCTTGCAGATCGAGCCCCAACGCGATCCCCTTGTTCGGGAACGCCCGTTTCAACCAAGGCGGCAGCGCCTGGAAAGCGGCTGGATACGACGGAAGAAACGCCACCACCGAGAACACCACCACCAACGCCAGCAATACGAACCGCCTGCCAACTTTTTTCATGCGTGCTTCATGCTCCTTGCTGTTCCTCATCCTCGCTTCTGAGCCGCGCAATATATTCCCGCTGGATCTTGATCTTCGTCGTGTCGGCGATCTGGAGCGTGACGGTGTCTTTCCCCAGATTCGTCACGGTTCCCCAGATACCGGATGAGGTCATGACTTTGTCCCCTTTTTTCAGGGTCTCCAGCATGTTCTTCTGTTGTTTCTGCTTCTTCTGCTGAGGCAGAATCAACAGAAAATAGAACAACACAAAAATCAGAACGAACGGCACGAGCGAGACCAGCGAACTCGGCGCCCATCCGCCGCTTCCAGCACCTTGAGCCCACGCCACCGACTCAAACACATTCATGGCCGTCCCTCTTCCGCCAAGCTTGCCGCCAACGTCCGGCTTTCCTGTTCATCCATACTGTCCGCCTGCATGCGTAATTGCTCCCGCCGTTCATAATAGCGGTCCCGAAACTCGGCGAACGTCCCGGACGCGATGGCCTGCCTGATCTGCTCCATCATGCCTGCATAAAAATGCAGGTTATGAATCGTGTTCAAACGAACCCCCAGCATTTCCTTTACGAGAAACAGATGATGGAGATAGGCTCGCGTATATCGCGTACAGACGGGACAGACGCAGGACGGGTCAACGGGACGTTCATCCTTGGCATACTTGGCATTCCTGATCAGCACCCGGCCAAAGGAGGTAAACAGCCAGCCCGTGCGCCCATGCCTGGCGGGCACGACACAATCGAAGAGATCAATGCCACGCGCCACTCCTTCCACCAGATCATCCGGCAACCCGACGCCCATCAAATAGCGAGGCTTATTAGTGGGAAGATGCGCGGTCGTTGCTCCCAGCATGTGATTTCTCAACGCAGGTTCTTCGCCGACGGAAAGCCCGCCGACCGCATAGCCATCAAACCCCATCGCCACGAGGTCGTCTGCCGATTGTTTCCGAAGCTCCTGATCGAGGCCTCCCTGGACAATCCCGAACAGGGCCTGGTCCGTCCGACGCTTGGCAGCCAGGCATCGTCTTGCCCACTGGCTGGTCCGCCGCACCGCCTCGCCGACCTGCTCCCTGGATGCCGGCAAGGCCACGCATTCGTCGAACGCCATGATAATGTCCGCCCCCAACGCTTCTTGAATCTCGATCGCCCTCTCCGGCGTAATATGGTGAAGGGAGCCGTCAAGATGGGAGTGAAACGTCACCCCGTCATCGGACACCTTGCGCAATTTGGCCAGGCTGAATACTTGGAAACCTCCGCTATCGGTCAGAATGGCGCCCGGCCAGGCGTTGAAGGCATGCAGCCCACCCAACCCGGCGATCACTTCGTGGCCA
>JBGPNZ010000064.1:0-9932 GCA_041487795.1 Nitrospiraceae bacterium
CGCTGGCCGTGGAGCGCGGACTGCGCGTATCCGCGCTGGCGGTCCGCGAGGCGGCTGAGGGGATGGGGATCAATACGCGCGAGCAACTGGCGATGGCGGAGCAGGCGATTCGTCGGCGAATCTGCGCGCATTGGATGCAGGAAGGTGTCACGCTGCGCGATCCGGCGACGACCGTGATCGATGCCGGTGTCGCGATCGGCCGGGATACGGTCATTCATCCCGATGTCACACTCGAGGGCCGGACGACAATCGGGGAGGATTGCATCATTCGCTCGCACACACGCATCAGCGACAGTACACTCGGCCATCGGGTTGTCGTACAGGATCACTGCGTGGTTCGGGAATCGCGCCTGGAAGACGATACGGCGATCGGTCCCTTCGCGCATTTGCGTCCGGGCGCGGTGCTGCGCCGCGCGGCGAAGGTCGGCAATTTCGTCGAGATGAAGAAAGCCGAATTAGGCGAAGGCTCGAAGGCAAACCATCTGAGCTATCTCGGGGATGCGACAATCGGCAAGGGCGTGAACATCGGCGCCGGCACGATTACCTGCAACTACGACGGTACGCGCAAACATGAAACGGTGATCGGCGATGACGTGTTTGTGGGGAGTGGCACCCAGTTTGTCGCGCCGGTGACGATCGGCAAGGGCGCGGTGATTGCGGCCGGGGCGACGATCACGGCGGACGTGCCGCCGGATACGCTGGCGATTGCGCGGGCGGCGCAGGTGAACCGGCCCGGCTGGGCGTCGCGCCGGCGCGCACTGCAGACCGGCGGCTCTTTGCCGCCTAGTCGCAAGCTGACAAGCCTGAAAGCTGACAAGGTTTCGGGCAAATCGAGTGGACGAAACGTTAAGCCGGCTAAAAGGCGATCATGATGAGATGCTCTTCTTGTCAGCTTGTCAGCCTGTCAGCCTGGAGCTGAAACGATGTGCGGCATTGTCGGATATGTCGGAGATGAAAACGCCGTGCCCATTTTACTGGATGGGCTGAAGCGGCTGGAGTATCGCGGCTACGATTCGTCCGGCGTGGCCGTGCTGCACAACGGCAGGATCGACGTGCGGCGCAGCGTCGGCAAGTTGGCGAACCTGAGCAAGGCGCTGGCGGAGAAGAAGCTCGGCGGCACGATCGGCATCGGGCATACCCGTTGGGCGACGCACGGCCGGCCGTCCGAGCAGAACGCGCATCCGCACCGCTCCGGCTCCTGCGTGCTCGTCCACAACGGCATCATCGAAAATTATCTGGCGCTCAAGCACCAGTTGCAGAAAGAGGGCTACCGGTTCGAATCGGAAACCGATACCGAAGTCGTGGCGCATTTGATCGCCAAACACATGAAGCACGGCAAGACGTTCACGGAGGCCGTGCGTGCCGCCACGAAAGAGATTCACGGCAGCTATGCGATCGTGGCCATGTGCGAGCAGGAGCCGGGCACGCTGGTGGCGGCCCGTTCCGGCTGCCCGCTCGTGGTCGGGCGGGCGGGCAAGGCAACGCTCGTGGCTTCCGACGTGATGGCGATGCTGGCGCATACGAAGCAGGTGATCTATCTGGAAGAGGGCGACCTTGCGGTCGTAACGGCTTCGAAGGTGCGTATCTTGAACGCGTCCGGAAAGTCCGTCACCCGTCACGTGTCACGCGTCACCTGGAACGCGGCGGCGGCCGAAAAAGGCGGCTATCCGCATTTCATGCTCAAGGAGATTCACGAACAACCGCAGACGATTCTGGATACGATGCGTGGCCGCTACACGTTCGAAGACGGCGAAGCGGATCTGCCGGACATCGGGTTGACGCCGGAGCAGTTCGCGTCGGTCGGGCGCGTCTGGATCGTCGCCTGTGGCACCTCCTGGCATGCGGGGCTCGTCGGGAAATACCTGCTCGAAGAAATGATCCGGACGCCGGTGCAGGTGGATATCGCCTCCGAATTCCGCTATCGCGATCCCCTCGTCAAGAAGGAAGACCTGTTCATCACGATCTCCCAGTCGGGAGAGACGGCGGACACGCTCGCGGCGGCGCGCGAGGCCAGGAGCAAGGGCGCGCGCGTAGTCTCGATCGTCAACGTGGTCGGCAGCACGCTGGCGCGCGAGTCGGATGGCGTGCTCTACACCCACTGCGGACCGGAAATCGGCGTCGCCTCGACGAAGGCGTTCACCGCCCAGCTCACGGCGCTGTATCTGCTGGCGTTGCATCTGGCACGGGTGCGGGGCGTGCTCAATGCCAACGATGGGCGCGTGTGGCTGGATCGGGTCGTCGCCTTGCCGCATCTGGTGGAGGAGATTCTCAAGCGCGAACCCGAAATTGCCGCCATCGCCAAACGTTATTACAAGAAACGGAATTTCCTGTATATCGGGCGGGGCGTGAATTATCCCATCGCGCTGGAGGGGGCGCTCAAGCTCAAAGAAATCTCCTATATTCACGCCGAGGGCTACGCAGCGGGCGAGATGAAACATGGCCCGATTGCGTTGATCGACAAGGACATGCCGGTGGTGGTGCTCGCCCCGCGCGACCGGCTCTATGAAAAGACGGTCAGTAACCTGATGGAAGTGAAGGCCCGCCACGCGCCGGTGATTGCCTTTGTGAGCGAAGGGGAGAAGGACCTCGGCAAGGTGGCGGACGCGGTGTTTACGATTCCCAAAGTGCCGGCGCTGTTGAGCCCGATTCTGTTCGCCGTCGCACTGCAACTGCTGGCGTACCACATTGCCGTGCTGCGCGGGACGGATGTGGATCAGCCGAGGAATTTGGCGAAGAGTGTGACGGTGGAATGAAACTGTCCAAAAGTCATAAAGTCGTCAAGTCATCAAGTCTCGGACTTTCGATCTTTGGACATTACGACTTTTAGACTTTACGGCTTGAAAGACTCAATCGAATGAAAATCAGCAAGCAAGACGTCGAACAGGTGGCGAAGCTGGCGAGGCTCGAGATCACGGAAACCGAGAAAGAGGCCTTCGCGCAGCAGCTCAGCGGCATCCTGACCTACGTCGAAAAGCTGAATCAGCTGAAGACGGCAGGCGTCGAGCCGACCGCCACGGTACCGGGGCAGACGAACGTGTTTCGGGACGATAAACCGAGACCGTCGCTGCCGGTCGAGAAGGCGGTGGCCAACGCGCCGGAGCAGGCGGACGGGTTTTTTGTGGTGCCGAAAATAATTGAGGAGCGATAGACAAACATGTTTCGACAGATGCTACGAGCCAAAATTCATCGCGCGACGGTGACGGAGGCCTGTCTGGAGTACGAAGGCAGTCTCACGGTGGACGAGGACCTGCTGGATGCGGCGGGCATCCTGCCGTACGAGGCGATCGTCATTTCCAACCTGAACAACGGCGAGCGGTTCATGACCTATGCGATGGCCGGCAAGCGCGGTGGCGGCGAGGTCGTGTTGAACGGCCCAACGGCCCGCAAAGGAGCAGTCGGCGATCAGATCATCATTTTCTGTTACGAGTATTATGCCGAAGACGAGATTAAGCGGCATGCGCCGAGGATCATCCGTGTGGACGGCAAGAATCGGATCGTCACCCAGGAAAGTTCCAAGCTGACAAGACAGAAAGCGAGCAAGTAAATGGCCACTTGCCACTTGTCAGCCTGTTTGCTTGTCAGCTGAGCATGGCGCGATGACGGGGATCCACAAACTCACCCTCGCAGACCTCCAGAAGAAATTCACGGCCGGTGAGGTGACCGCGCGCGACATCGTGCAGGCCTACACCCTCCGCATCAATCAGGTCGAGCCGAAGGTCAAAGCCTACATCACGCAGACCAAAGACACGGCGATGGCGCAGGCCGAGGCGCTGGATAAGAAGCTGAAGGGCTGGCGCCGCACCATGCCGCTCACGGGCATGCCGGTCGCCATCAAGGACAACATCTGCACAGAGCACGTCCCGACGACCTGTGCCTCGCGCATCCTCGGCAACTTCGTCCCGCCCTACGA
The DNA here is from genome assembly GCA_041487795.1 of Nitrospiraceae bacterium. Classification (GTDB taxonomy): domain Bacteria; phylum Nitrospirota; class Nitrospiria; order Nitrospirales; family Nitrospiraceae; genus 2-02-FULL-62-14. The sequence goes on from JBGPNZ010000064.1 coordinate 3,911, forward strand.
TGCGACCGTGATCGCGCGACTGCGCGGCCAGGATTATCTCCTGCTCGGCAAGACGAACCTGGATGAGTTTGCGATGGGCTCCTCGACGGAGAACTCCGCTTTCGGGCCGAGCCGGAATCCCTGGAACGTCAGCCATGTGCCGGGAGGGTCGAGCGGCGGCTCCGCGGCGGCTGTGGCGGCGGACGAATGTGTGGCGGCCCTGGGCTCGGATACCGGAGGGTCCATCCGGCAGCCGGCTGCGCTTTGCGGCGTGGTGGGGTTAAAGCCGACCTATGGGCGCGTTTCGCGATTCGGCCTCATCGCATTCGCATCGTCGCTCGACCAGATCGGTCCGATCACCAAAGACGTGACCGATGCCGCGATTATGTTGAACGTGATCGCCGCCCACGACCCGCTCGACTCCACGTCCGCGAACCTGCCGGTGCCGGACTATACGAAAGCGCTCAAGAAAAAGGACCTGAAAAAGCTGAAGGTCGGCGTGCCGCAGGAATTTTTTGCGGCCGGGATTGATCCGGAAGTCGAACAAGCCGTGCGGGTGGCGATCGACGAGTTGAAAAATCTGGGCGGCCAGATCAAGGAAATCAGCCTGCCGACCACGGACTATGCGGTCGCCATCTACTACCTGATTGCCACGGCCGAGGCCAGCTCGAATCTCGCGCGCTATGACGGCGTCAAATACGGTCTCCGCACGAAGCAGACTAAAGATCTGCTGGACATGTACAGGAAGACCAGGCAGGAGGGGTTCGGGCCGGAGGTGAAGCGGCGGATCATGCTCGGCACCTACGCGTTGAGCGCCGGCTACTACGACGCCTATTACGGCAAGGCCCAGGCGGCGCGGACGATGACGAAAAATGATTTCGACGAGGCGTTTAAAGAGGTGGATCTGATCGTCACGCCGGTGACGCCCACGCCGGCGTTCAAGCTCGGCGAGAAGAGTGAAGATCCTTTGCAGATGTATTTGTCGGACATTTTCACGATCTCCGTGAACCTGGCCGGCCTGCCGGCGATCGCCGTGCCCTGCGGGTTCAGCAAGGCGGGGCTGCCGATCGGATTGCAGATCATCGGGCGGCCGTTTGAAGAAGAAACAATTCTCCGGGCGGCGCACGCGTACGAGCAGGCGTGCGACTGGCGGACGAAGAAGCCGAGCATTCGTTAAGGTGGAGGGAAGCATGACCATGTTGGAAGTGGCCGCGTTGATCGTCGCGATGGCCTTTGCCGCGCTGGTCGGGTTTATGGTGCCGGTGCTGTTGCAGGCCCGGAAGGCGGTGGCCGAGGTGGAGCAAAGCCTGGTTCGCATCAACACCGAGTTGTTGCCGCTGCTGAAGGAGATGCGGGTCACGATGGCCAATCTCAACGATCTGGTGGAGCAGACGCGTGATGGCGTGGACCATGCGTCGGTCCTGCTGCACACGGCGGGGGACATCGGCGAATCGATACAACAAGTCCACAATATGGTGCGCGGCACCGGCGGCTCGCTCTTGCGGAACGTCGTGAATATGGTATTTGCAGGCATTCAGGCGGCGACGGCTGCATTCAGCGGCCGAGCCAAGGGAAACGGGGGCTAGTCCAATGGCGGATGAGAAGGAATCGGCCAGCGCGACGGTCGTGCTCGCGTTTCTGACCGGCGCGGCCATCGGCGCGATCGCGGCGCTCGTATTGGCGCCCCAATCGGGCGAGGCCACGCAGCGGCAGGTGCGCGGCTACGCGAAGAAGGCCGGCAAAGGATTGCGAAGCGCGGCGGGCAAGGCGGAGGGCGTTTGGGGGGATGTGATTGAGCAGGGACGGGAGTTTCTGAAGGACAAGCAGCCGATTCTGGCCGAGGCGTTCGAGGCAGGAAGAAAAGCGATCAACCGAGAACGCAACCGGGCGACGGGGAAGAAGAGGAAATAGTGGCAGCCTACGAAACCGTCATTGGACTTGAAGTCCACGCGCAGCTCAAGACGCAGTCGAAGATGTTCTGCGCCTGCGGGACCGTGTTCGGCCTGCCGGCCAATACGCAGACCTGCCCGATTTGTCTGGGGATGCCGGGAACCCTGCCGGTGGTGAATAAAAAAGCCATTGAGATGGCGATTCAGGCCGGCCTGGCGCTGAATTGCACGATCAATGCGAAGAACCGCTTCGCGCGTAAAAACTATTTCTATCCGGACCTGCCCAAGGGCTATCAGATTTCGCAGTACGAGGCGCCGATCTGCGAGAACGGCTGGGTGGAAATCGCGGACGGAAACAGCGCGAAGAAAATCCGCATCAAGCGCGCGCATCTGGAGGAGGACGCCGGCAAGAACGTGCACGAGACGGGCACGAGCGGAAGCCGGGTGGATTTGAACCGGGCCGGAACCCCGCTGCTGGAGATCGTCACGGAGCCGGACATGCGGTCGGCCGATGAAGTGGTCGCCTATCTCAAGATGCTTCGTGACATTCTGGTCTATCTGGACGTCTGCGACGGGAACATGGAGGAGGGCAGCCTGCGGTGCGAGCCGAATCTGTCGCTGCGGCCGGTCGGAAAAAAAGAATTCGGCACGAAGGTCGAAATGAAGAACATCAACTCCTTCAAGTTCGTGAGGGATGCGATTGAATACGAAGTCAAACGGCAGACGAAGGTGCTGAACGAAGGCGGCAAGATTCATCAGGAGACGAGACTGTGGGACACGGATCGCGGCGAGACCGCGGTCATGCGCAGCAAGGAAGACGCGCATGACTATCGCTATTTCCCGGACCCTGATTTAGCCCCTCTTGAAATTTCGGAAGAATGGATCGGTGAGCTGAGGAACCGGCTGCCGAAGCTTGCCACTGAGATGCGCAAGCAATTTATCAGCGAATATGGATTGACGGACTATGCGGCCGGCGTGCTGACAGCGGATAAGGCCGCGGCGGAGTATTTCGTACATTCGACCACGGCCGCGGTGCAGGCCGGCTTGCCGAAGGCCGATGGCGCGCGGGAAATCGCGAATTGGGCGACGGGTGATCTGCGGGCGCTCCTGAGCGAAAAGGGAGTGGGGTTTGCGGAGAGTCCTGTGAAGCCTGAGCAGCTTGCCGAATTGGTGGTCAAAAAGCACAAGGGAGAGATCAGCGGGCCGATCGCCAAGACCGTGCTGGCGGAGATGTTCACGACTGGTAAAAATGCCGACGAGATTGTGAAAGCGAAGGGCCTGACTCAGGTGTCCGACGAAGGCGCGTTGACGAAGATCATTGACGACGTCATCGCGAAGAATCCACAGCAGGTGGCGCAGTACAAAGGCGGTAAGGAAGCCGTGCTCGGATTTTTGGTGGGGCAGGTCATGAAAGCGTCGGGTGGCAAGGCGAATCCAGGCAAGGTCAACGAACTGTTGAAGGGGAAGCTGACGTCATGAGCGCGATTCGGGAGATCAAGGCCAGACAGATTTTGGACTCGCGGGGGAATCCGACCGTTGAAGTAGACGTGCTGTTGAAAAGCGGCGCGCGCGGGCGCGCGGCCGTCCCTTCCGGGGCCTCCACCGGCGAGAAGGAAGCGATCGAGCTGCGCGACGGCGACAAGAAGCGCTGGATGGGGAAAGGCGTCTCCAAAGCGGTGGCGAACGTCGGTACGGCCATCGCGCCGAAACTGCTCGGAATGGAAGCCCTCGATCAGGCGACCGTTGATCGCACGATGATTGACCTTGACGGCACCAAGACGAAGAAAAAGTTGGGAACGAATGCGATCCTTGGCGTGTCGCTCGCGGTTGCGCGGGCGGCGGCAAATGAAACCGGCCAGCCGCTCTATCGCTACCTTGGCGGGACCAACGCGCGGGTGCTGCCGGTTCCGATGATGAACATCATCAACGGCGGGGCACACGCGGACAATCGGCTTGACCTCCAGGAATTCATGATCATGCCGGTGGGCGCCGAAACATTCAGCGAAGCGCTCCGCATGGCGACCGAGGTGTTTCACACGTTGAAGGCCCTGCTGAAGAAAAAAGGGCTCAATACGGCGGTCGGCGACGAGGGCGGCTTTGCGCCGGACCTGAAATCGAACGAAGAAGCGCTGAGCCTCATCATGAAGGCGATCGCGGGGGCCGGCTATCAGCCAGGGAAGGACATTGCGCTGGCTCTGGATGCAGCCGCGAGCGAATTCTACGAGAAGGGAACCTATTATCTGGAAGCGGAGAAGAATCCCAAGCGGTCTTCGGAGGAGATGATCAAATACTACACCAAGCTGGTGAACGGCTATCCGATTCTCTCCATCGAAGACGGCTTGAGCGAGTTGGACTGGAAAGGCTGGAAGATGCTCACGGAGCGGCTGGGCCAAAGGGTGCAACTGGTCGGCGACGATATCTTTGTGACGAACGTTGAGATTTTTTCGCAGGGCATCAAGGAAGGCATCGGCAATTCGATTCTGATCAAGGTCAATCAGATCGGAACCCTGACGGAAACGCTGGAAGCGATCGAGATGGGGAAGCGGGCGGGTTATACCGCGGTGGTCTCGCACCGGTCCGGCGAGACGGAAGATACGACGATTGCAGACATTGCCGTCGCGCTCAATACCGGATTGATCAAGACCGGGTCGCTGTCCCGCACCGACCGCGTCGCCAAATACAATCAGTTGATCCGGATCGAAGAAGAACTCGGCAGCGACGCGGTTTATCCCGGACGGAAGGCTGTGAATGCGAAAGGATAGGCACGAGGCACGAGGCACGAGGCACGAGACGGGGGAGTGTCATGCCCCGAGCCTTAAGCCCCGAGTCCCGCGCCTGCGCGAAGCGTTATGATGCGCAGAAATCGCACGCACGATACGGTCAAGCGGCGCACGCGTCTATTCGCACGTGTGGCCATGCTAGCCGGCGGGGTGTTCGCGGTGACGCTCGGCGTCGCTTTCTTTTTCGGCGACATGGGCGTGTTCAAATATCTCCAGATGAGGGACCATTCCAGGCAGCTGGAGCAGGAACTTAAAGATTTGGAGCGGACGAACGCCGAACTGAAGACGGAAATCCGGCGCACACAGAACGATCCAATCAGGATCGAAGAGTTGGCCAGGGAACGGCTGGGCTTTGTGCGGCCGGGAGAGACGGTCTATCAGATTGTGAAAGGGAAGGACAGCAAGTAGCGAATAGCAAATAGCCAATAGCTGGGGCTGGAAATCAAGACAAAGCCTCAGCTCTCGTTCGAAGCTACTCGCTATTAGCTGCTCGCTGTTAGCTTGTCAGGAAGCTACTATGAAAACTGGCACTGTGACCATCGTCGGGCGGCCCAACGTGGGGAAGTCCACGCTGTTGAATGCGCTGCTCAAGGAGAAGATCGCCATCGTCTCTGATAAGCCCCAGACGACCCGCACACGCATTCTCGGCGTGGTGCACCGGCCGGACGCGCAAATTCTGGTGCTGGACACGCCGGGCCTGCATAAGCCGCAGTACAGGCTCAATAGCCGCATGGTGCGCACGACGCTCGACACGCTGGATGAGGCCGATGTCATTTACGTGATGGTCGAAGCGACCTGCCCGCCGGGTCCTGGTGACCGCCGTGTCATCGAGCAGGTGCGCGACGCGGTGAAGAACGACACCCCCAAAGTATTTTTGCTCATCAATAAGGTGGATGCGGTCAACAAGGCCAGAGTGCTGCCGCTGATCGATGCCTATCGGACGATGCTGGATTGGGCGGAAGTCATTCCGCTGTCGGCGAGCACGGGGATCAACGTGGACCGGCTGCTGGATCTGACGATCAAGCTGTTGCCGGAAGGACAGGCTCCGTACGGGGAGGATTTTTTGACCGATCAGCCCATGCGCACGCTGGCGGCCGAATTGATCCGTGAAAAAATCCTGGAGCAGACCCGCGAGGAAGTGCCCTATTCGGTGGCGGTGGCGATCGACCGTTTTGTGGAAGAAGGGAAGCTCGCCAGGATTGCCGCCATCATTTTGGTCGAGAGGGACTCGCAGAAAGCCATTGTGGTCGGGAAGGGCGGGCAACGGCTCAAGGAGATTGGGACGGCTGCGCGTCTGGACATGGAGCGCTTGTTCGGCATGAAGGTGTTTCTGGAGTTGTGGGTCAAGGTCCAGGAAGGGTGGCGCGAGGACGA
>JBGPNZ010000065.1:0-9739 GCA_041487795.1 Nitrospiraceae bacterium
CTATGGCGCTGTCGCTGACGGTCAAAATGGTGATTCCATTGACGATGAGAGTGAGGTTGGTGCCGGAGACATCCAGCTCAACAACATCACCCGCGGCCGCCACCTGAGAGGCAGTCACGGCAAGGCTTGTGTTGGTTCCACCTACGACCTTCCAGATGTGGTATTTCGAGTCCACAAAATCGCTCGAATCTCTGCCCCCGGCATAGTAAGTCTCGACCCCGGAAGCATGTCTCACAGTCACCATCTGATAGGTACTAGCTATGTTAACGAAAGTAGTTTTTGAAAATTGGTCGGCTGTGAACGTGGTAGCGCCCCAAAGCGCTCCAGTCCCCGTTGAAGCTGGGGTCTGGGCCTGATTGGAGACAATGGCGAATGAATTGGAGGTACCTGTCGTCGGCTCGGTCCAATTCGCACCCAAGGTGCTCGAATCGGCTCGATCGAAATTATCTGATGCTGTCGCCATATTTCGCTCTGAGTGCCTCGCTTAACAAAAAGGGGCGGGCCGGGCCGGCCCGCCCCTCTACTTCCCATCCGCCGATCGCCCTTTAGGTGCCGCCGTTGTTCACCGTGAGCGTATAGGTGAACTGGATCGAATCGCCGCTGACCACATTGACGGCGCTGAATACGCGATGATCCCACAGCGTGCCGACCGTCGAAGCGCTGAACAGGCCCCACTCCGTGATCGCTAGAGTGGAGACATAAGACATCGTGGCGACGGAGCGGTATTGGTTCGCGGTCGGGTTCGTCGGCGTGCCCGTAACGCGCGCAACGCCGGAATCTGTCTGCAAGGCGGTATCGCCGACCGCTGCGGCCGTGGTGCCGGTGCCGCTCGCGTGGAACTTGAAACCGCTGATCGTTGGGGTGACGCCGCCGCTGGCGAAGTCCGTGGCCATGTAGTTCACGCCCGCCGTGGTCACCAGGCCGAGGGCAAGGCCCCCGAGCATCAACGTGCTCGAGGACAGCAGAGCGAGCGCCAAGCCGATCTTGGCCAGTAAACGTGGGCTGGTCAGCGCGCGCCAGGTCTGGCGTCGCAAGAGGCGGAGCCGCTGCATCAAAGTCGGCTTGAGCACGCCGATATTGATCCGCGTGCCGTCCTTCCGGATCAGCACGGCGCTCAGCTCAGCGGTGCACTCAATGGATTGTCGAAATAACAAGCGCCCTCCTCTTAGACTGCCTCGATCTGCCGCTCAGACCAGATCAGACTCTCCACGCCCATGGGCACTTCCTTGAGCGAGGACTCGCCCGCCGCCTCGCGGTGTTCATACCAATGCGCCACCAAGAATTTCATCGCGGTCATCATTCGGCGCGGCACGCTAGCTGGGGCCGCGCCATAGCCGGCGATGAAATTGATTTGCACGGCGTTGGCGATCGGGCGCGTGCTGGGCCAGAACGTGTTGTAGGCCGGCACGATGCGCCCAGGCTCGCCGTTCGTGTCCACGACATAGAGGGCCGGGTCGAGCGTCTGGAGCACGCCGTTCGTGTCGATGTACTTCAGCGAAGCGACCGATTGCAGCGGCGGCCGCGGCAAGTAGATTGGCCCGCCAATGTCCGAAAGACCGCGAATGAGGAACGACTCGAGCGAATAGCTGTTGGGCGGAAACTGCTGCGTGGCGTAGCGCCGCACCAGGCCGAGCGTGTCCGGGAAGGCGTCGATCGTGAGCTGCCAGGTCTGCGTGAGGAAAGCGCGGCCGCCGCTGGCAATCTCGCATGTTTCGCGCGCCGCGATCATCAAGTCCGAGATGTAGTTGTCCTCGGTGTCGTCGGTTTCCACTACGCGCAGATGCCGCTTGACGTCGGTGAGGCTGAGCGGCTCGGAGGCGGGAGGCGTGGTGAGTTTGAGTCCCACGGGTTAGCCTCTCTTGGCGGATCCTCGGGCGGCGGGTCTGGGTTGCGGAGCCGGCTCGGCCGCAGCAGTGGGCTCGGCTTCGGGCGCGGCGACCGCGGCATCTTCTTCTACTGCATCGCCGCTGGTCTCCGGCGCTGGTGAGGGACCGGGCTGAGGCGCCTTCGGCGCCTCTGGCGCGGGCTCCGCATAACCGCCGGCGATGAATTGCTTCGCTTCGGCGTCGGGGAGATCGTAGATTCCGCCGGCGGCCAGGACGCCATGCTTCGGCCCTGCGGCGAGAGTAATCATGCGGATCCGCATCGCCTTCTCCTATGGCCTGCGCCCGGCTTCCACCGATCCGTGGGCTCTAATCGAATCTCAGTTCGGCGCCGCCTACGGTGAGGCGACGAGCTTCTGCTGGCTCACCAGCGTGGCGTCGATCGCGATAGGCACCTTCTCGCCTTGATAGCGGAAGGCCAGCACGCCATCGATCACGGCGTTGGCCGTGCCGCGCGTAACCACGGGGCGGACATATCGCTGTTGCGGCCGGTAAACGTCCAGGATGAGCAACTTGTTGGAGTCCGCATCCGCGGCCGCAGGCGTGGCCGCGCCGACGAGATCGGCCATGTCGCTGTCGTTGGCCAGCGCGCCGCCCTGTGCTTTGAGGGCGGTAACCTGCGTGGCGGTGAGCGTGCCCATCAGGCAGACGAACACCACGCCGTCAAACCCCTGCATATCGACGTGCGTGCCGTTGATGGCGGTCGTGCCCGCCGCAGTGGCGTTGACCGGTCGAGCGGCCGCGAGTAGCTCCGCGAGGTTTCTCATGTTCGATTCGTCTCCTTAATTCAAATTCACGCCGGCTCGCTGCTCCCGGTGTCGAAATCTGTTACCGGGACTCCGAAAATCGGAGCCTAGTTCGTGATCAAGCGCACGAAGGCTTCGGCCAGAACCGGCTGACCGTCCATCTCGGCCCGGGCGATGAAGCCCGTCTGATTGGTTACGGCGTAGAGCTCGACCAGGCGCTGGACCTGCAAAGTGAGCGCATCCACGATCCAATACTGCGAGAAGTCGCCGAAGGCGCCGACATAGAGGCCGGTGGTGAACGTGTTCGGCGCGTATTCGGTGAGGATCACCGGGTTGCCCATCAGCGTGTCCGCCTGGCCTACGACCAGGCCCAGGCCGCCAAACCCGCCGGGATTCCACAGATATTGATTTTGCGAATCCTTCAACTGGCGGATGTTCCGGAGGGCAGTGCGGTGGAAGATCCATCGCGCGGCGCCCCAGTACTGCGGCTTGAGGGCATACTTCGCGGAAATGATCCCATCCGCGGTGAAGGCGGTTGCCGAGCCGGTCTGGACATCGCGGCTGGTGTCGATGCCGCTGGCATTGGCGACGAAGATGCCCAAGGGCTTCTGCACGCCGTCGCCGGTCATGTAAGCCTTTTCCTGGGTGATGGCAAACTTGTAGGCCAAGCGGTTGATCACCAGTTGCTCGACGTTCAGTGCCGAGCTGCGGAGCAGCTTGTTGCTGATTCGGATGCGCTTGGCGAGCGGATGGGGCGAAAGCTCGCGCTTACCGAAGGCTAGAGCGGTATCCTCGCTGCCGGTGGCCAGTTCCGAAGTCCAGTCGGAGTCCGCGATATCCGCATCGCGGGTGGGCACGCCCAGCGAAGTGGCGCCGGTCAGCGTCATCACGGTGGCGAGCTGCCGGATGTACACCAGGTCGTCCACAGCCTGAATCAGCCGAGCGATGAACTCCTGCGGCGGCACCAGGAAGCCGCCGGAGGTATCGAAATCCACCTGCAGGTTGCGGAGTTCGGACGCCCCGGGGCCTTCCGCCAGCCAGGCGCGAAATGCGCGCGAGGACTCCGGCCCGATATGCCTGTCGGTCAGTTCCAATTCGCGGGTGAAGGAATAGGGCGCGCGCTTCTCAAATTTGACGATACGCGCGCCGTTGCCGCGGGTGGCACTGGCTGGGTCGGTCAAGGCGGGGTCCGTGGCGGCGGTTCGGCGGCCGCTCGATGCGGCCAGGACGGCCTCGGCCTGCGAGAGCCGCGTGGAGCGGAGCTCGGCGCGCTCGAACTCTTCCGCCTGCTTGAGCAGTTGATCGGACTTGTCCATCTTTTCGTCGAAGCTCTGCTGCTCAGCGGGCGTCATCTCGCGCTTTTCGGTGCCCGCCTTATCAAAGATCGCGCGCGCCTCAGTGACCAACTTGGCGCGTTCCTCTCGCAGCTCGAGTCCTTTTTTCGTCGCCATCACTTCGCTCCTTCCCGGTAGGACCGGGATGCCGGGCCATCGCGTGTGCGCAAAAAAAAGGGCGTCTCCGGTATCGAACCTCGTACCGGAGCGCCCGCGTCGGCGTGCGCGAATTTCTGGAGCCTGCTATCGGTCCCGCGTCGGCGGGACGCAAGCAAGCGTTACGTTGCGACTTTCAGCCCTTGGCTATACCGCTGTCAAGCAATTTCTCAGCATGTGCTGATCCCAGTGCGCAACGCGATACCGGGACCGGCACCAGTGTGATTCTCGCCGAATCCGTCCCGGCATGGCCCGGACTCCGAGCAGCCGGGATCATTACTCGGCCGGCTTAGCCGCAGCCTTGTCCACGGCGGCCTGCACATCGGCGTGAAGATGCTCCTCGCAAGCGTATGCGCCGCAAGCCGTGTTCACCGTCGAGCGACCACAGACGATGCACTCGCCTTCCTGGGGTTGTGCCATGTTGGCCTCCTTCCCGGCAAGGCCGGGATTCAAAGCAATATAGAGATGACTGAAAACTTCGGGACTCATTTGCGACTTTTCCTAAACTCGTTTGCGAGGCTGGGCTGGTCCCGGCTAGGCCGGGGCGGCCCAGCCCCGCAGTTTCCCGGAAAGTCCCATGGGCCAGCGAGCGCGCCCGCTGGGCCGAGACTCAACAGGAAATTCCTCAGCTCCGCGCGGCCAATTCCAAGCGCCGGCGGCGCATTTCCATCCCCGGCAGGGCCGGGATTCCGGGCAAGCTGGGCAGCGATTTCTTGCCGGCGACATCGATGCCGTGCTTTTTCGCTGCGGCCACGATCTTGGCCCAAACCTTATCCTTCTCTCCGCTGGGCAGATTGGTCTGATTGAATCGCGCGAGCGCATTGCGAATGTGAGATTTGGTCTTTTCCTCCGAGGAGAATTTGATCGGCAGTTTCCAGGTCGAGGTATCCTTGGCATCCCCGACATAGGCGAAGGCCGAAGCGGGAAGATCCTCGCCATCCACGCGTTTCGTCTTGGCTTGACGGAGTTCCGGCACATGGGCTAGAAGCTCGTCGGGCACGCCCGAGGGCCAGAGCGCGGAGCGAACCTCCATCGGCGTGTCGCCATAGGCGGGGAAGGTGACCACGCTGGTGTCAATCAATTCCACAGCGACGAGGTCGCGGACATTCTCGCCATTCTCCATCTGCCACTTGTCGGTGATCGTGCGGAACTGAAAGCTGCCCTGGTCGATGTCCCTGCGTTCCAAGCTGATCAGAAGATCGCGCGCGTAGGTCGTGTCGGGCGCATCCACTTCCATGCGCAAGCCGATGGAGTCCTCGCGGAGCCGCAGCGTGCCGGGTCCGGTGCGCCCGAGGACGCGATTGGGGTCGTGATTCATCAGCGCCCGCACATCGGCGCCTTCCGCAAGCGATGTAGTGAAGGCCCCGGGAAGGATCCGCTCGCGGAAGCCCCACAAGGGGACGCTGAGAGTGTTGAACTTGGCCGGATAGCCCACGATCTGAGATGGCTTGTCCTGGCGCTTCTCGACGCGGAATTCAGCCCCGGGAAAGTAGCGGCGTTCGATGTTCATGCTCGACCTCCAAAATGCGATTCAATCAACTGTGCGAAATAGGCGCCGGCGCTGCGAGTCTCTTTCTCGGCGATCTCTCGCGGCCGTTCGCGGCTCCAGGCCGCCAGGCGCATCTCCACGGTTTGCCGGGCGCGCCCGGGCGCCGCGATGATGGCAGCGCCAAGCTCATCGCAGGCGGTATTGGCGAGCCGCGCGGCAAGATCGTCAGCATATCCCAGGATGCCCAGGCCAAGCTGCTTCTGGCATTCGGCTAAATCCTTCACGCGCTCGCCAAAGAGGGCGTAGACGGCGCCGGCCAAAGAGGAGAGGCCGGGAAGAAAAACCGCACTGATGAATCTGCGATGATCATCTCCATAGAACGAGGCCAGAAAGTCGGAAAAGGGTTTAAGGGTTCCGTTCTCTAGCTTGCTTTTGGCGGCGCGGCCGACGGCGGAGGCTTCTTTGCGCACCACGCGCTCGGCCAGGATCTGGAAAACGTGCGCGTGCGCGGCGTAGAGCAGCGCGGCGTTGCTTCTACTTGGCGGCTCGCTTTCGGCGGGGAGCTGCGCCGACGGCTTGCCGCCCAGCGGGAGAAACGGCAAAGGCTGCGCTGGCTGGTCGGCCCGCGCAGCAATCGCATCTATGGGCATCATAGTGGATGGAACCCAATGGCGATCTGCGCTGGGGTCCTCGACCGGATCCAGATTATCGATCCGCCGAATCTCATTGATGCTCATGCGGCCGTGGGTCCAGGCGTCGGAATAAGCCTGATTGCGCGTCACGGCATCCCCGCGGAGCAGGTAATCCAGATTGTGCTCGACGAAATAATCGGCCTGCTCGGAGGGCAGCAGCAGCTTGCGCCAGATTTCCTGTTCCCAGCGCTCCGCCCAGGGCATTACGGCATCCTGGACGAACTCGATGGCCTGGCTTTCGATATTGGTGAAGGTGGCGCGCTCGAGGTCCATGACCTTGTGCGGAGGCACGCCGAAGATGCGGCAGATTTCGAGAATCTGGAGCTTGCGCGTTTCGTTGAATTGAGAAGCCTCGTTCGGTGTGGCGACGCTCTGCCACTTCATGCCCTCTTCGAGAACGGCGATGCGCCAGGATTTCTCGCCGCCGCGGTGCAGCTCCTCCCAGGATTCTTTGAGGCGTTTGGCGGCTTCCGGTTTGAGTCTCTGCGGGTGCTCGAGCACGCCGCCGGGGCGCGAATCATTGCCAAAGAAACGCGCGGCGTAATCCTCGCAGGCGCGCGCGAGCCCGATCGCCTCGCGGTGGAGTGCGATGGGAGAGTAGCCGCGCAGACCGTCAAAGCTGAACCCCATCAGGTGCAGGACGTCGTAGGAATCGAGTACGTGTTGGCGGCCGTAATCGTCCATATTGATATAGCCGACCGAGCCGTCGATCTGCATGCGCTTTGGAAATGTCCGGTCGGGACGCAGCGGCCATAGCGCGATCGGACGGCCGGCGCCGTCGCGCTCAATTTCGGCATAGCCGTTGCCCCAAATCAGCAGATGGCCCTGGAGAACGTGGCGAAACGTCATCGCCGTCATTTCCGGGTTGGGCTGATCATGCAGAAGGCGATGCAGGGGATGATCGTCGAGCTGCTCGCGGCCCACGTCGTTGCCTTCCGCATCGCGTTCGCGCTCGTAAATGGTAAGCGGCGCGGCGGAAAGGGAATCCGAGATCACGTTGACGCAGCGAAAAACCGTGGTCACGGCGACGGCGTTCCGCTCGGTGATCACCTGGCCAGAGGCGGAAAGGCCGCCCATGTTGGCCCAATCTACCAGCCATTGCTGCGGATCGGATAGCGTCGAGCGCAGCTCGACATCGGCGGGCATGAGCGTCCGCAAGGGCTCGTCGAAGGGATTGCTCTTGCCGATTTCGTAGCCCAGGAGTCTCATCCCACCGCCAAGATTCCATGCTCGTCATAGGCGGAGCCGCCTTCAGGGGTGACCGTAGCGCGGCCCAAGGCCATGAGGATCGCCACGATCCCGTCATTTCGCGCGCGATTGTGGGCTTTGGCCGGCATGAGATCCCCGCGAGAGTTCTGCTTAGCGGCAACCTCAGAAGCCTGCCAGCGCAGTACGGCGTGGCCGCCATGGTGCAAGCGCCCGTCGAGCACCAGCGCCATCAAGTCTTTCATCGGCTGCGCCATGCCGGCGAAGCCCTGAGTGAAAGGCACCATCGTGAAACCATCGCCCTGGAGTTGAGTGACGAGCTGCGTGGCGTTCCAGCGATCGAAAGCGATCTCGCGGATATTGAAGCGTTCGCCGAGCGTCCGGATCTCGCGGTGGATCACGTCGTAATCAATCACGTTGCCTTCGGTCGGAGTAAGCAGTCCTTCGCGGGCCCAGATGTCGTAGGGCACCTTATCGCGGCGGACACGCTGCTCGATGTTTTCCGCCGGGATCCAAAACCGCATCAGGACATCGAATTCGAGTTCGCTTTCTTCGGTGGGCCGATATGGAAAGAGCAGCGCCAGGCTGGCGGTATCCTGCGTGCTGGCAAGGTCCAGGCCGCCAAAGCAGGGCTGGCCGTCAAGATCGTCGCGTGGGGCCCGGGAGCAGGCATCCCACTTGTCCATCGGCATCCAGACCTCGCGCTGCGCTGTCCAGATATTGAAGTGCAGCCGTTTGACCACGTTCAATTCGCCCGGCACTTGGATAGCCTTCTGTACCGTAGCGCGCAAATAATCAGCCTTCAGGCTGATCCCAAAGTTTGGATTGGCTTTGCGCTGGGTTTCTTCCAGGGTGATGTCGTCTTTCTCATCCGCGGCGAAGATCACCGGTAGAAAAGAATCGTCCTCGATGATGCCGTCGCGGACCTGCTCCGCGTAGCGGTGCTGCTCATAACAGATGGAGTGCTCGTCATAGCCCGCCGTAGTGATGGAAAAAATGAGTGGCTGTCGGCGGGAGGCTATTCCTTTGGTCAGCGTATCCCACAGATGCCGATTGGGTTGTGTGTGCAGCTCGTCGAATACCAGGCCGTGAATATTGAAACCGTGCTTTGTGGGCACGTCGGCGCTCAGGACGTGATAGCGGCTCCCGGTGCTGGGCACGAAGATGGCGCGGCGAAAGACTTGCGCGCGTTTGGCCAGCGTCGGGCTGCCTTCTACCATGCCCTTCGCGACGTCGAACACGATGGCAGCTTGAGTGCGGTCCGACGCGGCGGAATAGACTTCGGCGCCGGGCTCATCGTCCGCGAATGTGAGTTTCAGGGCTATCCCAGCCCCGAGCGTGCTCTTGCCGTTCTTCTTGGGAACCTCAACGTAAACCGTGCGGTACTTCCGGAGCCCGTCCGCCACTCGTTTCCAGCCGAAGATGTCGCGCACGATGCCGAACTGCCAGGGCTGGAGCTCGAGGAGATGCCCCTTCCATTCACCTTCGACGTGATGCAGATAAAGCTGGATGAAGTCCACGCCCTTATCCGCGGATGCGGGATCGAAAAAGAATTTCTTGGGATCGTAGCGGTCGAGCGATTCAGAAGATTCAAACCACTTGTCTATGATTGCGCGGGGATGGCCATTGTAAGCGCGGCGACTCATGACCCGAAGATGCGCGCTTCGTCCTTGTCCGAGGATTGCTCGACCATGGGAAGCTGGATTCGGGAACGCGCCGCCGGGGAGAGGCCAAGGCGGTCGGCGTACGTGCCGGCGATCTGGAGATATTTCGCGGCGATGGCGACCTGGGGGTACTGTTGCAAATATTTAATGCGCCCTTTGTCCTCGGGGTCGTTGCGATCGACCGGCGGGTCGCGCATCACGAACATTTGCCCATGCTTATCCACGAAATCCTGCGCTTCCCAAAAGGTTGCCCAGGCTTTGCAGAAAAGGGCGAACACGTAGGGGTCAAGGGCGGTCAGCAAACCGCAATGGCGGAGTTCGGGGCTGACTTCTTTCCAGATTTGGTAGGCGCGCTTGTCTGCGCGCAAGATGGCGGGAACCGGTAGGGCCTTGGGTTTGGAGGGCTGGGGCTCACGCCGATTCAGGGGGCGCCGCGAAGGGTTCCCCTGCATCACCCGCAGATTCGACGGTTTGGGGGCAGGTCCGCGAGCGCCCATGCGCGGGAGTCTATGGGTTCACCAAAGGCAAAGCAAGTGCTAAACGGAGTGGGGACGTGTGTTGCGCAATGC
>JBGPNZ010000066.1:0-9695 GCA_041487795.1 Nitrospiraceae bacterium
ATGTAGCATCAGGGCGTTCCCCTACCGTCCGCATTTTCTCCGCAAGGCGGCGCCGGCAAAGGCGCTGAAGAGCGGATGGGGACGATGCAGTCTCGAACTGTATTCCGGGTGGAACTGCGTGGCCAAAAACCACGGATGGCCTTTCAGCTCCACGATTTCGACCAACTGGCCGTCCGGCGACAGTCCGCTCAACACCAGGCCGTGCGCCACCAGCCGCTCGCGATAGGCGTTGTTGAACTCGTACCGGTGCCGGTGCCGTTCTTTGACTTCCAGGACGCCATAGGCTTTATGGGCCAGGCTGCCGTCCAGCAGGCGGCAGGGATAGGAACCGAGCCGCATCGTGCCGCCCTTGTCGTGGATCGACTTTTGATGTTCCATTAGATGAATCACCGGGTGTGGAGTGTTGAGATCGAACTCCGAGCTGTTTGCATTGGCAAGACCGGCTGCATTTCGGGCCAGCTCGATCACGGCGCACTGCATGCCGAGGCAGAGGCCGAAGAATGGAATCCCGCGTTCCCTGGCGAAATGGATCGTCTGAATCTTGCCCTCGATGCCGCGTACACCGAACCCACCCGGGATCAAAATCCCGTCAGCATCCCGCAGGGTCTGCTCGGAGCCCCGCCGCTCGACTTCTTCAGACTCGATCCAATTGATATTGACGCGGGTTTCGTGGTCCACGCCGCCGTGCACCAAGGCTTCCGCCAGGCTTTTGTAGGACTCTTTCAGCCCGATGTATTTGCCGACCAGCGCCACGGAGATTTCGTGCTTGGGCCGCTTGATCTTCTGCACCATGGCATCCCATTCGCGCAGGTTCGGCGGGCCCGTTTCCAGCTTGAGCTGGCGGACGATCAACTCGTCGAGTCCTTCCTTTCGGAAGACGATCGGTACTTCGTATATCGTTTCCACGTCTTTGGCCGTGATGACGGCGCCCTTTTCCACGTTGCAGAAGAGCGCGATCTTGTCCTTGAGGTCTGGCGGCAGATAGCGATCTGTGCGGCACAGGAGAATGTTCGGCTGGATACCGATTTCGCGCAGCTTGTTGACGGAGTGTTGGGTCGGTTTCGTTTTCAATTCTCCGGACGCGCTGATGTATGGCACGAGCGTCAAGTGGATATATAGGACGTTCTCACGCCCGACGTCATAGGGCATCTGCCGGATGGCTTCCAGAAACGGCAGGCTCTCGATGTCGCCGACCGTCCCGCCGATCTCGACAATGGCGACGTCGGTGTCCTTGGCCACATTCCGAATGCACTGTTTGATCTCGTCGGTGATGTGCGGTACGACCTGAACGGTCCCGCCAAGGTAATCGCCCCGCCGTTCTTTGGTAATGACCGAATTATAGATGCGGCCGGTGGTGTAGTTGTTTTCCTTGGTCAGCGTCAGCGATGTGAACCGTTCGTAGTGGCCCAGGTCCAGATCGGTCTCCGCGCCGTCCTCCGTGACGAAAACCTCGCCGTGCTGGTACGGGTTCATGGTGCCGGGATCGACGTTGATATAAGGGTCCAGTTTGAGGAAGGTGATTTTCAGCCCCCGGCTTTCCAATAGATTTCCGATCGACGCCGACGCCAGTCCCTTTCCAAGAGAGGAGACGACGCCGCCGGTCACAAAGATGAATTTGCTCATCGCTTGCCCCTCGCTGTGGTCCGTGCAGCCGATCGGACGGGTGTGCGCTGCCGTGTCATACGCTTCAAGGCCGACTCGGCCTCCCTGAGATCCTTCGGTGTATCAATACGCAAGGACTGATACCGGGTTTCCCAGACGCGGATTTTGACGCCGTGCTCGAGCGCACGGAGCTGCTCCAGCCTTTCTGCCTCTTCGAGCGGGCTGGTCGGCAATGTTGACATCCGGAGTAGCGTCTCACGGGTATAAATGTAAATCCCCAGGTGGACATAATGCAACCCGGCGACGAAATTGCCGAGCCCCTTCTCGCGGTCGCACGGGATAGGCGCGCGGGAAAAATACAGGGCCTCGCCGTCCGAGTTCGTCACGACCTTGACAATACCCGGATTGGTCACCTCCTTCGAGGAGGTCAGCGCGCGTTTGAGCGTGCCCATGTCCGCGCCGCTCTCGAGAAACGGTCTGATGAGGTCGGTGAGCAGCTCGGGATGCAGCGCGATCTCGTCGCCTTGCAGATTGACGAATACGTCACCAGGGGTTTGGCGGGCCACGGCGGCGACCCTGTCTGTCCCCGTCCGGAACCGGCCTTCCGGCATCATGACCGTCCCCCCGAAGGCGGTGACGGCTTTCTGGATGCGGACATCGTCGGTGGCGACTAGCACACGATGCACGCCGGGCGCTTGCGCGCGCTCGTAGACGTGCTGGATGAGCGGCTTTCCCGCTAGCAGAGCCAGCGGTTTTCCAGGGAATCGAGATGAGCCGAACCGGGCCGGAATGACGACTGTCACCGGCGAGGTCGGGCTAGGCATGCGTCAAGGCCTCGGTCAGTTGTTGCGCAGTGACGGTTGCCGTGCCGACCATGCCGATGACGATGCCGGCCGCGTGATTGGCCAGGATGGCCCCGTCTCGAATGGACGCGCCGGCTGCCATCGCCAGGGCCAGGGTGCCGATGGCGGTGTCGCCGGCGCCGGTCACGTCATAGACCTGCCGCGCCACGGTCGGAATGTGCCAGTGCGAGCCGTTGGACTCGAAGAGGCTCATGCCTTTCTCTCCCCGCGTGATCAGGACGCACTCGCACCCCAGCCGTTGCCGGAGAATGTCGCCGGCCTGGTTCGCGGTCTGGTCGTCATCCCCGTGCACTCCGGCGGCCTGCGCGGCTTCGAGATGATTGGGGGTGACGACCGTGACGCCTTTATAATAGGAGAAATGCTCCACTTTGGGGTCCACGATGATCGGAATGCGTCGCAAGGCAGCCAGACGGGTCAATGCGGCCATCAGTGTTGCGGTCACGACGCCTTTGGCGTAATCCGACACCACGAGGCACGAGATTTCTCGCAAGCGGGACTCGATATAGCGGATGATCCGTCGCTGGGACTGCGCTGTGATGTCGGTCCGTCCTTCGACATCATAGCGAACGATCTGCTGGTTGTGCGCAACGACACGGGTTTTTCGTGTCGTCGGGCGATCCGGATCGATGACCACGCCGCCCCGCCCATGCCGCCGGGTACCAAGTTCTTTCAGAAGTTGCCGCCCGCCTTCATCGGAGCCGATGATGCCGCACAGGTCCGCCCGGCCGCCGAGCGACACGATGTTATTGTAGACGTTGGCCGCCCCGCCCAGCTTCAGCGATTCCGAACTGACGTGCACGATCGGCACCGGCGCTTCCGGAGAAATCCGGCTGACTTTACCCCAGATGTAGTGATCGAGGATCAGGTCTCCGACGACCAGCACGCTCGCCTGCGGAAACTTGGCAATGTGCTGATGCAGCGCGCGCATGTCCGGAGCGGGCAGGCGTCCCGATTCCCCTCCCCGACCGCGCGGAGCTTTTGATGCAGTCGTACCGGCCTTGGTCATTGAATCGCCTTGCCGATTCGTTCCCATCGAACCCATTCCTGCCAGGATCCCTGCCCGCTCCATGACCAGTAGATACGCAGGGCCCGTCCTCTGATTTTTTCTTCGCGCACGTACCCCCAAAAACGGCTGTCGAGACTTTGATCGCGGTTATCGCCCATGACGAGGTACGAATGCTCCGGCACGGTCACAGGGCCGTAGTTATCCCGCGGGTTGATCGCGCCGTCAATCATGCCGGGGTCCACGCGCTGGGTATAGGCCTGATCGGTCACGGCCGCTCCGTTCACGTAGACCACCTTGTTGTGGATTTGCACAACGTCGCCGGGCAGTCCCACGATGCGTTTGATAAAGTCTTTTTCCTCGTCTTCAGGATAGCGGAACACGATGACGTCGGCTCGCTGCGGCGGTCCGAATGCAACCAGGTTCGTGGTGGTATAGCATGTCATAGGTGGAAGCGCCATCTTGAAGCGGCACTCGCCCGGCCATTGGATTCCATAGGACAGCTTGCTGACGAGGATATGGTCGCCGATCAGAAGTGTCGGGATCATGGATCCCGACGGAATCTTGAACGCCTGGACGATAAAGACACGAATGGCGAAGGCCAGCAGCATGGCCACGATGATGGCTTCCGTGTATTCACGCCAGAGCGACTTGCGGCGGGAAAGCGCCGTGTCGGCGCCCGCCGGCTGGGCGAGGGGCGCTTCAGGCGTGGCCGTATCGGCCGGCATCTCTGCAGGACTTTCCATCGGCGTCGGCATGCGTGACGGGTCCGGCTCGAGCGTCATTCGCCTGTCACCTTGAGCAGTGCTAAAAAGGCTTCCTGCGGGACTTCCACCTTGCCGACCTGTTTCATTCGTTTCTTGCCCTCTTTCTGCTTTTCCCACAGTTTGCGCTTGCGGGAGATATCGCCGCCGTAGCACTTGGCGGTCACGTTCTTTTTGATCGCGCCGATCGTTTCACGGGCGATGATTTTGCTGCCGATGGCCGCCTGGATGGCGATCTCGAACATCTGCTTGGGGATCAGCTCCTTCATTTTTTCCGCCATCTGCCGTCCTCGCGCATGGGCATTGTCCTTGTGCGTGACGAAGGAGAGCGCATCGACCGTTTCGCCGTTGAGCAGCATGTCGATTTTGACCATGTCGCCGGTCCGATAGCCAAGGACTTCGTAATCGAACGAGGCGTACCCCTGCGTTTTGGATTTCAGCCGGTCGTAAAAGTCCAGAATGATCTCGTTGAGCGGTAATTCATAGGTGAGCATGACCCGCGTCGGGTCCAGATACTGCAAGCCCTGCTGGATGCCGCGGCGTTCCTGGCACAGCTGCAGGATGTTCCCGACATACCGCTCCGGCGCGATGATGGTGGCCCGGATGAACGGTTCTTCGAAGCTTTCGATGGACGACGGTGGCGGCAACTTGGCCGGGTTGTCGATGGTCAGGATGTCTCCCGCCGTCGTGAGCACCTGGTACATGACGGTTGGCGCCGTGGTAATCAAGGTCAGATTATATTCCCGCTCCAATCGTTCCTGGATGATTTCCATGTGCAGCAGGCCGAGGAATCCGCACCGGAATCCGAATCCGAGGGCGAGCGACGATTCGGGCTCATAGACGAACGACGAGTCGTTCAGGCGGAGTTTCATGAGCGCGTCGCGCAGGTCTTCAAAGCGGGCCGTGTCCGTCGTATAGAGGCCGCAGAAGACCATCGGGCGGACTTCCTTGTATCCGGGGCACGGCGCGTCGGTCGGCCGCGAGGCGTCGGTGAGCGTGTCGCCGATTTTCGTATCCGCCACTTCCCGCATGCCGGCGCACACGTATCCGACATCGCCGGTCCCGAGTTGGTCCGTTTTGGTTCGCTTCGGCGTGAACTGCCCGACCTCCATGACCTCGAACAGCCGGTTGTTCGACATCGCCCGAATCTTCATGCCGGGTTCGATCTGCCCGTCGATGACGCGGACCAGCACGATGACGCCCTGATAATTATCGAACCACGAGTCGAACACGAGCGCCTTCAGTGGTTTGGCGGGATCGCCGGACGGCGGAGGAATGCGGGCGACGATTGCCTCCAGCACCTCAGAGACTCCCCGTCCCTCCTTTGCGCTGATCAGGAGCGCGTCCTTCACATCCAGCCCCAACACATCCTGGATTTGCTGCTTCACGCCCTCGACGTCGGCTCCGGGCAGATCAATCTTATTAATCACGGGCAGGACGACCAGATTGTTTGCGATGGCCAGGTGGGCGTTGGCGATTGTTTGCGCTTCGACGCCCTGGCTGGCATCGACCAGCAGCAAGGCGCCTTCGCAGGCGGCAAGGCTGCGGGAGACTTCATAGGTGAAGTCCACATGGCCGGGCGTATCGATTAAATGCAGCGCATATCGATTTTTGTCTGCAGCCTGATAGTGAAGGGCCACGGCATGGGCTTTAATGGTGATGCCCCGCTCGCGCTCCAGATCCATCGCGTCCAGGATTTGGTCGCGGGCTTCGCGCGAGGTAATGGCCCCGGTGGCTTCCAAGAGTCGATCAGCGAGGGTGGATTTCCCGTGATCAATATGGGCGATGATGGAAAAGTTCCTGGTGTGTATTTGCAAGTCGTTGTTCCTACTGACGAATTGGATCATTATAGGCGGTGGACTTCCGGTTGTCAAAGCCGTGTCCGGCACTTATAATCCGCTGACGCGCGCGGGTTCAGCACGACGCGCAAAAAATTTGCATGGCATCACGACGGCGATATCGGCAGCTGGCCAATTGGGATCGAAAGTTCCTCTGGCATCCCTTCACGCAGATGCGCGAATGGGAACACGAGGACCCGCTGATCATCGAACGCGCGAAGGGCGCGTATCTCTACGGCACGGACGGGCGGAAATATCTCGATGGCGTGTCATCCATCTGGCTCACCGTCCACGGACACCGGCATCCGGTGCTCGACCGTGCGTTGCGTACACAATCGGAAAAAATGGCGCACAGTACGCTCCTTGGACTCTCGCATCCCCCGGCGATTGAACTGGCGCGCGAACTGGTTCGCATCGCTCCGCGCGGGCTTACGCGCGTGTTTTATTCCGACGATGGCTCGACGGCGATGGAGGTCGCGCTCAAGATGGCGGTGCAATACTGGCAACAGCGCGCTTCCGGCGCCGAACCCAAACGGACGTTCCTGCATCTCCAGCTCAGCTATCACGGCGATACCGCCGGCGCCATGAGCGTGGGTGGAATTGATCTGTTCCACCGGCGCTTTCGCTCTCTCCTCTTCCCGACGGTTACGGCGGAACCACCCTACTGCTATCGCTGTCCGCTCAAACTGACGTTTCCTTCCTGCAAGATGGCCTGCCTGGATCCGATCGAGCACATCCTCAAACAACGGCATCGCGACATCGCCGGACTGGTCATCGAGCCGCTGGTCCAGGCGGCTGCCGGCATGATTACGGCGCCGGCCGGCTACCTGATGCGTCTCCGCCGGTTATGCACCAAATACAAGGTGCTGCTCATTGCCGATGAAGTGGCGACGGGGTTCGGACGAACCGGGCGCATGTTTGCCTGCGACCACGAAGGGGTCACGCCCGATCTGATGGCGATCAGTAAAGGCCTGACCGGTGGCTATATGCCGCTGGCGGCCACACTGGCGACCGAAAAGATCTACCGGGGTTTTCTCGGACACTACAACGAGTGGAAAACGTTTTTTCACGGACATAGTTACACGGGCAATCCGCTGGGCTGCGCGGTGGCTCTGGCGAACCTGGACGTGTTTCGCACAGAACGGACGCTGGCACGCCTGCAACCGAAGATCGCAGCGCTGACTCGCCTGCTGCGATCGCTCAAGGATCTGCTTCATGTCGGTGAGATCAGACAACAGGGATTCATGGCAGGGATCGAACTGGTCCAGAATCGCAGCACCAAAGCCCCCTACCCGCTTGAACAGCGGATTGGACAGCGCGTGGTGCTGGAGGCGCGCCGGCACGGGCTGTTCCTTCGTCCCTTGGGCAATGTGATCGTCCTGATGCCGCCGCTGACGGTCACGGTGCGCGAGTTGACCCGCATGGTGGCGATCGCGCGCGAGTCCATACACACCGTCACTGACGGAAGTAAAAAGTTAAAAGTGAAAAGTAAAAAGTGAGGAGCGTGCCAGGAAAACTTTTGCCTTTTTACTTTTGACTTGCGAAACCGGTACCGGTTTCGCAATGTAGTGGGGTATACTCCGGGGCCAGAAATTGGAGCCTGAGGCACAACATGCCGCGTGATCTTCCCCTGGGAAACGGATCGCTGCTCGTCACCTTCGATCAGACCTACCAGCTTCGCGATCTCTATTGGCCGCACGTCGGGCTCGAAAACCACACGAAAGGGCTGGTGAACCGGTTCGGCATCTGGGTCGACGGCCAGTTTCGGTGGATCGACGATGCCGGTTGGTCACGCCGTCTAAAATATTCCGGAGAGACGATGGTGTCGGAGGTCGAGCTGGTCCACACGGACTTGCCGATGAAGATCGTCTGTCACGACGCGGTCGACTTCCATGAGAATCTATACGTGCGCCGCATCAACGTGACAAGCACGGCGAAGCAGGAGATCGACGTCCGTCTGTTCTTCCACTTGGACTTGAACATTTCGTCGCACGAAGTCGGCGACACCGCCTACTACGAGCCGGAGCGCCGGGGTGTCTATCATTACAAAGGGGCGCGGTGGTTTCTCGTCAACGCCGCGACGCCGGGCAAGCAAGCGACGGATGCCAGGGATACCGTCGAGGGCTGGCACATCGGCGTGCAGCAGTGGGCGTGCGGCCACAAGGGCGTGAACAATCTACAGGGAACATGGAAGGATGCCGAGGATGGGTACCTCTCCGGCAATCCCATCGCGCAGGGGTCGGTAGACTCGACGGTGGCCGTGCACGTGCGCGTGAAACCAGGCGAGACGCAAGCCGCCTACTATTGGATTGCCGTCGGGACCAACTTTGAAGAAGTGACCCGCATCAATCGTTCCGTGCGGCACCGTGGGCCCTGGAGCTTTCTGGACCGGACGGCGGCCTACTGGAAGCTCTGGCTGGCGTCCCACCGGCCTGACTTTGCCGACCTGCCCGGCGAAATCGTCCGGCTCTATCAATTGAGTCTGCTGGTGATCCGGACGCAGGTGGACAATGGCGGCGCGATCATCGCGGCGAACGATTCCGATATCGCCTCCGCCGTCCGAGACACCTACTCCTATATGTGGCCGCGTGACGGCTCTCTGGTGGCGCACGCGCTGGACCGGTCGGGGTATTTATGGAGCCCCAGGGTGTTTTACCGGTTCTGCCGCGATGTGCTGAGCAAAGAAGGGTATCTGCTCCACAAGTACAATCCGGATGGCACGCTGGCGTCAAGCTGGCATCCCTGGGTGCGTGAAGGGCAAAAAGATTTGCCGATCCAGGAAGACGAAACGGCGCTCGTGCTGTGGGCGCTATGGCATCACTTTGAGGAGTGGAAAGATGTCGAGTACATCAAGCCGCTCTATCGGTCCTTGATTGTTCGCGCTGCCGATTTTCTCGTCGCGTATCGCCACGCAGACACCGGATTGCCGAAAACGTCGTACGACTTGTGGGAAGAGCGGCGTGGTGTGCTGGCCTTCACCGTCTCGGCGGTCTGGGCCGGCTTGACGGCGGCGGCGAACTTCGCGAAAGCGTTCGGTGAGATGGAAGCGGCGGAGCGGTATTTCAAGGCGGCTGACCAAATGAAGGCCGGCGCGGAAGCCATCCTCTACCATCCGGAGCTGAAGCGGTTCGTGCGGATGGTCAATCGAAAAGAGGACAAGAGCTGGGAGTACGATCGGACGATCGACTCATCCATGTACGGGCTCTGGTATTTCGGGATGTTTGCGCCGGATGATCCCCGGATTGTACGGACGATGGAAGCGATCAGAGACAAACTCTCGATCAAGACGGCGGTGGGCGGCATTGCGCGCTATGAGAACGACTACTACCACCAGCAGAGCCAGGATATCGCCAATGTGCCGGGTAATCCCTGGTTCATCTGCACCCTCTGGGTGGCGGAGTGGATGATTGCGACGGCAAAGACGCGTGCAGATCTGAAACCGGCCGTCTCACTGCTCGAATGGTGCGTACGGCACGGGCTGCCGTCCGGCGTGTTGGCGGAGCAGGTCCACCCCTATACCCACGCTCCGTTGTCCGTCTCTCCCCTCACCTGGAGTCACGCGACCTTCGTGATGGCCGTCCGGGAATATCTCGACAAGTGGAACGCGTTACCGAAGTAGCCCACG
>JBGPNZ010000067.1:0-9547 GCA_041487795.1 Nitrospiraceae bacterium
GTCACGGCTTTGCCAGGAGGCCATAAAAGCCAATATTGACGTCTACTTGTACTTGATCGACGAAGGGGTGAGGAACTTAAACAATGATCGTCTTGTTGAATTATCCGGTTCCGGAGCGAAATTTTTTGTGTGTGCCTATGGGTGTCAGCAGCATGGTGTTCCAACCGACAAGCTTACTCCTGGAGTGACGCTCTGTGGTCTTGTCGTCCTGTCGAACATGATCAATGGTTGCGATCGGTTTGTGGCTTTTAACTGATTTGGGTGCTGCCGAGGGTCCATGCCTCCCAGTGTTGTTGTCGTCATTCGGGAGGACCCTCGGAAATCGCATCGGGCGGTGGAGGCTCTCCGGATTGCGTTGGGATTGAGTACAGGGGAAAATCCGTTGTCGGTGGTCCTGCTTGGCCAAGCTCCTTTAATGATTTCAGAGGAGCCTGAGGATATTATGGATGGGGAGGTTATGGAAAAATACCTCCCCTCTTTTAAACATTTAAAGATTTTTTTCTCGGTCCCCATCGGAACCGGTATTCGATTCAATCTTGACCCTGAGTTCAATGTAAAAGAACTGTCGGGAGAAGCCATACAGACGGCGATTGCCGATTCCGACCGAATCCTTGTTTTTTAGAGGTCGTTGTTTGAAAAAGACTCTCTATATCGTGAGTAAGGCACCAAGCGTGGAGAGTATTTCTTTACTTCCTATTGATTCCGGCTCTAAGAACGATATATCGGTGGTTCTCGTCCAAGACGGTGTGAGACATCAGAAGCTCCCTTTCCCTTATGTTTTTACCCTTTCAGATGACGTATTGTCTCGAAAGCTGTCTTCGCCGTTTCCTTCCGTGTCTTATCAGGACCTCTTGCGCATGATCTTTGAAGCTGAAACTGTGGCGGTCTTGTAAACTTCCACAGTCCTTAACTCTGGATTGTTTATATAGAGAAAGAAAGTCCGTAGGAGTAGGAGGGGATAAGAGTAGGCGCTGTGAAAATGTGGATAGTAGGTCAGTTCGCCGATGGAACATGGATATCAATAAGAGAGATGATGTGCAGAATGAAGTGGAAAGATATCTGATGAGGTCTAAAATAAACTTGTATATCCTGTGTATAAAAAGAACGTTAAAGAAAAAGAGAGAATCTATAAGTTGATGAGTAATAAGGACTAAGTGAAGGGGTAAACATACACAAAACACAACATATTGATTCCTACACCGGTGTAGGACATGATATGCAGTGGTATTATGACAATTTAGATTATCCACAGATGTTAATAAGTCTGTGAATAGTGGAGGGTTTGGGAATATGGGAAGCGACAACGTTTGGGAAAAAGCTCTGGCACATATCGAGAGCAAAGTTCCTAAACAAGTATTTGAAACGTGGTTTATGCCAACCCGTCTCCGAGAGATCGAGGGATCGACGGCCCGGGTAGAAGTGCCTAATAAATTTTTCGGCCAATGGCTGACCGAGCACCACAAAGGATTGCTTTTGGAAGCTCTGGCAGCCGCACAAGGAGGACGTGAACTCACGGTGATCTTTATGACAGCGGACAAGGCAACCATGAAAGCGGCGGAAGGCCGTGCAGCAACGGCGCGCGTGGTGCCGGCCGGCCGCTCACGGCGCGCCTCCCCCATGAACCCGAAGTACACATTCAGAAACTTCGTCGTGGGAGCCAGCAACCAGTTTGCGCACGCGGCCTGCCAAGCCGTCGCGGAATCGCCGGCCCAGGCCTATAACCCACTGTTCCTGTACGGAGGCGTGGGGCTCGGCAAGACGCACTTGCTCAACGCGATCGGGAACCACATCGCGGAAACGTCCGATCTTCGAATTGCCTACGTGACGACCGAGCAGTTTACGAACGAGGTGATCAATTCGATCCGTTACGACAAGATGATGGACTTGCGGAAGCGATTCCGGAACATCGACATGCTGCTGATCGACGACATCCAGTTCCTCGCCGGGAAAGAGAGGACCCAGGAAGAGTTCTTCCACACCTTCAACACGCTCTATGAGGCGCACAAACAGATCGTGCTGTCCAGCGACCGCTCGCCCAAGGAGATTGCGAACACCGAAGAGCGCCTGCAGTCGAGGTTCGGATGCGGCCTGATTGCGGACCTGCAGCCGCCGGACGTGGAAACGCGCATCGCCATTCTCCGTAAAAAGTCCGACGACGAAGGCATCGCGCTGCCGGAGGAAGTAATCCAGTTCCTGGCGACGAACATGAAGAGCAACATCCGCGAACTGGAAGGCTCGCTCGTGCGGCTGGGCGCCTACACCTCGCTCACCGGCCAGCCCATCGCGCTGGACATGGCCAAGAATGTGTTGAAGGATCTCATCGGCGAGAAGAAGAAAATCATCGCGATGGACGACATCGAGGAGATCGTCGCCGCCCGATTCCATGTCAAAATTTCCGATATGAAATCGCGGCGCCGGAGCAAGACCTTGGTCCACCCGCGACAGATCGCCATGTATCTTTGCCGGGAACTCACCGATGCCTCCTTCCCCGAAATCGGGCGTCACTTCGGCGGGAAGGACCACACGACGATCATTCACGCGTGCAAGCAGATCGCCAAGGCGAAGGAAGCGGACAGCACAATGATCACCACACTGGAAAGCCTGAAGGATCAGATCACGAAGGGCTGACGCTCTCCCGGGTAAGAGGCGCGTCCCCGTGGAAAGGCGCCTGTCTTGGCAGGCGCGGGGCGGGTGGGTGAAGTGACGCCCGGGGTGGGCGGGTGAAATGAGGAGATGCCGATGAAGCTACGAATCGCGCGAGACGAATTACTGACCGGTCTGCAGCGGGTGCAGGGTGTGGTGGAGAAGCGCAACACGATGCCGATCCTCTCCAACATCCTGCTGGAAGCCAAATCGGACGGCGTGGATATCATCGCGACGGACCTGGAACTGGGCATGCGCGGGCTCTACAAGGCGACCGTGAAGGAGCCGGGCTCGATCACCCTCTCCGCGCGCAAGCTGTACGAGATCCTCAAAGAACTGCCGAACGGCGAGATCGATCTGACCGTCGGGGCCAACAACTGGGCGACGATTCAATCGGGCAAGAGCCAGTTCAAGATCGTCGGCCTGCCGAGCACCGAGTACCCGGCCCTGCCGGTGATCGAGCGCGAGGGGCTGACGCCGTTGGCCGGCGCGGGGCTGGCCAACCTGATCCGGAAGACGTTATTCGCGGTGGGCGACAACGACGCGCGCTACATTCTCAACGGCCTGCTGATCACGCTAAACGTGTCGGACAAGAAAACCACGCTGCGGTTGGTCGGGACCGACGGGCACCGTCTGGCCGTGGCCGATCAGGAGATAAGCGGGTCGGCCGGCAAGGAGGGTCCCAAGGAGATCAAGGCCATCATTCCGAAGAAGGCGGCGCTGGAGATGCGACATCTGTTGGAAGAAGGCGACGGCGAACCGCTGATCGGGTTCACCAAAAACCTCATGATCTTCCGCAAGAGCGGCCTGCTGTTGACGTCGCGGCTGATGGAGGGAACCTACCCCAATTATCAGCAGGTCATTCCCAAGGATAAGGAACAGGACAAGCGCGTGACGGTCTCCAAGCCCGAACTGGAAGGCGCGCTGCGCCGCGTGGCGGTTCTCTCTCGCGACAAGACCAATGCCGTCAAGGTAACGTTCACGTCAGGGAAGATCACCCTGTTCTCCAGCAACCCGGATTTCGGCGAGGCGACGGAAGAATTACCCGCCCAGTACAAGGGCGAGTCGCTTACGACCGGCTTCAACGCGCGGTACCTGCTGGATGTGCTGGGCATCGTGGATGGCGAGTCCATCACGATGCAGATGGATGCGCCCCTGAGCCCCTGTTTGGTTCGGGAACCAGGCAACAACGGCTTTACGTGCGTCGTGATGCCGGTGAAAGTCTAGGCGCGAGGCAATGGGCAATATGAAAGATCAGGCAGGACTGAGGAAGCCCATCGCCCATCGCCAGCTCTGAAACTAGGAAATCAATGGCGACCAAAGACAACAACGAAAAGCCTGTGGGCGACCAGCCCGACCAGCCCAAGTCCGACAGCTATGGCGCGGACCAGATCAAGGTGCTGGAGGGGCTCGACGCCGTCCGCAAGCGTCCCGCCATGTACATCGGCAGCACCGGCGTCGACGGGCTGCATCATCTCGTCTACGAAGTCGTGGACAACAGCGTGGACGAGCACATGGCCGGGTTCGGCGAAACGATCGAGGTCACCATTCACATCGACAGCAGCGTCACGGTCGTGGATAACGGCCGCGGCATCCCGACGGGCATGCACTCGACACAGAAGAAATCGGCGGCGGAAGTCGCGCTCACCGTCCTGCACGCCGGCGGCAAATTCGAACAGGGGGCGTATAAAGTCTCCGGCGGCCTGCACGGGGTCGGCATCTCGGTCGTCAATGCGCTTGCGGAATGGCTCGAATTGGAAATCTGGCAGGATGGCCAGGTCTTCGAGCAGCGGTACGAGCGGGGCAAAGCGACCGCACCGCTCAAAGTCACCGGCAAAACGAAAAAACGCGGGACCATGGTGACCTTCAAGCCCGACGGCGAGGTCTTCGAAACGACCGACTATAGCTTCGACGTCCTGGCCCAGCGTCTGCGCGAAATGGCCTTCCTCAACAAGGGGCTCGAGATCGCGCTCAAGGACGAGCGCAAGCAGAAGGAGCAGACGTTCAAGTACAAGGGCGGCATCGTCTCCTTCGTGGAGCATCTGAACGGCGCCAAGACACCGCTCCACAAGCCGATCTTTGTGGAGATCGAGAAAAGCAGCGTCATGCTCGAAGTGGCCCTCCAGTACAACGACGGCTACGCGGAGAACATGTATTCCTTCGCGAACAACATCAATACGCGCGAAGGCGGGACGCACCTGATCGGCTTCAAGGCGGCGCTGACCCGCACGATCAACAATTACGCGAATGCCCACGAGTTGCTCAAGAAAGACGACGAGTCGCTGACCGGCGACGATGTCCGCGAGGGCCTGACGGCGGTCGTGAGCGTCAAGCTGCGCAACCCACAGTTCGAAGGGCAGACCAAAGCCAAGCTGGGCAACAGCGAGGTGAAGGGCATCGTCGAGACGGCGGTCAACGAGGCGCTGGGTTCCTATTTCGAGGAAAACCCGCCGGTTGCCCGCAAGATCATCGCCAAATCGTTGGACGCGGCGCGCGCGCGCGAAGCGGCCCGGAAGGCCAAGGAACTCATTCGACGCAAGAGCGCGCTGGACGGAGGCTCGCTGCCCGGCAAGCTGGCCGATTGTTCCGAGAAGGATCCGTCTCGGAGCGAACTGTTCATCGTCGAGGGCGACTCGGCCGGCGGCTCGGCCAAGCAGGGACGCGACCGGAAGTTTCAGGCGATCCTGCCGCTCAAGGGCAAGATCCTCAACGTGGAGCGGGCGCGCTTCGACAAGATGTTGGCCAGCGAAGAGATCCGCACGCTGATCATGGCGCTCGGGACCGGCATCGGGCGCAAGCGCGACGAGGACGACAAGGACCGGGAATGCTTCGACATCGCGAAGGCCCGCTATCACAAGATCATCCTGATGACCGATGCCGACGTGGACGGTAGCCACATCCGCACGCTGCTGCTGACCTTCCTCTACCGGCAGATGCATGAGCTGATCGAGCGCGGGTACATCTACATCGCCCAGCCGCCGCTCTTCAAAGTGAAGAAGGGCAAGAGCGAGAAGTATCTCAAGGACGAGAAGGGATTGAACGAATACCTCTCCGACCTCGCCGTCGAAGACGTGGAAGTGTCGTTCGAAGGCCAGGGCTTCGTCACCGGCCGCCGGCTCCTGCCCGCGCTGAAGAAAATGATCGCTTTCGAGGAATTACTGAACCGGCTTATGAGAAAGCAGTATGACCCGGGCATCCTGCGCGTGGTCATGGATGAGCCGGGCCTGGACCGGGACATGCTCAAGAACGCGACGGCCCTCAAAAAGGCTGTCGCCGACATCAAGAAGGGGCTCACCCTTGCCTTTCCCAAAGCGACGATCAATCTGGAGATCATGGACGACGAAGAGCACCGCTCAAGCAAAGTCATCTGCACGGTGCAGGCCAACGGGCTCGCGCGCAGCCAGGAGATCACGCACGATGTCGTGGCTTCGGCCGATTTCCGCGAGCTCCAGAAACTGGCGCCGTCGGCGATCGGTCTGGGCCGCCCGCCCTACAAGCTGAAGGCCAAGGGTGCGGAGACGCAATACGCCGGCACGGGCGACCTCGTGAAGGCCATTCTGGATATCGGCAAGCAAGGGCTGAACATCCAGCGGTACAAGGGGCTGGGCGAGATGAACCCGACCCAGCTTTGGGAGACCACAATGGATCCCGAGAAGCGCTCGCTCCTGCAGGTAAAGCTCGAGGACATGGCCGGCGTGGACGAAGTGTTTTCCGTCCTGATGGGCGACGAAGTGGAGCCGCGCCGGCAGTTCATCCAGCAGCACGCATTAGAAGTCAGGAACCTGGATATTTAGCGAATAGCCAATAGCGAGCAGCCGGTAGCTCCGAGCTATTCGCTATCAGCTACTTGCTGCCAGCTAAGGAGTAGAGATGCCCCTCGATGAAAGACTAGCCCAAATCGCCATCGAAGACGAGATGCGCTCGTCCTATCTCGATTACGCCATGAGCGTGATCGTAGGGCGCGCGCTCCCCGATGTGCGGGACGGGATGAAGCCGGTCCATCGCCGCATCCTCTACGGCATGAACGAGATGGGCCTGGCGCACAACCGGGCCTACCGCAAATCGGCCAAGATCGTCGGCGAGATCATGGGCAATTACCACCCCCATGGCGACTCAGCGATCTACGACACGCTCGTTCGCATGGCGCAGGACTTCAATATGCGCTACATGCTCGTGGACGGCCAGGGCAACTACGGCTCGATGGACGGCGACCCGCCGGCGGCCATGCGGTACACCGAGGCGCGCCTGACGCGGATGGCCGAGGAGATGCTGGCCGACATCGACATGGAAACGGTGGACTTCGGGCCGAACTACGACGAGTCGCGCACGGAGCCGCTGGTGTTGCCGGCCAGGGCGCCGAATCTGCTCATCAACGGCGCGGGCGGCATCGCCGTCGGCTATGCCACGAACATTCCGACCCACAACGTCGCGGAGGTCATCAACGGCCTCGTCAAATTGATCGACGATCCGGAGACGACGATCGCGCAGTTGATGAAGGACATTCCCGGCCCCGACTTCCCGACCGCCGGGTTCATCTACGGCACGGGCGGCATCAAGCAGGCCTATGAAACCGGCCGCGGCCTCCTCACGCTGCGGGCCAAGGTGAACGTCGAGGTGGACGAACGGACCGACCGCAACCGCCTGATCGTCACCGAGATTCCCTACCAGGTGAACAAGGCGAGCCTGATCGAGAAGATCGCCGAGCTGACCCAGGACAAGAAGATGGAAGGAATCTCCGATCTGCGCGATGAATCCGACCGCGACGGCGTCCGTGTCGTCATCGAGCTGAAGAAAAACGAGATTCCGCAGGTCGTGTTGAATAACCTGTTCAAGCACACGCAGCTCCAGACCACCTTCGGCGTGATCATGCTGGCGCTGGTCGACAACCGGCCGGAGGTGCTCAATCTCAAGCAGGTCCTCGAGCATTTCGTCGAGCACCGGCGTGAGGTCGTGGTGCGCCGCACGGCGTTCGAGCTGCGCAAGGCGGAGGAACGGGCCCATATCCTCGAAGGCCTCAAGATCGCGATCGACAATCTGGACGCGGTGATCAAGCTGATCCGCGGCTCTGCCTCGCCGGACGCCGCGCGCAGCGGCCTGATGCGGCAGTTCCAGTTGAGCGAGGCCCAGTCCAACGCGATCCTGGACATGAAGCTGCAGCGCCTCACGCAACTTGAGCGCAACAAGCTCATCGAGGAATATCAGGAATTGCTGAAGCGGATCGAATACCTCAAGTCCGTGCTGGCCAGTCAGGCTCTGGTCAGGAAGATCATCAAGGACGAACTGTTGGCGATCAAGGAAGCCTACAAGGACGAGCGGCGCACGCAGATCGTGAAAGAGGAAGCCGAGCTCAGCGTCGAAGACCTCATCGCCGAGGAAGAGGTCGTCGTGACCGTTTCGCATGCCGGCTACATCAAGCGGAATCCCGTGTCGCTCTACCGCGCGCAGCGGCGCGGCGGGAAGGGCAAGATCGGCATGGGCGTCCGCGATGAAGATTTCGTCGAGACCCTGTTCACCGCCTCCACGCACGATTATCTCTTGTTTTTCACGGACGCGGGCAAGGTCTATTGGCTCAAAGTTCACGAGATTCCGGAGGCCGGCCGCGCGGCCAAGGGCAAGGCGCTCGTGAATCTACTTGCGCTCAAGGACGACGAGAAGGTCACCGCCACCCTGCCCGTGAAGGAATTCCGGGAGGACCAGTTCGTCATCATGGCGACCAAGCAGGGCATCATCAAGAAGACGGAACTCTCCGCCTACGGCAATCCCCGGGCCGGCGGCATCATTGCGCTCACGCTGGATGAGGGTGACAAGCTGATCGGCGTACAGATCACGGACGGCCAGCGGGAGATTCTCTTGGGCACGAAGCAAGGCATCGTGATCCGATTCAAGGAGGACGAGGCCCGGCCCATGGGCCGCACGGCGCACGGTGTACGCGGCATCACGCTGGAGGAAGGCAACGAGGTGATCGGCATGGAAACGATCACGCCGGACTCCACCACGGCCATCCTTACGATCACCGAAGGCGGGTTCGGCAAGCGGACGCCCGTGACGGAATACCGCATCCAGGGCCGGGCCGGCAAGGGTATCATCAGCGTCAAAACGACGGAGAAAACCGGTTTGGCGGTGGGCTTTCTACAAGTGCGCGACGACGACGAGATCATGCTGATGGCGGCCATGGGCAAGATTCTCCGGTGCAAGGTGAACGACATCCGTGAGATCGGCCGGAACACGCAAGGCGTCCGTGTCCTCGAGCTGGAAGGCGAGGCCGACCGCGTCGTCGGCGTGGCCCGCATCGTCGAGCATGAAGAGGAGTCGCCGGAGAACGGCAACGGCGGATAAGCGCGGTCTCTCTGCCCGGCTGTCCCGACATCGGTCCCTCCTTCTCCGACTCAGGCTTCATGGAACAGGCATCCCCTCACACAACGCCTCCCAAAAAAAAGCTCGACACGGTCGTCAAGCTCGGATTGGGCGTGTTCGTCGGCGCCTTCGTGCTGATTTGGGGCGGTATGTTTCTCACGAGGCCCGATCGGACGATCCCGCCCTACAGCATCGGCTCGCAGGCAGGCACGGCGGTGGCCGTCCATGTGCCGGCATGGACCAGCGACACGGAGATCGAAACGCTAATCTATCGCTTTCAGAAAATCGCGCACGAGGGGCGTGAGTTCGGACGGATGAAGATTCAACCGACGACGAACAGCGATCCGGCCGGGCGTTACCAGCGGATCACCATCTATGTCTTTGCCAACGACCACTGGACCGAGCCGGACATGCTGCGCCGGTACCTGTCGTCGGAAACTTCCCGCGATCCGGCCGAACAGGCCTTCCGGGCAGAGTTCGAAAAAACGGTGCGGGGATTCTACCGGCTGGAGGGGATGGCCGAAGAAGGCCGGATCGGCCGGATCCACGA
>JBGPNZ010000068.1:0-9384 GCA_041487795.1 Nitrospiraceae bacterium
CATAGCGGCCGCCAGGGACAGCGCCTGTTTTTCCTCGCCATGAACGACGAACACCTTGCCCGGCAGCGGATGAATTGCACGAACGTATGCCAGCAAATCGTTGCGGTCGGCATGGGCCGAGAAGCCGTTGAACCGCACGACCTGCGCGCGGCGCGGTGTCGGAATGCCGAAAATCGGCACCACATCCCAGTTCTCGACCAGCTTGCGGCCGAGCGTGTGTTCTGCTTGAAACCCGACTATGGCAATGACATTGGCTTCATCCTGGATGGCATGCTTTAAATGGTGCAGCACCCGGCCGCCTTCACACATACCGGAGGAGGCAATGACCATGCAGGGTCCTTTCATCGCATTCAGCTTCTTGCTGTCGTCCACCGACGATACATAGCGGATGTACCGCGCGCCAAAAGGATCGCCTTCCGACGTGAAGGTCTTGAACGTCTCTTCGTCGTAACACTCCGGGTGCTTGCGAAAGATCTCCGTGGCTTTGATGGCGAGCGGTGAATCGATAAAAATCGGAAACGGCTCAATCTTCCCTTCACGGACCAGCGCTTTGATCCGCATCACGATATCCTGCGTTCGCCCCACGGCGAACGCCGGGACAATGAGTTTGCTCCGGTGGGCCTTGATATGTGCCACGAGCTCAACGATCTTTTGGGTCTGCGCCTCCTGCGCATTCTCATGCAAGCGGTCACCATAGGTGGACTCGATGATGAGCGCGTCGCAGGGCGGCGGACTGGCGGGGTCGCGAAGAATCGGCATCTGTTTCCGTCCCAGATCGCCCGTGAACAACACGGTGGTCGTTGCGCCCCGTTCGGACACGGCCACGCGGACCGCCGCCGAGCCGAGAATATGGCCGGCGTCGTGGAACGAGGCTTTGATGCGCGGATGGACCGTGACGATATCGCCATATCTGGTACCAACAAATCGTTGCGCAATACTCTTCACATCATCCGTGTCATAATAGGGCGCCCGGCACTGTTTCCCCCGGCGCCGCTCTTCCTTGTTCACATATTTGCAATCGTTCTCCTGGATACGCGCCGAGTCCTCCAGCAGCACCTGGGTCAGATCGGCCGTCCCACGAGTAAGATGAACTTTCCCTGAGAAGCGGTGCCTGGCCAGAACCGGCAATGCCCCGCTGTGATCGATGTGGGCATGAGAGAGCAGAACGGCATTGACGGCTTTGGGGTCGAAACCGAGATTGCGGTTGCGCCGATCGCTCTCCTGGCGCTCCCCTTGGAACATCCCGCAATCCAGCAGCACCTGCGCGCTGCTGGTCTGGAGCAGATGCCGGCTGCCGGTGACCGAACGGGCCGCGCCGTGGAAGGCGATTTTCATTTTGGCGGGACGACTCCGTGATTCTTTGAGATCAGGTCCCAGGCTTCCTGTGCCGTCTCCGCGTAGTGAAACAATTTCAGGTCTTCGTCGCTGATCAGGCCTGCTTCGACGAATGCCGACCAGTTGATCACCTTCTCCCAGAACGTCTTTCCCATTAGGACGATCGTCAAACCGGTGACTTTTCCAGTTTGGAGGAGCGTGAGCGTTTCGAAGAGCTCATCGAGGGTGCCGAATCCGCCCGGGAACGCGACCAGTGCTTTGGCCCTGAGAAGAAAATGCATCTTCCGGATGGCGAAGTATTTGAACTGGAAACACAGCGACGGCGTGATGTAGGGATTCGGCGCCTGCTCATGAGGCAGGGTGATATTCAACCCCACAGATTTGGCGCCGACATCGGCAGCGCCGCGGTTGGCCGCTTCCATAATCCCGGGCCCGCCGCCCGTGACCACGACGAAATCGCATCGCCCGTCAAGTTGGCAGGTTGAAGAGACCAGCCGGCCGAATTCGCGCGCCTGGTCGTAGAACGGAGCCAGTTTCACCTGCTGGCGCGCAACCGCGACCGCCCGCTGCAGCTCGCGATCCTTCGGTTTTTTGGTCAGAGCGGCCTCCGCCTTTTTGAGTCGCGCCTGCGCTTCGGCCGGCTCGACCAACCTGGCGCTGCCGAACACCACGACGGTGGAACGGATCCCCTCCTCTTGCTGGATCATTTCCGGCTTGAGCAGTTCGAGCTGCAATCGGATGGGCCGCAGCTCTTCCCGATTCAAAAACTCGATGTCCTGATCGGCGCGGCAATAAGAAGGCGACTGCAGCAGAGCGTTCGTAAGTTTATCGGGATTGGGGGGTGTCTTGCCCATAGGGCTTGATTATAGCGGGCTCACGGAGGGCCAGCAATACGAGAGAATCACGGCACTCTTGGGAAGGCGTTCTCGTCTTTTCCAATGCTTCCGGGAGCGAGAACGTCATCAGCGCGCGAGCGTTGAGGATACGCCTTTACCACTGGAGCAGCCGCTAATTCTCGGCCTGCCGGGCCGGCAACAGCCGGAACTGGCCGACCTTCTTGTTGAACGCAAATCCGTAGTCGCTCGCAACCCAACGATCATCGAACCAAATGGTCAACTGATCCACGCCGAGTCCCCACACACTCACGACAAGATCCGGAACGAACGCTTGGACGACTTGCGCGGGAGCCGTGTAATTGATACGCGTCCGCTTGCCGTCCAGGAAATAATACACTGCCACCGCACCCTCTGAAGTGCCCCTTAACTCGTTCGGCGGACCAAGCTGCTCTACGACTTGGACAAAGGTCGTCGTCTTCGGCTGAATGAAGACCGTGTCCTGCGCGGTGAGGGGCGTGTTCAGAGTCATACGAGAGAAAGAGGCGAAGGGATCACAGCCCGCAATGGCCGTGGCCAGGACAGCTACAACGGCGGCGAAGAGACACCGTCGGATGCCGTGCATGCTGTCAGTCCCCAAAAGGCCAGACTTGGAATTCCATGCCCTCCGTCCGCTTTCCGAACACGACCTCGTCCACAATTCCGCTGTTGTTTACGAACACGAACACATCGTCGCTTTTAATATTGGTGCGGGAAAAATTGACAAGGAGGAGGAACAGGCTCGAAGACTTAATATCGTACCGGTAGTAGTGAAGAACTTCGTGCCCGTTGGCTTCTACGACTCGGTCGGGCGCCCCCAATGCGGCAACGACTTCGGCCCGTGTGCTCGTTCCTTTCTGAATAGCCGCCAACTGATCGCTTTTGAATTCGTCCCCGATCCCCCCTCGGACAAATGTGCAGGCAGTCAGGGACGTCGCCGCAGAGAGCCCGAGGAGCAGCCACAACACCGCAGCCGTCCATCCGGGTACGTACGAATGCCGCGCGCGTACTCCCGTCCGATATCTATTCATGAGCGTCGCTCCTTCTTCATGACGAAATCATCTTCAAACACATGATAGGTCGAAGCCGTCAGCCCGACCCTCGCATAGGTCGTCTTGGCAACGTCGTTTTCTCTCTCAACGTAGAGCCGGACACCACAGACATCATCTCGACGCCTCGCCTGTTCTAAAATCGATTCGTGCATTGTCCGGTAGACTCCTCGCCGCCTCCACGCCGCATCGACATAGACGCTTTGAATCCACCAGAACGTGGCATTGCGCCAGTCGCTCCATTCGAACGTGACCAGGAGCTGGCCGACCACCAGTCGAGGTGACCGGTTCGTCAACTCCGCCACGGTGTAGAAACCGCGGGCGGGCGAGTCAAGGACTGCCTGGGTCCCCTGGCGCAGACGTGTTTCATCCAGGCGCCGCCCCTCCGTTTCCAACGCCATGGCCGCACTGAATCGGACGAGCGCGTGGACATCTTCCGTCTTGGCGGGTCGAATAATGAGACCGTTCAGCATGGCCCTCCGACTCTCGGCCCGTCCTGCGGCGGCACGGTCGTGCCGGCCCTGGACAGCCAGCCCGGCGCTGGTCGGTACAGGCCTGCGGAAAACTCCATTTTCATCGCCTCCTCAGGAGGAAGATTAATCGGTACGATGTTGCCTTCCGGGATGAAGGCCAGGTAGCCGGTAAAGGGGTGAATCGCGGTCGGCACAAATACCATCATGAGCGGCGTCGAGGGCACGACTTGAATTACCCGGGGGGCCAGCCCCATCACAAATCCAAGCGCCCAGAGCCCATCGCGGGGAAACGGGAATACCACGACGGTGCTGCGATTGAACCGGGAGCGGAACTGAAACAAATCGGTCATGCTTTTGATCGTGAGATACACGCTTCGGACCACGGGCACACGCTGGAACCACTCTTCCGTTTCCTGCAACAGGCGCTGCCCAAGTCGTAAATGGGTCGCCAGAACGCCGGCCAGCACAATGAGCGCCACAAGCGACACAATGCCGATCCCCGGGATATTGGTGGTCACCACATCTCCGAACACCTTCCCCAGCAGTTGATCGAGCGCGGAAAAGAGCGTGTGGAGAATGAGCACGGTGCCCCATGCCGGCACCAGAATGAACAAGCCGGTCAAGAACTGGCGTTGAATTTTTCGCCATCCCGTGTGCATGAGCATGGTTCCTGGTGCTTCGCAGTCTAGCAAATTCCCGCTGACTGCGCACACTCTCCGATTGGCCGTGTCCCCTCGCAGGCTTGATCTTCATGGGCGATTGAATTATTCTAGTACCTGCAAATGGGACGGTGAGTGCCTTCTACCAGCGAGGCGATCATGCCAAAAGCCAATATCGACAAAGAACTCCTGGCGATCCTGTGCTGTCCTGAAACAAAGCAGGATGTCGCCATGGCCAGTGACACACTGATCGGGACATTGAACGCGCGGGTTCAGCAGGGCATCCTGAAAAACAAGGCCGGCCAGTCGGTCAAGGAGCCTCTGGATGGCGGGCTCTTGAGAGCCGACAAGAAGATTCTGTATCCGATCCGCGAGGATATTCCTGTCATGCTGATCGAGGAGGGCATTCCCGTCGAAGGTCTGGCCTAGCCCGCATTATTCATGGCGGCTTCTACTGCAACCGCCGATACGCCGCTGCGCCAAGCCTGGCCGTCAGGTTGACGCGTCCAGGCGGGCGGGCTCGCCGTTCGGTCGGTCACCAGCCTGTTCAAGGCTGACTCCCTTCCTCGCGGCTCCACGCGCCCGTCTCGCCAGGCGTCTCAGCGGTTTCGTCACGAACCCTCATGAATAATGCGGGCTAGCGGCTGCTCGTCGCCGCCCCCTCTCGTTCCTCGTGCCAGTCTACGACAACGTGCCGATGTTTTTTACGGAGGAAGTAGTTTACCTTCCGCTTGATCCCGATTCGTCTTGGATCCCGTCGACGTCCCGCACTGGGCACAGAGGTATTCGTAGAGGTTCTCGTTCGGAAGCGCCAGGAGCAGTCGCTCCCGCGTAGGAGTGGCTTGCTTGCACTGCGGGCAATAGAGCAACGAGGCTTGGAACGCACCGTACTGGTCGCGCGGCGATGGCCCGCTCGGCGCCTGCCTGGGACGCAGGCGGGGCGAGAACGGGTCAGGAGTCAATCTTGGTTTACGAGCGAATGGAGGCATGACTGTCTAGCGTATCCCGTTCTTTGCGTTCTCTTTTCGGAATCGTTTCTCGCTCTAGCGGCTCAGCGATTCTGTCTTGGACCGGCCTCGGAGAGCCCACCAGAGCGCTCGAATGAGCTGAACCGCGCCATAGACACCCGCGCCGAGCACAAGACCGTAGAGCCCTGCATGGCTCCAAGGCCATCGTTCTGGCGCATGCAGCACAACGGCAAGGGCAATGTGCCCTCCCAGACCCAGGCAGAGCGCAAACACGATCCACTCACGAACTATGTGTGATTTTGAAGGTACGTCTCTCTGACCCATGTCGGCGACTGCCTATCGGACAGCACAACAGGGAGGAGTACAATCAGACGGCAGACGGGCAGCGCACTACGCCGGCGTGTCTGTGCTCACTGAGCTTTTAGCAGACTCGATCTCGGAAACCGCGATGAGCCCACCCAGGTAATCCGACACAAAGTTCAGGGCCTCTTCCCGACCATCCGCGCGACGGCCTTTTTCGCGCCGCTGAACCGAGAGTTCGTGATCGAGGTCAGACTTGACGTCTCCAAGCACCCGCTGCAGCGAAGACGGCGTGAGGTTGGTATCCATGTCTTCGAGCTCTTGGCATCGATCCAGTACCCAATTAAGCCCTTCGATTCGGCCGGCATAATGCTCTTGC
This sequence comes from Nitrospiraceae bacterium, assembly GCA_041487795.1. GTDB lineage: Bacteria > Nitrospirota > Nitrospiria > Nitrospirales > Nitrospiraceae > 2-02-FULL-62-14. Next base: position 6,036 of record JBGPNZ010000068.1, read on the forward strand.
TCCGCCGCATCGAGCCGAGCCATAGCAGTGGCAAAGGTCTGCGCCTCATACACGAGATTATAGAAGCTTGTGACGGCCCGCTGTAGCGTTGGATTCATTCAACAATCTCCTCATTGCATATGGTGCCCCATTATACATGACCACCAAGGGGCTACAAGGTTTTTCTCTGTTGATCGTCAGGTAAAGAGCAGCGCGTGGAACTCGTTCATAAATCCATAATAGAGCGGCGCGAAATCCTTGAGGCTGTCCGGGCTTGTCTCCTTTAAGCGCTTGAAAAAGAACACCTGATGGCGAGGGTCAAGCTGTTCCAAGAGATGGCTCAACTGAGCCATGGTATAGCTCCCTGAGGGTACACTCAACACATAGTGGACCAGCCGTTCAACGAATTGTTCCCCGACATAGTCACTTGTAATATAGCCGTCAGGGATCTTTCCGGCTGCCAGAAATTCGTCAAAAGGAACCGCCTGGGCAGCGAATGGCATTGGCGCACGTGGCGGCGTCGGCATGAACTCACCCAGAAAAAACCAAGTCCCAACTCACTTTACGGGCTCCACTCTACCCAAGCCTATCCCTATCGTCAAGGTGCTCCCCTTTGATATTCGGTTGTGCCGAGTGGGTTTATGTGGACTGGAACAGAACGACACATCTCAATAATACGGGTTGGCCGGAATTGCCAATGTGAAATATTTACCTTTCTCTTCGTAGAGAATGCGGTCGGCCACAAGCTCGGCTAGTGACTGTTGAATGGCTTCAGGTGACATCGAGTCCGGTGCTGAGTGGGTGCCGACTTCCTGCCGGACCGATTCAAATGTTTTGGGGGCCTCGTTGCAAAATTCTATGATCCGGGCCGTGGAACCGTCGTAGCGTTTCCGGATCGGTGCGCCTTCCGTCCGTCCATCATAGACTGTGACAAATCCCATGCCTTTTACATAATAGAGAAAAGGCTTCTCCGCCGAGGTGTATCGCCGTTTCCATTCATCAGTGAGATTGGTCAGCTCCTGGACCAGCGCGGAATCCACACTCCGTTCCACCTCGTATTCGAAATCATAGGCAACCTTGGCCAGATTCATCTGGGATGGGTTATAGACATAGTCGTAGGCTATCCCCGGGCCGGTGATCTTGATGCCGTAGCGATCAGGATTGGTGAAATACGGACTAAACCGTTCCAACCAGAGCCGTCCGACGCTTTCCGGAGGAGGAAGGTGCACGAGCGACGGGATCAGGTTGATTTGCCGCCGGTAATCTTCAACCGTTTCACCTGGAAATCCAAGAAGGATGTTCCAGGAGATGTGCACGTTATAGTAGCTGCTCCACTTGAGACAGGCGAGATTTTGCAAGGGGCTGACCCCCTTGTCCATTTCTCGAAGCGTCGCGGCGCTGAGGCTTTCGATCCCCGGCTGCATCACTTTCACGCCGCCCTGCGCCAGCGTGTGTATCTGACGCTTGGATAGATTGCTCTTGGTTTCGATGAAGATATCCAGGTCATACCGCTCTTCGGCGAGCTTCCCGAACACCGAGTCGATATAGGTCATATCGATGATGTTATCGACGAAGCGGAACCGCGTGGCGTTGTACCGCGAGGACAGGTAGCGCAGCTCTTCCAATACCTGTTCAGGTTTTTTGGCTCGGAATTTCATGCTCTGTGCATTCAATCCACAAAACGTACAGTGGTGTTTCTCCCCCCACCAGCATCCTCGCGCCGATTCATACAAGAGGATCCGACTGAAGTCTCCTCCGGCAGATGGGTGTACGGCGTTGAGTTGTTGAAAATAGTCATCGTAGTCCGGAGGTCCCATCTGCTGAAAATCCGTAAACAGAACAGGATTGTGTTCAAACTGAAAAGTGTTCCCCTGGCGGGCTATTACACCGGCTGGCACTTTTGCGGTGTCACCTGCGAGGATGTGTTTGATAAGAGCCGGAAACGGGACTTCGCCTTCGCCAAGCACGGCATAGTCGATCCAAGGGAAAGCACGAAAATATTCCTGTCCCATTTCTCCATCGTAGTTGGCTCCACCAAACACAATCTTGACCTGCGGATAGAGCTCTTTGATGAGTTTTGCCAGAGTTACGCTGGCCACGTTCTGGTGGAACATGGAGGTGAATCCGATGACGGCATACTGCCCCCAGTCAATGGCCGTGGAGGCCCAGGTCAGAAACCGCGGTGCGATTTTTTCTTCGATTTCCTGAAGATGCGCGAGGGAGGCTCCTGTTGTCTTGATGAGACGATCGCATAACGGCTTGAAAGTATTGAGATATCTTGATCGTTTTGGATTATCGTGGAAAAGCAACCGTGAGAACAGCCATTCCCCGATTAAGAGTTGCTGCTCACAAAGTTGATCATATAGTGGAAAGCCAATCTGGGCGGCAAAGGAGAGATTCAGATAATGACACTTTACTCCAATATTGTTTGCCTTTAGAACCTGCGCCAGCGTGCCCAATTGAATAGAGGGATATTTGGCATGCCCAAAGGGCAGGGTCACCAGGGCAACCGGAGAGCTTTGGGGGGAGTTAACTGCACTCATGAGGTTCCGTCTGTCGTAGCCCTAACGCAATCTTCATAGCATGATTAATGACGCTTTTGCCAGGGTTCAGCGGTGCAGACCGGTCTTGCCTCGCTTATTTTCTCCTGCGTCATTGGTACTAGAAAACGAAGGGCGGAGCGCCCTGTTGGACGCTCCGCCCTTGATACCTCCGGCTACCTTTAAACCTTAGCGGTTATTGGTATCCAGTGATTACAGCCAGTTGACGCGCTCGGCCGGCCGAATGTAGATCGGCTCTTCGACCTGGATCCGCGCCACTTCCTTGCCCGACTTGTTGAAGCCCAGTACGGTGTCGTTATACATCTCGAACCGCTTGCCGTGGATCTGGGTCTCGAACACCTTCGGGCCCGGGATGACGTCATACCGGAAGATGATCTGCTGGCTGGCGCGCCAGAGCTGGAGGACGGCCAACAGTTCCCGGCTCGGTACCAGATACTTCTCGATGGCACTGTCGACCCCTGGCCCGAACATCTGCCGCGCATAGCCTCGTGGCGAATGGCGCGGGGGGATATAGAACCCGTTCGGCTCCGTGCCCCACTGCGGATACAGCGGCAGCGCCACCTGCTCCACCCGGATCGTGTAGTACAGGGGATGCCAGCGATCTTCCGCCCACAGGCCGTCTTCCCCGATGCGCACCAGGCTCTGCATCCGGATCTTTCCGACGCAGGCTGCCATGCAGCGCGTTTCCATCGGCTCGCCGCCCGTCAGCGGGTCCTTCCCTTCGATGCGCGGATAGCACGCGATGCACTTCTCCGACACGCGTGTGGTGCCACGATACATCGGTTTCTTGTAGGGGCACTGTTCCACGC
>JBGPNZ010000069.1:0-9353 GCA_041487795.1 Nitrospiraceae bacterium
GATGGCGGCTAGAATCCCGATGATCGCCACGGTAACCATTAACTCGATTAACGTAAATCCATTTTCTTGTTCGGCAACGTTCCTCATGCGAAAGCTCTGACCGCCTTTCCACCATTCAAATAGCTTGAATACGCCTCAGTGATAAGCCGATTTCATGCCAGGATATGTTGCCTGAAAAACTTCACATATTTCATAAACATATCAAGAGATTAGAAAAATTCACATCGTGCGAACCACCCGCCACGCACGACTTGCGTGCGCCAATATTTGGCACTTCTCTCAGCCGGTACAACAACTCGCGAAATCCTTGCAGGGTCATGGGGTTGCTTGCCGCGAGGAAGCTTGTTGAGGCACGCGCCGCTTTGCCTGTTGAACCCGCTCTTCCAAAGTCGGATCGCCTAGCCCCCTTTCGCGGTACCGATCGATCAGTTTCGCATTAGATGGATCCAGTTCGAGCGAGCGGAGCCACGCTTCCCGCGCTTCTTTGATCTGATTTTGCTTGTGATAGATCTCGCCGAGATGCTCGTAGATGACCGGATCGTCCCCGACCAGCGAGATCGCGCGATGAATTTCGGTCAAGGCTTCCTTCAATAAGCCCATTTTGAAGAAGGCCCATCCGAGGCTATCCACGTAGTAGCCGTTGGCCGGCTTGAGCGCCACGGCCCGCTTCGTCAACGAGAGCGCCTCTTCGATCTTGATGCCCCGATCGGCATAGCTATACCCCAGATAATTCAACGCATCCGCATGCGACGCATCCAGTTGCAGAGTTTTTTCCATGGCCCGGACCACGTCGTCGAACCGGTTCAACTTGTCGTAGGCCGTGCCGAGGTTGAAGTACAGATCGGCGTTGCCCGGGTTATGGAGAATCCCCATTTCAAACGCCTCGACCGCCTTGTCGTAGTGCTCGGCCTGGAGATGGGTCAGTCCCAGCAGAATATGGCCGTCGGCCTGTTTGGGATTCAGCATGGCCACGGTCGAAAAATGCGGAATGGCGTCCTGATACCGCTTCTGGCGGTAGAACAAATACCCCAAATGCATATGTCCATCGGCATAGTTGGGCTGCAACCGCAGATTGTGCTCATAGGCCTGGACGGCTTTGTCGTATTCCTTCATCTCTTCGTAAATGAGGCCGAGGTAGTCCCGGATCTTCAGTTCGGTCGGGCGCGCGGCCAGGAGCGACGTCAGTCGCTCAACCGCTTTGGGATAGTCCTTCATCTCGCCATAGACCAGTCCCACGCGGAGTTGCGCATCCAGGTCATCCGGATCGTCTTGCAGTATGCGCTGCAACTCGGCCAGGGCCTCCTGATAGGCCTTCCCTCCGATGAACAGCCGGATGAGATTGCGACGGATTTCCCGACTGTGCGGATTCACCTTCTGCAGATACCGCCGGTAGATTTCCGCAGCCTTGTCCCGTTCCTGCTGCGATTCGTAGACAGATGCCAGCGCCAGGTAGCCGGGTTCGAAGGCGGGATTGGCCGCGATCGCCTGCTCATAGCTGGCGATGGCCCGGTCGAATCGTTTTGACTCGGCGTAGACACGGCCGAGATAATAGTGACCGACCGGTGAGTCCTTACTTCGCTCAACGCCCTGTTGCAAAGTCTTCTCGGCGTCGTCAAAACGCTTCGCATTGATCAATAGCAGTCCCTTCCAGAAATAGAGTTCGCTGTCGCTGGGATTGCGTTCGATCGCCCGCTCGTAGAGCGCCAGGGCTTTGTCCGCCTGCCCGGCCGACGCATAAATGCTCGCCATCTGGGCGAGAATCGCGGCGTCAGGTGGATCGGCTTCCACAACACGGTCGGCAAACCGGACGGCATTGGCCGACTCTCCAACGGCAAAATACAGTAACGCCAGACGCGTTTTGAGTTGCAGAGACGAGGGATCCGCCCGCAAGGCCGTGAGATATTCCCGGATCGCCCGCTCGGTCTCCTGCGCGAGCTCCGCCTGATAGCCCAGCATGAAATGGTAGTAGGCTCGAGGGTCAGCGGCGGCAACAGACACCGCGGCACGGGCGAGCGGTTGGGCCGAGACGGACGGCGAAGCGGGCACGACCGGCTTAGACGGCTGCGGCCCGGCGCAACCGCCGGCCAGAAACCACGCGGCGAAGAGCCCTGCGACCGCCAGGCCCCGTCCCATTCGTTCTCGTCGATTTCCCGGGATGGTCAGAGTGCCGATACGGGTTTCTCGGCTCACGGTTGACGTCTCTCCTGCATACGATGATGGTGTGTCACGCGGAAGGATGGCTGCGCGGTCGGCGCATTATACGAAGGGGTCGGAGGAGTGTCAAACCATTCTATGTTGCTTCGTGCTTGGAAAGATCCGCGAAACTTGCATACTTTTCAAGAAAAACCAGCTGCCGGTCTCCCGTGGGCCCGTTCCGATGTTTTCTCACCAGGATTTCAGCAAGGCCCTTGTCATTCGTGTCAGGGTTATAGACTTCGTCCCGATAGATGAACATCACGACGTCCGCGTCCTGCTCGATCGCGCCCGATTCGCGAAGATCGGCCAGCACGGGCCGTTTATCGTTTCGGCTCTCCACGGCCCGGCTCAACTGGGAGAGGGCCACGATCGGCACGTTGAGCTCCTTGGCGAGCGCTTTCAGCGAACGCGAGATGTCCGAGATTTCCTGTTGCCGCGATTCGGCGTCGCTGCGCCCCTGGACCAATTGCAGGTAATCCACGACCAGCAGGTCGAGCCCGTGCTCGGCCTTGAGCCGGCGGGCTTTGCCCCGCATCTGCTGAACGGTCAACGCGCCCATATCGTCGATGAAAATTTTGGCATGTTCCAGTCGACTGGCCGCCTCGGACAACTGCACCCAATCCGCCTTTTGCAGTTTCCCGATCCGCAGGAGATGGGAGTCCACGTGGGCTTCCGAGCTCAACATGCGCAGCACCAATTGCGCCTTCGACATTTCCAGGCTGAAAATGCCCACCACCTTCTTATGATTCACGGCGGCATGCTGCGCCATGCCCAACACAAGGCTCGTTTTCCCCATGCTCGGCCGGCCGGCAATCACGATCAGATCGGACGGCTGCAGGCCGGCTGTCAGATCGTCAAGCTCAGCGAACCCGGTGGGGACTCCGGTGATGTGCTCGTTGCGCTGGAACAGCGTGTTGACGAATTCCAGACTTTCCATGATCGCGTGCTTCAGTTCCGTGAACGACCGGCCCAGTTTCCCCTGTGCCAGGCTGAACACGGAACGCTCGGCATAGTCCAGCAAGTCGTCCACCGATCCCGTCCCGTCGTACCCACGCGTGATCACCTCGGTGGACGTCGCGATCAATCCCCGCAGCAGCGCCTTATCGCGGACAATTTTGCAATGGTAGCGGATATTGGCGGCGGTCGGGACCGCCTGGACCAACTCCGCCAGGTAGGCGGCTCCGCCGACCGACTCCAGCATGCCCTTGCCCTTCAGATGTTCGGTAAGCGTGATCTGGTCGATGGCCTCTCCGTGCTCGGATAGATCCAGCATGCCCAGATAAATCTTCCGGTGGGCGGTTTTGTAGAAATCCTCTTCCGTGAGGGTTTCCATCGCTTTGCTCATGGAGCTGTTTTCGAGAAGAATGGCGCCAAGCACCGATTGCTCGGCTTCAAGATTCTGCGGCGGCAATCTCGGATCTAAGACATCGGAAGGTGCCATGGAGTTTTCAGCGGTGTCTTCTTCAGAGCAGCGCGGGCAGATCCTTGATCTTCATCTGTTTGCGTCCCTTGACCGACGCGCCAGCGATCACCAGGGCATCGTCGACGCCGGTGGCAGGAATTCCAATCAAAGCCACAACCGACGCCCGCAGCACGCGGCCTTCCTCCGCAACGGCGCGGATCCCCGCCGATCCCGTGCCCGTCAGCACCCCCTGGACGACACAATAGCCGTCCGCGCGCAACGCCTGCGCGGCGCGGAACAGCCGATCGCCGGCGCGCGCCGGCGCGGCGAGAAAGAAATCCGCGGCAGGGCGGACGTACCCGTTGCCTCCGGCTTCCATCGCCTGGAACAAACGATCCATGTCGAACGCAAACCCCGTGGACGGCAGATCGCGGCCGAATCGTCCCACGAGATGGTTGTACCGGCCACCGCCGCCCACTTCGCAGCCGAGCCCCTTGGCAAATACGTCAAAGACAACCCCATCGTAATAATCGAACCCGCGAAATTCGCCGAGATCGATGAGGAGCTGTTCGTGCAGGCCGGAAGTTTTCAGCAACCGATACACCTGAGCCAGCCGGTCGAGCGTGGCCCGAAGCGCGGGATCGCGTCCGGCCAGCGCGCGGCCCCGCGCCAGCACCGCCTCCCCGCCGCAGAGGCCCGGCGTTTCGAGAATCGCGCGCGCCTTTCCGCGCGGAATCCGTTCCTCCGCGCAAATCTCCTCCAGGCGCGGCAAGTCCTTTCGCGCCGCCGCCTGCTCCGCGCGTTTCTGGCCTTCCGCAGAGAGCCCGGACTTCGCCAGGAGTGTTTTAAAAAACCCCACGTGGCCCAGGGAAATAGTAAACGAGGTCAACCCGATCTGCGTCAGGCAGCCGATCATCAGCGCGATGATCTCCGCATCGGCGCTGACGCCGTCCACGCCGATCAATTCTGCGCCGACCTGGAAGATCTCCCGCTCCCGCCCGGCATGCTCCGGCGCATGGCGAAAAACCGTCGTCCGGTAGCAGAGGCGGTGCAGCGAAGCCGTGCCCGCCATGCCCATCGCGACAATCCGGGCGATTTGCGCAGTCACGTCCGGGCGCAGCAACAGCATCCGCCCGGTTGCTCGGTCCGCGAATTTGTAGCACTGCTCGATGACGTCCGGTTCGAGGCCGGGGGAAAGCACATCGAGATACTCAAAAGTCGGCGGAATAATTTCCTGATACCCCCAACGTGCCAGCGTGCTCAGCAGCGCAGTCTCCAACTGGCGCACTCTCTGGGCGGCGTGCGGGAGGATAGTGGCCATGCCAGCAGGGATCAATGAACGTTCCTGCTTTTTCATCAGCACATCCTCATGACGATTGCCGGCACCCATTCGTTTTTGCGATGAACCGGGAGTTTCTGCTCCGAACGGCGCATCCATCGGACAGGTGCGGGAGAATGGTCGCCATGCCGGACGGCACGAGCGACCGCTCGTCTTTCTTCATCAGTGTCACCTTAATAATATGGATCGACTGGCGCACCGGGCAGCGCAACCGCGGCGCAGGCTCGTGTTAGTGCGAGAGATCGACCAGCTTGACGGAGAGAATATGCTTCCCTCGCTTGATGGCCTCCAGCACCTTGGCCGGCAGCGAGGCATCCAGACCGAAAATCAGCAGGGCGTTGCCGCCCCGATCTTCGCGGGCACATTGCATCCGGGCGATGTTGACGTTGTGATCTCCCAACGCCTGCCCCACCGCCCCGATCACCCCCGGTTTGTCTTCGTTCAGGATGAGCATCATGTGCCCTTCCGGCACGACCTCGACCTGGAAGTCATCGATCTCGATGATCCGGGGCTCCTTGCGGTTATGGAGCGTGCCGGCCAGCCGGTGTGTCTTCTTGCCGGCTTCGATGCGCACGCGAATCACGCTGGTAAAATCTCCCGCGTCGCTGCTCTTGACCTCTTTGACTTCGATGCCGCGCTCCTTGGCGATCACGGGCGCGTTCACATAATTGACGACATCTTCCAGGATCGGCGTCAACAATCCCTTCAGCACCGCGATCGTGAGCGGCGCCACGGAGAGACCGGCCACTTCACCGTTATATTCGACGGTCACGCGCTCCAAACCGCCCTCGTACAGCTGCGATTGCAGCATGCCGATCTTCTCGGACAGCACCAGGTACGGCTGCAGCGTGGGCAGTAGGTCCGGCGGGACGGACGGAATGTTGACGGCGCCCCGTGCGATGCCCTTCGTAAAATAATCCACGATCTGTTCGGCGATCCCGATCGCAACGTTCTCCTGCGCCTCGCCCGTCTGCGCCCCGATGTGCGGCGTGCAGATGAAATTGTCCAGTGCCAGCAACGGATTGTCCGACTTGACCGGCTCGTCTTCGAACACATCGAACGCCGCGGCCGCCACCTTCTTCGATTTCAACGCTTCCACCAGATCCGCTTCATTGATGATGCCGCCGCGGGCGCAGTTGACGATCATCACGCCAGGTTTCATCGTCGCAATGACCTTGGCATCGATCAGCGACTTTGTCTCCGCCGTCAGCGGCGTGTGCACGGAGACGATGTCCGCCCGACGGAACAGCTCCGGCAGGTCCACAAGCTCCACGCCCATTTTCTCGGCCCGTTCCGGCGCCAGATACGGATCGTAGGCGATCACGTTCATCGAGGCGCCCTGCGCCAGCTTCGAGAGATAGCCGCCGATCTGGCCGATGCCCACGATGCCGAGCGTCTTATTGTAGAGTTCCACGCCCATGAACTTTTCTTTTTCCCACTTGCCGGCCTTGACCGACGCCGTCGCCTGGGGAATCCGACGGCTCATGGAGAAAATCATCGACATCGTGTGTTCGGCGGTCGTGACCGTATTGCCGCCCGGCGTGTTCATGACGACAATGCCGCGCTTGGTCGCCGCCTGGGTATCCACATTGTCGAGGCCCGACCCCGCCCGGCCGATGACTTTCAGCCGCCCGGCCGCCGCGATCACGTCGGCCGTGACCTTCGTCGCGGACCGCACGATGAGCCCGTCGTACTGCTTGATCTCTTTGATCAGCTCTTCCTTGGGCAGTTTGGTCTTCACGTCCACCGTGAAACCGGCTTTTTCAAGAATTGCGATGCCCTGCTTCGACAGACTGTCGCTGACCAGAATTTTCATGGCGGTGCCGCTCATCATTCTCCCCGCTTACTTGACCATCAGGATTTCTTGCGCTTTGCCGACGCCGCTCCCGAGCTTGACCGAATGACCGAGCCCCTTCAGGACCATTTCGGTCGCCGCCAGCGCCGCAATCACGTCGAAGGTGTCCGCGTAGCCCATGTGGGAGAGGCGGAAAATCTTCCCCTTCAGATGATCCTGCCCGCCGGCCGCCGTCATGCCGTACTGCACGCGGAGATTCTTGTATACCGCCTGGCCGTCGATCCCGTCGGGCGCGCAGACCGCCGTGAGCGCGTCGCTTGGCGATTCCTTGGGAAACAGCGAGAGACCGGCGGCCTTGACGCCTTCCCGCATCGCCAGCGCCAGCTTGCCCTGCCGCGCGAACATCTTCTCCAGCCCTTCCGCCTTCATGATCCTGAACACTTCCTGCAACCCGATGATCAAGGACACGGTCGGCGTAAACGTCGTCTGATTCTTGGTCTGATTTTCGCGTTCTTTCTTGAAGTTGAAATAGAACGCGGCGTTCTTGGCCTTGTCCGCCAACCGCCAGGCCTTCTCGCTCACGCTCACAAACGCCATGCCGGGCGGCAGCATCAGTGCCTTCTGCGAACCGGTGATGACCACGTCCAATCCCCACGCGTCGGTCTTGATGTCGAACACGCCGAGCGCCGTGATGGCATCCACCACGAGAATCGTATCGTCGTGCCTCTTGACGATCTCGCCCAGCGTCTTCACGTCATGCGACACGCCGGTGGACGTTTCGCTCGCCTGCACATAGACCGCCTTGATGGACGGATCTTTCTTCAGCGCATCCGCCACAACTTGCGGATTGACCGCCTGGCCCCACTCCACTTTGATCTCCGTCGCCTGCACGCCGAAAGTCTTGCACAGCTTGCCCCACCGCTCGCCGAATTTGCCGCCGTTCACGAACAACGCCTTGTCGCCCGGCGACAAAAAATTGGAGACGGACCCTTCCATCCCGCCGGTTCCTGACGACGCCAGCATCAGGACGTCGTTTCGGGTCTGGAACAGCCACTTCAAACCCTCGCGCACCTCGGCAAAGATGGGATCGAACTCCGGCGCGCGGTGATGGATGATGGGCCGGGCCATGGCCAGCAGCACTTCGGGCGGCACCGGCGTCGGTCCTGGAGCGAGCAAATACCGTTTCAACATGGATGGTCCCCTCGTAAGAGCCAGATCATTGTTCAGACGGCAGGAAGGGCGCTACGCTATCACCCGCCCGCAGGCCCTGTCAAGGCGACCGAACGCGCCATAATACACTTGAATTGCGATGTGCGACCCGCGCTACGCGCGCGTTGCACAATCGCGTCACGCAGATTCCCTTGACAAGTTTCAGGACGGCCTTTACGCTGACTTTTCATGAAGAAATGCGTTCCAACGTTCGCTCACCGGGGGAAACACGGCCGCTGGCACGCGATCGTGCTGACGTTCAGCCTGCTCATTCCGATCGGCGTGTCGCCGGTCCTGGCCGAACGGCTTGACCTCAGCCTCCAACCGTTCCGTGAAGCGACGTTTGACGACACGGTACTCGATCCGACTCTCGCCGATCCGCGCACGGTCGATCCACCGGTGCTCGCCGGCAACGATACGAAACAAGACGGACCGGACGACACGGGAACGGCGCCGGACGGGCCGGAGCCGGATGCGACAGACGCAGCGGACGGCGACGCGGCCGACGACGCGGAGATCGCATCGGACACGGACCTTCCAGACAGCGAGCCGACGACAGAATCAGATGCGCAAGAAACGGACGTGGTTGCGGACGCGGATGCATCAGACCAGGCGGACTCAGCAGACCCGGCCGACCTGGAGACGGCGGCGATCGGCGAACTGCCGGAACCGCGGCCCCCGCAACTTCTCTGGCGGTTTAAAACCCTGTTCGCCCGCAAAGACGATGCCGATGGTTCGCCAGACACGATCGAAGAGCTCGAAGAACACTTGTCACACATCCCGCTGATCCGGACCGCCCGGGTCGAACGCCACATCCGCTATTTCCAGACATCCAGGCACGATCATTTCGATCAGTGGCTCACCCGCTTGAATCATTACAAACCGCTGGTCGAGAAAATCTTTGCGCAATTCCAATTGCCGGGCGATCTGGTGTTTCTCTCGCTCGTGGAAAGCGGCTTCAACCCCAAAGCATACTCACGGGCGCGCGCCGCAGGCCCCTGGCAATTCATGAAGGCGACCGGCAAGTTCTACGGACTGCGCGTGGACGAGTACGTGGACGAACGCCGCGACCCGATCAAATCCACAGTCGCCGCCGCGCGCTACCTGCGCGACCTCTATGACCTATTCGGCACGTGGCCGCTGGCGATGGCCGCCTACAATGCCGGCGAACGGAAGATCCAGCGGGCGCTCCGGAAAGCCAAGGCGGAAACCTTTTGGGAAATTGCGCAGACTAAATTCATCCGGCGGGAAACGAGGGAGTATGTGCCCCGCTTCATGGCGGCCGCTATTATTGCGAAGAATCCCGATCAGTACGGCTTCGAGGAAACCCCGTCGGATATTCACCAGTTCGAGGAAATCGTCGTTTCGAGACCGCTCCCGCTGCGCGCCATCGCAGCCGCCACCGACATCCC
>JBGPNZ010000070.1:0-9353 GCA_041487795.1 Nitrospiraceae bacterium
AGTGCGAGCGATTTCTTCAGGCATGCGAGGACTGCTCTTTGCTGTGCGACTGTTATGGCATGGCCGGCGACCATGTCGTAGGCATCGTGGCGGTGGCCGGCTTCGACCGCTTGATGGGCGCGGATCAAATCCATACAGGCGGGCGGTGCTCCATGGTGGCGGACCAACGGGTGCTGGGCGATGGCCGCTTCGATCTCGTCCTTGGTTTTGGGTTTCGACGGATGCTGGATTTCCTGCCGGTCGTTGATGCTGCCTTCCACAAAGATCGTCAAGGCTGCGGCGCCCAATACCCAGTCACGCCGGTTGGAGACAGCATCGAGCCACGCGCGGTAAGCGCGACTTGCAGGAAGCAGAGTGACCTGCTCGAAATCTTTGGCGCTGAAACCCAGGCCTTCCATCATGACCAGGAACAATTCGGGATGCGACTTACTGAGGGAGAGTCCGCCGGTGTCCTCTTCGTAAATATTGTCGGCCAGCATACGGCGGACCTGAGGTGGCGGATTCTGTCCGTGGATGTGGGCCAGGAATACCGGGAAATCCCGCACGTACACGGCGTATTCCTGCTGAAAGTGAATTTTGAGTTGGTCTTTCGTGAGGGTGCCATCGGCGAACTGCGGCCAGGCCCAGTGATGCTTGCGATCCATGAGACCGAGGATCTGCTCCCGAAACTTCGAAGCCGGCAGTGGTTTCATCGCTCGTTCTTGCTTTCTTTTCCGCATGGTCGTTAGAATCCGTCCGGTTGACATGAGCGCCGTATGAACCCCATTACGATCCAGAATCCTGACGAGATTCTCAATCTGCTGGCCGACATCGCGTTGCGGGGCAAGGGTTTCACAACCGAGAGCCTGCTCGACCGCGTCCTCGACGAAGGCTTCACGGAGCCCATTTATCTCAACGCCAACGGAGAAGATCCTGACGCATTCTACAAAGGCCAGCCGAACGCCTGGGCGATCTATCAAGTTCGCGAGTGGAAGCGCGTGCTGACGGTCTCGGGCGGACCGGGCAAGGAGCGGCGCGTCCAGATTACTGAAACGCCCTGAGTCACCCGCTCGCCAAAGACTCGTTTCGCAGTCTAAAAGTCATCCCGCGAAAAAGCAATTGAACTCTGGCGAACGTGGCCGGTTGCGGCGGCAAGGCCGTCGGCCTAGAATGGCTCGACGCGGCTGGTTGTCGGAGTCGATGCATGTCCAAATGGGCCCTCGTGCTTGTCCTCAGCGGCACGGTTGTTCTGGGAACGGCGGCGATGCTCAAAATTTGGCCGACGATCAATATCGTCGAAACGGGGAAGACGCCGGAATATCCGGATGTCGTGCCAAGACAGTACCCGACATCAAAAGACCGGGTGTTCGATGCGGCGCTGCACGCCGTCAGCCGGATGCCGCGATGGACGCTGGTGTCGTCCCGATCGGAACAAGGGGAGATCAGGGCGGAAGCCACGACGAGGCTGTTCCGGTTCGTGGACGACGTCGTGGTTCGCTGTGCGGAACAGAACGGCGTCACCGTGGTCAACGTACGTTCCGCGTCCCGGGTCGGGCGCGGCGATCTGGGCCAGAATGCCCGCAACATTCGCGCGTTTTTCGATGCATTGGACAGCCAGTTGAGAGACCGCACCGGCCGTACGTAAGCGAGGTCGTCATGGGTCTGGTCACGGTGTTGGAAACGGACAGCCCGGGAGAACTGGCGTTCGTGAAAAGCCTGCTGGACGGCAACGGCATTGCCTACGTCGTCTGCAACGAACATTTCGGCAGTCTTTATTCCGGTGTCGCGTCGCTCGCCTGCGCGGTGTTGGTGCAGGACTGGGAACTGGAACGGGCGGCAATCTTATTGAGCAAGTTGCGCGACAGCCCGGCGCCGGATCTCGACGCGAGCTAGACGCCGGGTTTCCTGGCGGTCGGCGCGGGTGGCGGTGTGTCCTTCAATCGTGGCCGCTCGCGGGCGCCGTAGTACCAGCCGCCGACCAGCGCGTCTTCCTCGAAATAGAGGTAGCGGTGCTTGATCTGTGACGAGCTGATCCAGTCTTCGAAAATCCATTCTTCGCGCCGGATGCCGTCTTGTGTGTAGCTCACGTTGATGGTGTAGGGGGAGCCCCAGGCTTCCAATACCTGTTGCTTCGTCATGCCGACCATGACTTCCCCTTTGGCGATGTGTTTTTCGAACGTCGGATCGAGTAGATGAGGCAGGAACCGGAAGGCCAGCATGCCGAACAGGAACAGGGCAAAGAAGGCGTAGATCGTGATGCGCACGGGCCGCTGGCACAGAAAAGGCGTGTCGGAGCGAGTGATATCAGGCGATGCCGGAGTGCTGTGTTCGGTCGAAGCCATAGCCATGATCGTACTGTCGGGGTCAGTGTAGATGGTCGTCGAGGTTGAAAGCAATCCCAACTGCGAGAGCAGTCTGTATGCCCGATTCAGAGAATCGGGTCCGGCGCGGCGCGTGGTGAAAGTCCGGACGTTCGAGCGTCGGGCTGAAGGCGAATGGTGTTGGGTCACGGGGTGGACGGACAGTCCGGACAATCCCCGCTGTGCAGCCCATGCGCAACTGGTCGAGGATTCCGGAGCCGGACTGACGTATCTGGTGTTCGGAGGACTCTGGGGCATCCGGCTGAAGCCCGTCGTGCTGGATGAGGAGTGGAGTCTCGAGAGCCGGCGTCAATGGGGCGAGCCGTATCTGGCGTTGGCGGATCAGAAGGACATCCAATATGCGGAGGAGGTGAGCGGATGAGCAAGCGCGCAAGATGGAGCGGGGTCTGGCTATGGTTCGCCGTGAGCGTCGTCGGTCCGGGGGGTGCCTTCGATGCTGCGGCATCGAAGATCTATTCCTACACGGATGACCAGGGCAACTTCGTGGCCAGCGATTCGTTGGAGAATGTGCCGAAGCGGTACCGCAGCCGTGCCAAGGAGCGCGAGGTCCGGGACAGCGTGCCGCCTGCGCCGGACGTTCGTGCCGCTGCGCCGCCATCGGGTTTCGAGGCGTTCGTGCTCGCGCTGGCCGAACGGCTTCCGAGAGCCTTGACACTCCCGGGCACCAATGCCTTTCAGACCATCGTGTTGATTGCCGGCGGTCTTGCGGCCGTGCTCATGCTGGCGGGAATGCACCTGAGCGCCAATCCGGCCGTCAGGCTGCTCATGAAATGCATGCTGGGGTTCCTAGTCGTCGGCGCGACCTATCTGCTGTATTTCTCGGACATGGGCGAGCGGGCCGCCACGGCATCCGGTCAGCCTGCGTCGCCCGGAACCTTTATGCAGAAGGCGCGGGACAGCGCGAAGACGCAGGAAGCGGTCCATCAACAGCGGGCGAAGGAGATCGAATCGCTGGAGCAGCCGGCGCAAGTGTCGAAATGACGGGCGGGCATTGCTAGTCGGCGTATTTGGGCAGAGGGATCTTCTTCGCAGGTTTCGGCGGCGGTACCCGCATCGCAAATTCTTTCGAGAAGGGATTCAGGATCGGCTCGTGCGTCAGCCGTTGCCGGTCCTTGACCGTCTGCAGGCTCTGGACGCTGATTTCCACGCGATCGATCGGCGCCTGCGGGGTCAGAAACTCCGGCAGGCCCTGCAACGCGAACATCTGGAAAGCCAACGACCAGTCGAGCCGCTCCCGCAGCGGTTCCCGCACGATCGTGCGCGCCGCCGGTGAGGGCGCACCCTTGAAGAGCAGGACCATGATATTGGATCGGAACGCCGGAGCATTCGGTTCCGTGGGTGGCTTGAACTCGGGCACGAGCGCCGGGATTTTCCCGATCGGCACCGGCGGGGTGAATTCGATATCCACGAGCTTGACCGACATCGTTGGCGACTCGGACATGTCCTCGGGGTCGGTCACGTAGGCGAACGAATAGCGCACCTCCACCCCGTCGCGCTTGTACGTGTAGACGTCCTCTCCGACCTGCGGGCCGAGCAATTTCTTGTAGGACTTTTCCCAATCGGCAAACGAGTAGTAGCGGTAAAACCGCAGCGCGGATTTCTTGTCGCGGACCGACTGCGGCGGGCCGAGTTTCTCCCGCAATTCGGCCTGGGTCAGGCCCAGATACCCGTCTTCAAAGTATGGCGCCGCGAACGCATCTGCCGGGGATGCGAGCAGGAGCGCGAAGGCGGCACGCAGCAAGTGAAATCGGAGAGGATGGCAGATCAAAGGCGACATCGATGAATAAACCCATCCTAGAGATCGCATGAAATCTTGTCAATGACCGTAACTTGCGCAGCTTCAAGGCATCCCGTATGATGACCGAACGGATTTTAATAAACTGAAGCGGATCAGAGGGTTAGACGGTTTTCGCATGAAGAATATCGGCACCACAAAAAGCGCGGGGCAGCTTGAGGCCCTCATCCGTCAACGCATCGTGATTTTGGACGGGGCGATGGGGACGATGATCCAGCAGCGCAAGCTGGACGAGGCCGCATTCCGTGGTGTGCGGTTCAAGGATTGGACGCAGGACCTCAAGGGCCACAACGATCTGTTGAACCTGACGCAGCCCGATATCATCGTCGACATCCATCGGCAGTATCTGGAAGCGGGGGCGGACATCGTTGAAACAAATACGTTTAATTCGCAAGCGATTTCGCTGGCCGACTACCACATGGAGTCGCTGGGCTACAAGTTGTCGAAAGCCGGCGCCGAATGCGCCAGGCGGGCGGTGGAACAGGTCTGTGCCCGACAGCGGGAGCGCCGGTGTTTTGTGGCCGGCGCCATTGGCCCGACGACAAAGACCTCATCCATCTCGACCGATATCAACAACTCTGCTGCACGAGGGGCGACCTACGATGAGCTGGTTGCGGCGTATCGCGATCAGGTCCGAGGCCTGCTCGATGGGGGCGTCGATGTGCTGCTGGTCGAAACCATCTTCGACACGTTGAACGCCAAAGCGGCGTTTTTTGCCATTCAGCAAGTGTTCGATGAAGCCGGCCGGTGCGTGCCGCTGATGGCTTCGGTGACCTTTATCCAGGCCGGCAGCAATCGTGGGGTGACCGGGCAAACCGTCGAGGCCTTCTGGAATTCAATTTCCCACGTGCCGCTCTTGAGCGTCGGGATCAATTGCGCCCTGGGGCCCAAAGAAATGCGGCCGCTCATCGAGGAGCTGTCGCAGATTGCGCCGGTCTTTGTGAGCAGCCATCCCAACGCCGGGCTGCCCAACCCGCTCCTGCCGACGGGATTTCCGGAGACGCCGGACAGTCTGGCGCCGCAATTGCGGGAATGGGCGCAGCGCGGGTGGCTCAACATCGTCGGCGGCTGTTGCGGGACGACGCCCGCGCACATCAAGTTGATTGCCGAGTCTGTCCGGGGGATTCCTCCGCGGACGATTCCAGCGATCGAGCCCTTGACGCGGCTGAGCGGGCTCGAGGCGGTCACGATCAGGCCCGATTCCAATTTCGTGAATATTGGGGAGCGGACAAACGTGACCGGATCGCCCGCCTTCGCGAAGCTGATCCTGGGGGGCGAGTATGACAGCGCCTTGTCCGTCGCGCGCCAGCAAGTCGAGGGCGGTGCGCAGGTCATCGACATCAACATGGATGAGGGCATGCTGGACTCCAAAGCCGCCATGGAGAAATTTCTCCGCCTGGTGGCTTCAGAGCCGGACATCGCCCGCGTGCCGATCATGGTCGATAGCTCGAAGTGGGAGGTGCTGGAGACGGGCCTGAAGAATATTCAAGGGAAGTCCATCGTCAACAGCATCAGCCTGAAAGAAGGCGAAGCGACATTTATCCGGCACGCGACGCTCGTCCGCCGGTATGGGGCGGCCGTGGTCGTGATGGCCTTCGATGAGCGGGGGCAGGCGGATACCGTGGCCCGCAAGGCGGAGATCTGCACCCGGTCCTATAAGATCCTAACGGAGCAGGTGGGGTTTCCGCCGGAGGACATCATCTTCGATCCGAACATCCTGACGGTGGCGACGGGGATGGAGGAACACAACAGCTACGCCGTGAATTTCATCGAGGCGACGAGATGGATCAAGGCCAACCTGCCGCGGTGCAAAGTCAGCGGCGGGGTCAGTAACATCTCCTTCTCGTTCCGCGGGAACAACGTGGTGCGGGAGGCTATGCATGCGGCCTTCCTGTACCACGCGATCAAGGCCGGGCTGGATATGGGTATCGTGAACGCCAGCCAGCTCGCGGTGTATGAAGAGATTCCTAAAGACCTCCTTGAGCTTGTGGAGGATGTGCTGTTGAACCGACGGCCGGACGCGACGGAGCGGCTGGTTGCGTTCGCGGAGACGGTCAAGCAGCATGGCAAGGCAGTCGTCAAGGACGATGCGTGGCGCACGGGCACGGTCGAAGAGCGGTTGTCGCATGCCCTGGTGCAGGGGATCACGGACCATATCGAGGCCGACACGGAAGAAGCGCGCAAGAAGTATCCGAAGCCCTTGCACGTGATCGAAGGTCCGCTGATGGCGGGCATGAACGTTGTCGGCGACCTCTTCGGAGCCGGCAAGATGTTCTTGCCGCAAGTGGTGAAGAGCGCCCGCGTCATGAAAAAGGCAGTGGCCCACCTCTTGCCGTTCATGGAAGAGGAAAAGAAAGTCTCAGGGGGCAGCCGGCCTCGAGGCATCATTGTGCTCGCGACCGTGAAAGGCGACGTGCATGACATCGGGAAAAACATCGTCGGCGTCGTGCTCGGCTGCAACAACTACGAGGTGATCGACCTCGGTGTAATGGTCCCGTGCGAAAAGATTCTCAAGGCCGCCAAAGAGAATGGTGCCACCCTGATCGGTCTGAGCGGGCTCATTACGCCCTCGCTTGACGAGATGGTGCATGTCGCGAAAGAAATGACGCGCGAAGGGTGGAGCGTACCGCTGCTCATCGGCGGCGCCACGACCAGCAAGGCCCATACGGCGGTGAAGATCGCGCCGGCCTACGACCATGAGGTGGTCCATGTCCTGGATGCCTCGCGTGCCGTCGGGGTCATCGGCCAGTTGATCAGTCCGTCGCAGCGGAATTCGTTCGTCGACAAAAACCGTCGCGAGCAGAACGACATCCGGCAGGCGCACGAAACGCGGCAGACGAAAACCGCATTGCTGGCCATCGCGCAGGCGCGAGAGCGGCGTACGGTTATTGAATGGAAGGCGGCAAACGTGCCGAAGCCGGCCTTCGCGGGCATTCGTGCGTTCGACGCATTTTCACTGGATCGGCTCGTGCCGTTCATCGACTGGTCGCCGTTCTTTCACACGTGGGAGTTGAAGGGGCACTATCCCCAGATTCTCGACGATCCAAAGGTCGGGGAGAAGGCAGCCGAGTTGTTCCACGATGCGCAGAAGCTGTTGAAGGAAATCGTCTCGAAGAAACTTCTGACAGCCAAGGGCGTCTATGGGTTCTTTCCGGCCAACAGCGTCGGCGACGACATCGAAGTGTATGTCGACGAATCGAGGAAGAACGTGCTGGCGACGTTTCACACGCTGCGTCAACAATCGGAGAAACCTGCCGGCCAAGCCAATCAGGCATTGGCGGATTTCATTGCGCCGAAATCATCGGGGGTCGCCGATTATCTCGGAGGGTTTGCGGTCACGACCGGCATTGGGATCGAAGCGCTCTGCGCCAAGTTTGAGAAGGATCACGACGATTACAATTCGATCATGACGAAAGCGTTGGCCGATCGTCTCGTGGAAGCTTTTGCCGAATGTTTGCATAAGCAAGCCCGCGATGATTGGGGCTATGGCAAGCAGGAGCAGCTCTCGAACGAAGAATTGATTCGGGAGAAGTATCGTGGCATCCGTCCGGCGGCCGGCTATCCGGCCTGTCCTGACCACACGGAGAAACGCTTGCTCTTCGATCTGCTCCAGGCCGAAAAACACACGGGCATTCGACTGACTGAGAGCTATGCCATGTACCCGGCCAGCTCGGTGAGCGGGCTCTACTTTGCCCACCCGGCGGCGAAGTATTTTTCAGTCGGCAAGCTGGGGCGCGATCAGGCCGAGGACTATGCGAAGCGGAAAGGCGTGGCGCTTGCGGACGTCGAAAAGTGGCTTGGTCCCAACCTGGGGTACGAACCAAGCGGCCGGTGATGATGCGCATGAGCGACCTGCTCGAGTCCCTGTCCATGCCCTATGTGTTCCCTGACGAGAACGCGTTCGTGTTGGGTATCGGCAGTGTGATCGTCGGACTGCTCTTTTTTCGTGTTGGCTTGGCTCGACGGCGCCGGCAAAACGATCATGCCGACCACAGCGACTGCTGACGGCGATCCTCCGCTTTCATTGTCTTTCGAAGCCCCTCCTTATATAATCCGATCCATGCGCTTATTCATTGGGGTGCCCTCGACATGACACACGGCATGCATCTGCATCGAGTGGACGGTCGCCGCAAGGACGAAGTCCGGCCCGTCACGATCACGCGGAATTTCATCAAGCACGCCGAAGGGTCGGTGCTGATGGAGATGGGCGGCACCAAGGTGATCTGTACCGCCTCCGTGGAGGAGAAAGTCCCGCCGTTTTTGAGGGACAAGAAGGTCGGCTGGGTGACGGCCGAGTATGCGATGCTCCCGCGCGCGACGCATGAGCGGACGCCGCGCGAAGCGGTGAAGGGCAAGCAAGGCGGGCGCACGCTGGAAATTCAGCGGCTGGTAGGGCGGGCCTTGCGGGCCGTGACGGACATGACTGGGATGGGAGAGCGGACGATCTGGATCGACTGCGACGTGATCCAGGCCGACGGTGGAACCAGGACGGCGGCGATTACCGGCTCGTTTATTGCGCTGGCCGATGCGTTGACCGTGTTGAAGAAAAAGGAGTTGATCAAGAAGCGGCCGCTGACGGATTATCTGGCGGCCATCAGCGTGGGCCGCGTGGGCGGCGAGGTGCTGGTGGATCTGGCCTATGAAGAGGACTCCAGGGCCGAAGTGGACATGAATCTGGTGATGACGGGACGGGAACGGTTTGTGGAAGTGCAGGGCACGGCGGAACGCCAGGCGTTCGCGAAAAAGGATCTGGACGAATTCCTCAGCCTCGGTTGGAAGGCGATCAAAGGCCTGGTGGAACTGCAGAAGGAACTGATCGGGGATTTGGAGTAGGGAGCGTCTTTCTGATCAAAGAGCTGGTGCTGGCGACGCGCAATCCGGATAAAGGCAGGGAATTGGCGGCGTTGCTGAGCGATTTGGGAGTTCGCATTCGGACGTTGGCGGAGTTTCCTGCTGCGCCGGAAGTCGTGGAGGACGGCGAGACCTGCGAAGCCAACGCGATCAAAAAGGCCGTGACCGTTGCCCGCGTCACGGGGTTGCCCGCAGTGGCCGATGATACGGGGTTGATAGTGGAGGCGCTGGGCGGGCGTCCCGGCGTCCATGCCGCGCGATATGCCGGCGACGACGCGACCTACGAGGATAATTGCAGGAAGTTGCTCCATGAGCTGGCCGGTGTGCCGCGGGAGCGGCGCGGCGCC
>JBGPNZ010000071.1:0-9344 GCA_041487795.1 Nitrospiraceae bacterium
CTGGCGCGCGCGCGCCCGGAAGACATCGACCGGGCCTGGGAAGCGCTCAAGGGAGCCCCCAAGGTGCGGATTCACACGTTCCTGTCCACGTCGGACATTCATTTGAAGCATCAGTTTCGCATGACGCGCAAGGAGGCGCTCAAGCGGGCCGTGGAGATGGTCGAGCGGGCGCGCGGGTATGTGAGCGACGTCGAGTTTTCTCCGATGGACGCGAGCCGCTCGGACGTCACGTATCTCTGCGAGGTGATCGAGGCGGTCATCGCGGCTGGAGCCGGCACGGTGAATATTCCGGATACGGTCGGCTACGCGACACCACAGGAGTTCGGCCAATTGATCGAGACGATCCGGAAGAAGGTCAAGAACAGCAGGAAGGCCGTAATTTCGGTCCATTGCCACAACGATCTCGGTGTGGCCGTCGCCAATTCGCTCGCGGCGATCAAGGCGGGTGCCGGGCAGGTGGAATGCACGGTCAACGGCATCGGCGAACGTGCGGGGAATGCCTCGATGGAAGAAATTGTCATGGGGCTCCGCACCCGCAAGGACTTCTACAAGGCCGATACGAAGATTCGGACCGAGGAGATTTCCAAGACGAGCCGGCTTGTGAGCCAGATCACCGGCATGGTCGTGCAGCCGAACAAGGCCATCGTCGGCGCCAATGCCTTCGCGCACACGTCCGGCATCCATCAGGACGGTCTGCTGAAGGAGAAGAGCACCTACGAGATCATGCGGCCGGAATCCATCGGCCTGGGACAGATGCAGTTGGTCATGGGCAAGCTTTCCGGCCGCCATGCGTTCCGGAAGCGGCTGGAGGAGCTTGGGTACAAGCTCACGGAAGAAGAAGTCAACCTGGCGTTCGACCGTTTCAAGCGGTTGGCCGACCAGAAGAAGGAAATTTTCGAAGAGGACCTTGAAACGATCATCTCCGAGCAGATTCGCCGGATTCCGGAGCGGTACGTTCTGAAGACGCTGTTTGCGCAGAGCGGCACAGGCCAGGTGCCCACGGCCACCGTGGAGCTGGCCATCGATGGGCGGATTGTCAAACAGACGGGTACGGGCGACGGGCCGGTGGACGCGGCCTATCGCACGATCGCCGCGATGATCGGCACGAAGAGCCGCCTGCTGCAGTATATCGTCAAGGCGATCACGGGCGGCACCGACGCGCAGGGCGAAGTCTCGGTGCGCGTCGAAGAGGCCGGCAAGACGACGAGCGGCAATGGCGCCGACACAGATATTATTGTGGCATCCGCGAAGGCGTACCTGAACGCGCTCAACAAGCTGGCGTACTGGGCGTCGAAAAATCAGGATCCGAATCAGAAAATCGGCCTCGTGTAACCGACGGATTTCGCAAGATGGTGATCCGCCAGTTCGACGACTGCCGGGAATTTCTTGCCGGCGACCATACGATCCTCCGTGAATTGCTGCGTCCGGTTCAGGGTTGCGTGGACGCGCGGTACAGTCTGGCGCAAGGGCGGCTGGATCCTGGAACCACATCCAAACGCCACGTCTTGGCAGCCTCGGAGGTCTACTACTTCCTGGCTGGTGAGGGACGCATGCACGTTGGTGGCGAGTCAGCGCCGGTCAGGAAGGGCACGGTCGTGGCGGTGCCGCCGGGTGCCGAGCAATGGGTGGAGAACAGGGGGACGGGCGCGCTGGAGTTTCTCTGCCTGGTTGACCCGGCATGGACGCCGGATTGCGAGCGGATCCTGGAATAACACGCGTCAGGGCTGCGGATCGGGCGAAGCGGCCCTTCGCTCGGGTTTGATAGCGATGAACGTGAGCAGAACGATCAGGGCAAAGAGCACGTACGTGATGGTGAACGCAGAGGCGGGGAAATCGTAGTAGAGGAGTCTACTCACCCAGCGCTGGACGAAACTGGATTCTGGCCGGCCGCCCTGCCGCAGGGCATCTTCCAGAACAGTCAGCGGGCAGAGGACTCCGACCAGGCTTTCCGCGGCGACGAAACCCATGGCGCCGAGATGGATCGCGCGAAACCAGAAATTGCGGATCCATCGCCATTTGAGGGCCGCCCCGATCCAGATAGCTGCCAATCCGCCGACGTTGAACACGACCACCAGGGCGTGAATCACGAGGATGATGTCCGCAACGGTGTCCATGTTGACAATGATTGTACGTGCAAGTATGACGGGGCAACAAGCGTTGGAATGTCAGGGATGGAGAGGAGCGTATAAACAGAGATGAAAGCGACGATTGCAGTATTGGCGGGCGATGGAGTCGGGCAGGAAATCGTGCCGGAAGCGGTCACGGTACTCAAGGCTGTGGGCCAGAAGTTCGGCCATACGTTTGAATTCATCGAGGCGCCGGTCGGCGGTCAGGCGATCGACCAAACCGGCGTGCCGCTGCCTCCGGACACGTTGGCGCTGGCCAAGCGCAGCGACGCCGTGATGCTCGGCGCCGTCGGCGGACCCAAGTGGGAAGGGCTGGACTACAACGTCAGACCGGAGCGGGCGTTGCTTGGTCTCAGGGAGCAGTTGGGGCTCTATGCGAATCTCCGCCCGGCCAAATTGTATTCCATGCTGGCCGATGCCTCGACACTCAAGCGGGAGGTGGTCGAAGGAATCGACATTCTAGTGGTGCGCGAACTGACGGGCGGCATCTATTTCGGCAAGCCGAAGGGCATCGAGAAGATTCCAGGCGGCGAGCGGGGGATCAATACCGAGGTCTACACAACCGAGGAAATCCGGCGCATTGCGATCGTGGCGTTTGAAGCGGCGCGGAAGCGACGGAGGAAGGTCATGTCCGTGGACAAGGCCAACGTGCTCGAATCGTCCGAACTGTGGCGCCGCGTGGTGATCGATGTCCATAAGCAGTACCCGGACATCGAGCTGAGCCACATGTACGTCGACAACTGCGCGATGCAATTGATCCGCAACCCTAAACAGTTCGACGTGCTGGTGACGACCAATATGTTCGGCGACATCCTGAGCGACGAAGCGGCGATGCTGACCGGCTCGATCGGGATGCTGCCATCGGCCAGCGTGGGCGCGAAGACCGGGATGTACGAGCCGATTCACGGCAGCGCGCCCGATATCGCGGGGAAGAACATCGCCAATCCCATTGCCACCATCGCCTCGGCAGCCATGATGCTGTCCTACGCATTCAAGTTGGACAAGGAAGCGGAGGCGATCGAGCGGGCGATTGTGGCGACGCTTGAGCAGGGTTATCGAACAAAGGAAATCCACACGCCGGGCATGACACTGGTCGGCACCAGGGAAATGGGCGCGGCGATTCTCAAGAATTTGGTGAAGCAATAGAAAAGGTTTGTTTGGTTTGTCTCGTTTGTCTGGTTTCTCTGGTTTTTTAACAAAACGAACCAAACAAACCAGAAAAACCAGATAAACCAGGGAAGCCACTGAAGAGATGATAGCCGCAAAGATCCAGCCCGGCACGATCGCGACGATTGCAGGCAACGGCGAGTCGGGCCATGCCGGCGACAATGGTTCGGCTGTCGAGGCGCGCCTGAACGAGCCGAAAAGCCTGGCCTTGGGGGCCGCCGGCATTCTGTATATTGCCGATGCTGAAAACCATGTGATTCGGAGGGTGGATCTCACGAGCGGCGTGATCGCGACGGTGGCCGGGCGTCCGGAGAAGGACAATAGGGACAGCGGGCCGGTCAGAGCTCATGCACCGGCGGAAGACGAAGATCCCTTTGCCGATCCGTCTGCCGGCAAGGCTGAAAAATTCGTGCAATTGTCCGATGTGAGCGGGACAGTCCGCTATGTTGTCGGTACCGGCAACAACGGCCGGTTCGGGGGCGACGGCGGTCCGGCGACGCAGGCGACGCTGAATTTTCCAGGCGCGGTGGCGGTGGATGGCCAGGGGAATCTCTATATTGCCGACACGATGAACCACCGCATCCGGAAGGTGGACGCGGCCACTGGCATGATCTCGACGATTGCCGGAACCGGCCAGCATCGCTGCTCCGGCGACGGCGGTCCGGCGACCGCGGCGACGTTGAATGAGCCGGCCGCTCTCGCGGTGGACGGTCGTGGAAACTTGTACATTGCCGATCAGAGCAACAACCGGGTGCGCAAAGTAGACTTGACCACCGGCATCATGACGACTGTCGCGGGCACCGGCGAAACGGGTTATATGGGCGATGGGATGCCGGCGACCGAGGCGGGGGTCTCCGGGCCCAGCGGGTTGACGCTTGGCCCAGACGGGGATCTGTATATTGCCGATACGTTCAGCGGCCGCATCCGCCGGGTCGATCTGGCGACGGGCATCATCAGCACGGTCGCCGGCGATGGGGGCGAGTACCGGTTCTCCGGTCTGCCCAACGAATTTTCGACCAGCCTGTCCCGTCCTTACGGGATCGCGCTGGATGCAGCCGGAAATCTATTGATCACGGATTCGGACAGCCATCTGATCCGGCGCTGGGACCGGAAGAAAAAAATCATCACGCGCATGGCCGGCAGCGGCCAGGCACAGTTCGGCGGCGACGGGGGCGATCCGCTTGCCGGCAGCCTCAACTATCCGTTCGGGGTGGTGGTGGATGAGGCGGGGAACGTGTATATTGCGGATACGTTTAACCATCGGATTCGGATGATTGTGGCCTGATCGCCGCGTAACGCGCGGGGCGCGCGAAGTAAAAAGTGAGAAGTAAAAAGTAAAAGGTAAGGCAAGTCGATCATGCTGAAGAAGAAACAAAGCTACACCGTGGCTGTCGTCGGGGCGACCGGCGCGGTCGGCACCGAGATGATCGCGGTGCTTGAGGAACGGAAGTTTCCGGTGGAGAAGCTCGTGCCGCTGGCCTCGTCGCGCTCGGCCGGTGGTACGGTCACGTTCCACGGGCAGGACATTCCCATCCAGGCGCTCCAGAAAGACTCGTTTGAGGGGGTGGACATCGCCCTGTTCTCGGCCGGCACCGACGTGAGCCGCGAGTACGCGCCGATTGCGGCCAAGGCCGGCACGGTGGTCATCGATAACAGTGCGGCGTGGCGCATGGATAAGGATGTGCCGCTGGTCGTGCCGGAGGTCAATCCGCACGATGTACTGCAACACAAGGGCATCATCGCCAACCCCAACTGCTCGACGATCCAGATGGTGGTGGCCTTGAAGCCGCTGCACGACGCCGCGCGCATCCGGCGCGTCGTCGTGACGACGTTCCAATCCGTCTCGGGCACGGGCAAGGAGGCGATGGACGAGCTGATGGACGAGTGCAAGGATCTGCTTGGTTTCAAGGAGCCGACGCCCAAGGTCTATCCCCATCAGATCGCATTCAACTGCCTGCCGCACATCGATGAGTTTTTGCCGAACGGGTATACCAAGGAAGAAATGAAAATGTTGAATGAAACGCGAAAGATCATGGGGGACTCGACGATCCAGGTGACCGCGACCACGGTCCGGGTGCCGGTCTATGTCGGTCACTCCGAGGCGGTGAACATCGAAACCGAGAAAAAGCTGTCGGCCAATGATGCGCGGGCCATTCTCTCGACCGCGCCGGGCGTGCTGGTGTACGACGATCCGGCTCATCAGATTTACCCCATGCCGCTGGACGCTGCCGGCAAGGACGAGGTGTATGTCGGACGGATTCGGGAAGACGAGTCCATCCAGAACGGGCTGAATCTCTGGGTTGTGGCCGACAATCTAAGAAAAGGAGCGGCGCTCAACGCCGTCCAGATCGCCGAATTGCTGATCAAGTAAGGTAACAGTGATAGTAGCGGCCGGTCTGCCTGAGAAATGGGAAACTTTATCCCGCAGGATGGTCAAAAAGGCTGTCCAGCAAGGCCGCAGCGAGCGAGAAGCCTGCGGCATACTTTTCTCGTATGCCGCAGGCTTTGAGCAATGCGAGAACGCAGCTGACGGTCTTTTTCAACATCCTGCCCAAGTGAGCCATGCCGTGCCTGAATGGAACGGACTGGGGAAAGCGCTGATTCTGGCCGGCGGGCTTCTCGCGCTGGCCGGTGTGGCGATCCTCCTGGTCGAGAAAAGTGCAGGCTCCGGCGGACTGTTGAACGAATGGCTCGGATGGTTCGGCAAATTACCCGGCGATATCTCTGTCAAGCGAGACGGTTTCAGTTTTTATTTTCCGCTGACGACGAGCATTCTGATCAGTGTTGTGCTGAGTCTGCTGGTGTATTTTTTGTCGAAACGGTGACCATGCCGGCTGTCCTTGCCTTCTGGGTGGCGCTCTCTCTCCTTCTTCCCGCATCGAGTTTTGCCGACGATCTGATGCGCGTCCTGCTGATGCAGGATGCCCAGCGGGTGGAAGTCTCCGCCGAGCGCGGTGTCACCGTTCAGATGCCGAATGGGGACACACGGGTGTTCGCGGGGCCGGTCGTTGCCAGGCCGTCGGTGGGCGGCCTGACATTGAACGGGGAACGGGCGCCGGCTGAGTCCGTGACCATCCGGAGCCGCGGCGGCGATCTGACAGTGACGAACGGCGGCAACGGAACCGGTGAACCCAAGCCTTTGGTGGTCGGCGGCAGCCTGAAAATCCTGGTCCGCGGAAACGGGTTGCTTCTCGTGAACGACGTGGACCTGGAGGAATACATCAAGGGCGTCGTGCCGGCCGAAATGTCTCCAGGCTGGCATCCGGAGGCGCTCAAGGCCCAGGCGGTCGTCGCGCGGACCTATGCCCTTTATCAACGGCTGCTGAACAAGTCGCGCGAGTACGATCTCGTCGCCACGGTGCAGGATCAGGTCTACCAAGGGCGTCAGGGCGTGGATCAGCGCGTGCAGGAGGCCGTGGAGTCCACGCGCGGGATTGCCGTGGCCTACCAGAACGCGCCGATCTATGCCGCCTTTTCGTCCACGGCAGCCGGCCCGACCGAAGATGCCGTGAATGTCTGGTCCAAGGACCTGCCCTATTTGAAAGGCGTGGATTGTCCCTTCGATGTGAACGCGCCACGCTATCAATGGCGCGCCGTGTTGAAGATGCAGGACTTGGAAAACGCCTTCCGGCGGCAGGGTGTGGACGTGGGCGCCATCGCCAGCCTGACGCCTTTCGCCTACAGCAAGGCCGGGCGGGTGACCAAGCTCAGGATTCTCCACTCGCGCGGCGAGCTGATCCTGCGCGGCGAGGACTTCCGCCGTCTGATCGGCTATTCGGTGATTCCCAGCACACAGTTCGACGTGGAGTCCATGGGATGGGAAATTGCTCTTTCCGGGCGCGGGGCCGGCCATGCCGTCGGCCTCTGCCAGTGGGGAGCCAAGGAAATGGCGGAGCATGGCTATCCCTACACGACCATCCTGGCCTACTACTTTCCCGGCACCGAACTCAAACGCACCACGTCCCTGTCGCGATAATGCTCCTCTCTGAGTTCGATTTTTCGTTCGATCCCTCGCTGATTGCGGACCATCCAATTGAACCTCGCGATCAGGCGCGTCTCTTGGTCGTGCCGAAAGGCGGAGGCGCCCGTACGCATCATCACGTGGCCGACCTGCCCAGGTTTCTCAATTCCACGGATCTCATTGTCGTGAACGATACAAAAGTCCTTCCGGCCAGGCTCAGCGGGCGCAGACGGCCAGGCGGCGGGCATCTGGAACTGGTCTTTGTCAAGCCGCTTGAGTCGGATCGGTGGGAGGTCTTGTGCAAAGGGGCGAAGCCCGGTCAGGTGATCGAACTGGACGGCGGCGCGACCGCGACGGTGGTTGAACAGGGAGCCGGTGGAATTATCATGAAGTTTTCCTCGTCCGTGCCTGCGCTTCTGGAAAAGATCGGCCGGATGCCCTTGCCGCCCTATATCAAGCGCGATCCCAATGAACAGGATCGGATCTGGTATCAAACGCTGTTCGCGCGCGCAGCCGGCGCAATCGCGGCGCCGACCGCAGGGCTGCATTTTACGGAGCGGCTGCTGGCTGCGCTCAAAGAAAAAGGTGTGCGAATGGCAATGGTGACGCTGCACGTCGGGCCTGCGACATTCCGGCCGGTGACGGTCGAGCGGATTGACGAGCATCGAATGGGCACCGAGTGGGCGGAACTCTCGCCTCAAACGGCGACGGCCATCAATGAGACCAGGAAAGCTGGCGGGCGCGTGGTGGCGGTCGGCACCACGGTCGTCCGGACTCTGGAAGCGGCTGCTTCCGGCGATGGGACGGTGCGGCCGACGCAGGGCGACGTCGGGCTCTTCATCACGCCGGGCTATCAGTTCAAAGTCGTGGATGTGCTACTGACGAACTTCCACCTGCCGAGGACGACACTGCTGATGCTGGTGTCGGCCTTTGCGGGGCCGGAGCCCTTGCGGGCGGCCTATGCGGAAGCAGTCCGAGAGAAGTATCGGTTCTACAGCTATGGCGACGCGATGTTGATTCTTTGAGAGGTGAGAGTAAATAGCTGATCGCTAGAGTAACTCTTTCCTGATCTGTACGTTGACCTTCGCCCTCATCGCCTCCCGAAACGCCAGAACCGCGCGTTGCTGCTTCTGGAACAGCATATCCTGCAGGATCCGATCTTTGGCCGAGGGGCCGGTGGGCGAATCAGCTGACGACGGACGGGCCATCAAAGTTTTGGCCTCTTCGATCTCGGCCGGCGTCAGGGCGACGGAGTCAAAGACGACCGTCACGGCCTTGTCTCCCAGCAGGCGCGCTGCATACTCGGCTTCGAATTGGGGCGGCGTGAGGTGATTGAAGGCCAGGAGGCGTTTGTACAGTTCCGGATCGAATTTGCCGTTCTGGTGAAAATCCTTGATCCGCGTAATGGCCGCATGCAACTCCTCGGGCGAGAGGGTCAACCCCATGTCGTCCGCGGCCAGGCGCCAGAGTTTTTCCTCCGCCATCTGTTCGACGGCCATCTGTTTGAGCACGTCGTCCTTGATCGCGTCCGGCATTTTTTGTTTCTTGCTGAACTCGTAGAGGTTCTTGTAGCGGCGCATGAACTCGTCCCGCGAGACTTTAAGCGGGCCGACCGTGGCGACGGAGTCGGTCTGCGATTCGCCGTAGCCCCACCAGCCCATGCCGACCATGAACGTCAGGGCGATGGCGACCATGACGCCCTTAAGGGCCCAGGGATATAGCAGATTGCTTTCTCGCAGCAGTTTGATCATACGTGCGTGGGATTCTACTGAGCGTCCGGCAGAAAGGCAAGAGGTCGGCCTTAACCCGCATTATTCATGACGGCTTCTACTGCACCCGCCGATACGCCGCTACGACAAGCCTGGCCGCTCGGGTGACGCGTCTAGGCGGGCGGGCTCGGCCGCTCGGTCGGTCAACAGCCTTTCAAGGCTGCCTCCCTTCCTCGTGGCTCCACGCGCCCGTCTCGCAAGGCGTCTCAGCGGTTTCGTCACGAACCCTCATGAATAATGCGGGTTAAACACTGCGGGAGGCGATGTTTGTGATATGGAATAAAATTTGCTATACTTTGCGGCCAGTTATGAGGAGGTCGC
>JBGPNZ010000072.1:0-9262 GCA_041487795.1 Nitrospiraceae bacterium
GCAATGGGACCGTGGGTTCGAATCCCACCCTCTCCGCCACACCAAGGCAAGGCAAAAGTAGAAAGTTAAAAGGCAAAAGTTTCGGTCATACTTACTCCCCACTTTTTACTTTTAACTTCGAGAGAAGGGGCTGGGCCCTGTGCAACAGAACCCTGTGAACCCCGCCAGGTCCGGAAGGAAGCAACGGTAAGCGGTACGTTCGGTGTGCCGCAGGATCACCTGGCCCCGCATTAGGAAGTGAGTGGCGTGCGCCGTGATTGGCTCTGTGCTCGCGCAGCGCGCACACTCAGAAGGTGCTCGCTTTGGGAAGGGGCGCGTCTTGGCGCGCCTGGGGCTGGCGGGTGAGAAAGTAGCGCACAGTCGAGCCAACCCCTGCTCCATCGGTGTGTGAAGGATTGTAGAAGAAAAGGCCGACCATTTTGAACATCCTTAGGGGACACAGACA
Source organism: Nitrospiraceae bacterium (assembly GCA_041487795.1). Lineage (GTDB taxonomy): Bacteria > Nitrospirota > Nitrospiria > Nitrospirales > Nitrospiraceae > 2-02-FULL-62-14. The sequence continues at coordinate 446 of JBGPNZ010000072.1, forward strand.
GGGAATACAGGCTTGAGGCCCAAATTGCACGCTTCACGTTTCACGCTTCACGCATAACGCATCATGGATTACCAAGTCTCCGCGCGCAAATACCGGCCGGCCACCTTCCGAGACGTGATCGGCCAGCCCCACGTCGTTCAGACCCTCTCGAACGCCATCGCCAGTAAACGGATCGCGCATGCGTTCTTGTTTTCCGGCACGCGCGGCGTCGGCAAGACGACGATGGCCCGCATCCTCGCCAAGGCGCTGAATTGCGAGCAGGGCCCCACCGCCACGCCCTGCGACACCTGCGTCAATTGCCGGGAGATCACGCAAGGCAACTCGGTGGACGTGATCGAGATCGACGGCGCCTCCAACACCGGCGTCGACGACGTGCGGGAGATCCGCGAGAATGTGAAGTTCACGCCGTTTCACGGTCACTATCGCATCTATATTATCGACGAAGTCCACATGCTCTCGACGTCCGCCTTCAACGCCTTGCTGAAGACACTGGAGGAGCCGCCGGCCCATGTCGTGTTCATCTTCGCCACGACCGAAATCCATAAAATCCCGGCCACGATTCTTTCGCGCTGCCAGCATTTCAACTTCCGACGGATCCCGCACGCCGAGATCGTCCAGCGCCTGCGCTTCGTGGTACAGCAGGACAGCCTCACCGTGGAGGACCGAAGCTTGTCGTCCATCGCACGGACCAGCGACGGCAGCATGCGGGATGCGCTGAGCATCCTGGACCAAGTCGTGGCCTTCGCCGGCAAGACCGTCAAGCACGGTGACCTGGAGACTCTGCTGGGCACCGTACCGCAGGAGCACGTCCGCGCGATGATCGCCGCCATCATCGCAAAAGACGGTCCGGCCGCCGTGGGCGTGATCGCGCAGTTATTGGATCAAGGGCACGACTTCCGCGCCTATTGCGCCGACCTGGTCGAATACGCCCGCCACATGCTGGTCGCCGCCGTTGTGCCTGCCGCGCAGGACCTCCGGAGCCTCATCGAAGCGCCCGAGGAAGACGTGCGACAGATCGTCGCGGACGCCAAGGCCTTCACGGTCGAGCAGGCCCACGAGTTGTTCCGGATTCTTTCGCAGGCCGAGGATGCGCTACGCCTCAGCGCGCACCCGCGCTTCGTCCTGGAGTCCGCAGCCATTCGCGCCGCACGGCTGCTCACCCCCGGCGCATCGGTTCCCGCGGCACCGGCCATGGCACACCCGGCACCGCCGCGCCAAGCGACGACACCTGCCGCCCCCGCTGCACCGAGCCGTCCGACATCCGGTTACAGCCCAGCGGCTCCGGCCAAATCCATGGCACAGACTCGGCCCCTACCTTCGCCGACGCCACCGCCCTCGCCGATCGCATCCTCGAAACCTGCTCTGCCCAAGTTGCCCGCACAGCCGGCCAACACAAAACCGGCGCAAGCCGCGCCGCCACCGGCGCCGCCTCCCCTCCAACTCAACTGGGAGCAGGTGGTGGAGCATGTCTCAAGCAGGCACCCGAACGTCGGAGTGTTCCTGGAAATGGGGACACTGCTCGGCATCGAGGGCAATCAATTGACGATCGGATACCCGTCGAATGCATCGGTGGCGCGCGGCATGATGGAGAAACCCGATAACCAACGGCTACTTGCCGATCTCTGCGCCGAGCTGGCCGGGCGGGCGGTGCGGCTCAAAATCGTCGAGCTTGCGGGCGGGCAGACAGCCGCTCTGTCGCCGGCGCAGACCCGCGCCGCAAAAGCCCGCTCCCAAAAAGACGCGCTGCTCGAACAGACGCGCGCGCACCCGCTCGTCAAACAAGCACGGGACGTGTTCGGAAGCGACCTCGTGGATGTCCGGCAGGCCGCACCCCGCAAGGAGACCGCATCATGAGCAAGAATCCGTTCGGCAACATGGGGAACATCATGCGGCAGGCCCAGGCGATGCAGGACCAGCTCGCCAAAGTTCAGAAACAAGCGGCGACCAAGGTCGCTGAAGGTTCAGCCGGGGGCGGCATGGTGACGGTCACGGCTAACGGAACGATGGAAATTGTTTCGATCACCATCCATCCCGACGTCCTGAAACCCGGCGAGAGCGACCTCCTGCAGGAGATGATCGTCGCGGCCACCAACGACGCGCTGTGCAAGGCCAAGGATCTCATGGCCGGTGAGATGAAAACCATTACCGGCGGGATGAAAATTCCGGGACTCCTCTGAACGCTGACTACAGAGCGATGCGCGCTGAACGTTTTGCCAGTCTTCGTCACCCGCCACGGCTTTTCCATGGGCATTGACAACCAGGGGTTGCTTGCGCAACTGATCCGGGCACTGGTCCGGCTGCCGGGCATCGGGCACAAAACGGCGCAGCGCCTCGCCTTCCATATCTTAAAAACCGACAAGGATGAGTCGATGCGGCTGGCCGACGCGATTCGCGCCGTGAAGGAAGGCCTGGCGTTCTGCCGTCAGTGCCGCAACATCGCCGAGGGCGAGCTGTGCGAGTTTTGCCGAGATCCCAAGCGCGACCGCACCAAGATTCTGGTCGTCGAAGAGCCCAGCTCGCTCTACGCCGTCGAGCGCACCGGCGGCTATCGCGGCCTGTACCACGTGCTGCTCGGAGCCCTGTCGCCGCTGGATGGCGTCGGCCCCGCGGACATCCACGCGCAAGACCTGGCGGACCGCCTCAAGGACAGCGGCGTCGAGGAGGTGATCCTCGCCACCAACCCCACGATCGAAGGCGAAGCCACGGCCATCTATCTGACCAAGCTGCTCAAACCGTACGGCGTCCGCGTCTCGCGCATCGCCTACGGGATTCCGGTCGGCGTGGATATCGAGTATGCGGACGAAGTGACGCTCATCAAATCCCTGGAAGGCCGGCGGGATCTATAGCACAGTACCGCTGAACGAGGCTCCGCGAGACTGGCGCGACGTGCGAGACAAGCGAGAGGGGCAAGACTGGCAGGAATGTCTATTTGGTCCATTCGGTCTGTTCAGTCTGTCTGGTCGGTTTTGCTGGACTGAATAGACCGAACAGACGGAATAGACAAGACAGACCGGGCAGATTGTCGCGCAAGTCGTGCTCGGCCCGCGGTCTCGCAGCTAAGCATTGACCAGCCCGGGTCATGTTGTTATAGTTTTTGCCGATGAGTCCACGCGCACAGGGATCAACGCAGACAGTGTCCCCGCCTTCGCGTCCGGCGAAACGGACCGCTGCGCGCAAGAAACAGCCCTACGCCGGTGAGCCGAAGTACGCGTCTATTTTTCACGCGTTGCAGCGGCAGCGGGCAGGATTGATCCAGGGCGCCGAGGCGGTGCTGGACCAACGGCCGGGCCTCGCCACATTCCCCGACATGAACGATCAGGCCACGGCGGAGGCGGATCAGAACTTTGCGTTACGGATCAAAGACCGGGAACGGAAGCTGATCAAGAAGATCGACGAAGCCCTCGACCGCCTAGCCACGCGGACTTACGGCATTTGCGAAGGCTGTGGGGAGGAAATCCCGCTCAAACGTCTCAAAGCCCGGCCTGTCACGACCTTCTGCATCGAGTGCAAAACGCAGCAGGAACAGGAAGAGCATTCCAGGGGATAATCGCCCGGGCAGGCGACATCGTTTACCGCTTCTTCAAGTACTGCACACGCTCCTGCGCCTTGGTCGCCCGTGACTGCTCTTCTTCGACGCCTTCAACCAAAGCCAGATAGGTTTCATACTCCGCGATGGCCCGTTTGACATTCACCTGCTCGTACGCCTCCGCCAGGTTGAACCGCGCGACCGTATAGTTCGGTCGCAACGTCACCGCCCGTTCGAACGCCGCCAGCGCACGCGCCGGGTCCCCCAGTTTGACATACACCGTTCCCAGGCTGTTGAGAAACTCCGCCGTGTTGGGGCGAGTGGCAAGAGCCTTCTGAATGGCGGTTTTGGCCGGCTCGAGCTTGCCGCTGCGATCGAGGGCCAACCCCAATTTGTGATGGGCATCTGCCAGTTGGTCCTTGTCGGAGAATCCGACCGTGATGGCCTTGCTGTACGCGTCGGCCGCGCGGGCGTCGTCCTTTGCGCCGCAGGAACCGAAGTGCGCCGCTTCCCCGCGTGCAAACTGCTGAAGCGCCGCGAACGCCTCCCGGTCCGTCGAGCCCTTGCCCGACGGCTTTGAGCCGCCCTTAGCCCTGCCGCCCCGCTCGATTCTCGAGAGAAACTCCGCGCGGTATGGCGACATGAGTTTATAGTAAGGATCAATGGTGAAGGAGGCAGCCAGGAGCGTGGGCGGGTCCCCGCTCAAGACCAGGTAGCGGGTCGTGCTGGTGGCATCGCCGGTATCGTAGAGCGCGCTCGGATCGAGACTCTCCTGCGCGGACACTTGGCCGATGTTCAGGTAAAACTCGATCTTGGGCTTAAGCTGGCTCAGCGTCTCGCGCAGGACCGGATAGGGTTTCAGGTTGACGCCGGCCGGAAAGACGAACAGCAGGCCGACCAGTTGATCGTCCTGATCGAAAAACAACGATTCGTCCGCGCCGGTCGTGCTGCGATCCGCCGAAATCCGCAGTTCCTCTCCCGTGCCCCAGACATCCCGTTTGATCGGCATTCCCGGATGACGGCCGAGGACAGCCGATTTCTGGTCGCACAATTTGGCAGTCTTCAGGAGGATCAGATCGCTTGCATTGGGCGGCAGCTTGGAGGGTCCTTCCATCGCACAGGCCAAGAGGACGCTGGCAAATGCCACGCCGCACAGCAACTCGACCGGCCGGCTCTTGCAGACTGTGTTGTGCATAGAGGAATGATTCTACAAAAACAGCACAGCGGCGGGAAGGGGCTCCTTCCTGCCGCTGCGTAAAGGAATGCTCGCGGGGACGCGGTTACTGGCGCTGCGAGCTGACGAGCACGTCCTCGCTGGTATAGCCGAACATATACGGGAACACGGAGGTCAGCGCATAGATCGGCCGGTTGATGGCGTAATCCAGGACGACACCGACCGGATGGAGCGCAAACCCCACCCACCGCCACGGATTATCGTCCACTGGTGCCTGCGCTCTGGTATTGGAGTAGACCTGCGCCGTGGCATCCAAGGCCGAATACATGCCGCCGCCCTGCGCCAGCGTGATTTGATTTTCTCTTGCCGCGCAGCCGGCCGTGAGAATTGCTGCCAGCGCCACGAGCCCGATTACTTGCACGCTTTTCATAGATCACCTCTCTCGTAGGACATACCGTGTGACAGCGTGGAGTCTAACGTGGGCGGTGCATTCTGTCCAGAAAAACGGCGTTTCCCGGCAGATCGGCTGTCGGCGCGCATTGATCTGCATGAAGTGCCGTGTTAGACTTTCGACCCGTGGGCGATTAGCTCAGTTGGGAGAGCGCTCCCCTCACACGGGAGAGGTCACTGGATCAAGACCAGTATCGCCCACCATACCGCGCTTGCATGAGCCGGCGGCTATTCTGGGTTTTATCCTTATTGACGCCGCCGGATAGAGTCTTCAACCAATGTGTCGGTTTTGGGTTTAACTCAGTTGAACCGGCGGCTCATCGGGCGGAGCCCCTTCCAATTACCGCCGCCGGAGAAAACCCTCAAGCGTTTCTTGCTTGAGGCCTCTCGGCGAAGCGGTACGTCGCTCCAGTAGGCTTAGATTCTTCGGTTGAATCTCCGGAGTCCCACTCAGATGCGCGAGGATGTGGTCGTCGTGGGAGGCGGGCTCGCCGGATCCGAAGCGGCCTGGCAGGCGGCCTCGCGCGGAGCCCGGGTGACGCTCTACGAGATGCGTCCCAAGGAGCCGACCAGGGCCCACAAAACGGGCTTCCTCGCCGAACTCGTCTGCTCCAATTCGCTCGGCTCCACCGACAGCGTGAGCGCCCCCGGACTCCTGAAAGAGGAGATGCGGCGGCTCAATTCTCTCATCATCCGCGTGGCGGACGAGGTCCGCGTCCCGGCCGGCTCGGCCCTTGCGGTGGACCGCGACCAGTTCTCGCAGAAGATCACGCAGGCGCTCGAGAGCCATCCGAACATCCGCATTCTCCGCGAAGAGATCGCCAACATTCCGACCGACTGCGTCTGCATCATCGCCACCGGCCCGCTCACCTCCGACAAACTGGCCGCCGCCATCCAGCGCCTCACGCACTCCACGCATCTCTACTTTTTCGACGCCATCTCACCGATCATCGATGCCGATTCCATCAATATGGACGTCGTCTTTCTCGCTTCGCGTTACGACAAGGGCGGCGCCGATTACCTCAACTGCCCGATGGACGAACAGACATTCAATGCGTTCTACGACACGATGATGGCCGCCGAAAAAGTCCAGCCCAAAGAGTTCGAAAAAAATACGCCGTACTTCGAGTCCTGCCTCCCCATCGAAGTCATGGCCGAACGCGGCCGGCAGACGATGCTCTTCGGTCCCTTGAAACCGGTCGGCCTGGACGATCCCAGAACCGGCGCGCGGCCCCACGCCGTCGTGCAACTCCGCGCAGAAAACCGCCACGGCACGTGCTACAACATGGTCGGTTTCCAGACCAAGCTCACCTACGGCGAGCAGAAGCGCGTGTTCCGCATGATCCCGGGGTTGGGGCAGGCCGAGTTTCTCCGCTACGGCAGCGTCCACCGCAACACCTTCATCAATTCACCCGAGCTGTTGCGCAACACCCTGCAGCTCAAGACCCGCGGCACTGCGTTCTTCGCCGGGCAGCTCGTGGGCGTGGAAGGGTACACCGAATCGGCGGCGATGGGCGGACTGGCCGGCCTCAACGCCGCGCGGGGGCTGGCCAACCTGCCGTTGGTGACGCCGCCGCCGACCACCGCGCACGGCGCGCTGCTGAACTACATCACCACCACCGAGCCCTCCCATTTCCAGCCGATCAATACGAATTTTGGGCTGTTCCCGCCGCTGCCGGATCGCGTCCGCGACAAGGAGCAGAAACGGACCCGCATCGTTCAACGGGCGCTGGAGGACTTCGACGAATGGAGAAAAACATCCGAGCTTTCGTAGCGTTCCTCAAAGACGAACGCGGCGCGTCGTCCGAAACGATTCGCGCCTATCACTCGGACCTTCGACAGTTCCTCGCCTTCGCATCGTCGAAACGTCCCGCCGGAGCCGCGCCGTTGAAGCCCTTGGACGTGGACCCCATGCTGGTCCGCGAGTACCTCTATTGGCTGGACCGGCGGCAGGAGCAGAAATCCTCCATGGCGCGCAAGCTGGCGGCGCTCCGCACCTTCTACCGCTATCTGAACCGGGACAAAACCCGCCGGGTGAATCCGGCCGCCGAGGTCCGCACGCCGAAGCTGCCGCAACGGCTCCCGCGCGTCCTGACCAAAGACGACGCGAATGCGCTCATGGAGTTTCCCGAAGGCGACGGCCCGGCGGCGCGGCGCGACCGCGCCATCCTCGAAACGCTATACTCCACCGGCGCGCGCGTGAGCGAGCTGGTCGGCATGAACCGCGCGGATCTTGATTTGAAGGAAGGCCTGGTGCGGCTCCGCGGCAAGGGACGCAAGGAGCGGATCGTCCCGATCGGCGACGTCGCCGTCGAGGCGATCAAGGAATACCTCGCTTCGTTGCCGCGTCATCCGTCACCCGTCATTCGTCACGCGGAACACGGGCTGCCCGTGTTCCGCAACCACCGCGGTCGCCGCCTCACCGCACGCAGCGTGGCCCGATTCGTTGCACGATACTCGGCGCAGCTTGCGGGCGGACGCGTGAGCCCGCACGCGTTGCGCCATTCCTTCGCCACGCATCTGCTCGACGAGGGCGCTGACCTGCGCGCGATTCAGGAAATGCTCGGCCACGCCTCGCTCGCCACCACGCAAAAATACACGCACGTGGCGATGGATCAACTCATGAAGGTCTACGATCAGGCGCATCCGCGGGCGGGCCGGACGCCCGCCGCGCGCGCGACGTCCGGAAAAACGAAGTCGTGACGCAAGAATAAATTGTGTTGCACGGAGTTATTTTGTAAGATGCACGGTACGCGATGGCTGCCATGAACAAACTCATCAAAAAAGCCAACATCCTCGTCGAGACGCTGCCCTACATCCGCGCGTTCTCCGACAAGACCGTCGTCATCAAGTATGGCGGCAACGCGATGATGGAGGAGTCGCTCAAGCACAAGTTCGCGCAGGACATCGTGTTGATGAAATACGTCGGCATCAACCCCGTCATCGTGCACGGAGGCGGGCCGCAGATCGACGAGATGCTCAACCGGCTCGGCATCGAGCCCAAGTTCAAGCAAGGCGTGCGGGTGACGGACGAGAAAACGATGGAAATCGTCGAGATGGTCCTCGCCGGAAAAATCAACATGGAGATCGTGGACCTGCTCAACCGCCACGGCGGCCGGGCTGTCGGCGTCAGCGGCAAGGACGGGGGATTCATCACGGCCAAGCCCCTCACGGTCAAGGCCTGGATTGAAAGCATCGGGATGGACATGGACCCGGACGGCGACAGCTCGACGGACGATACCTTCGGCTATGTCGGCGACATTCAAACCATCAATCCGCGCCTGATCGAAAAACTTCAGCAGGACAATTTCATCCCGGTCATTGCGCCGATCGGAACCGACCGGGAGGGTAACACGTACAATATTAATGCCGATCTCGTGGCCGGCGCCGTCGCCGCCTCGCTCAAGGCGGAAAAGCTTCTCATGCTGACGGACGTCAAGGGCATCCGCAACGCGAAGGGCCGCCACATCTCCACCCTCTCGAGGAAAGACATGCAGCGGCTGGTCAAAAAAGGCGTCATCCGCGAAGGCATGTTGCCGAAGGTCCACGCGTGTTTGGAGGCGCTCGACGGCGGCGTCCAGAAGGCGCACATCATCGACGGCCGCATGCCGCACGCGATTCTATTGGAAGTCTTTACGGACAAAGGTATCGGGACCGAGATCATAGC
>JBGPNZ010000073.1:0-9192 GCA_041487795.1 Nitrospiraceae bacterium
CAGATGGAAGGGGCCGAGGATCCGACGTCGACCGTGGCCGGCATGTATGCCTACCGCTGCCAGCTCTGCGCCGAACTGTTCCGGGCCCGCAAACCGGCGCTCCAGTCAACGCCAGCGCCACAAGCGAGCAAGGATGCGGAGCTGACCAACGTCACCAACCGTCAGTACGTGCGCGTCACGGCCAAATTTCCGGTCACCTTTCTGATCAGCCGGCTCAGGCAGGAAGGCACGGTGACTGAAATAGCTCTGGGCGGCTGTTCGCTGGAAGCCAATGTCGTCCTGGCCATCGGCGCAAAGTTCAAAATGGAGATCCTCGTCTCCGAGAACGAGCCGCCCCTGGTGGTGGACCAGGCGCTCGTGCGGTCGGTCCGCCCGACGGGATTCGGAATCCAATTCATGGAGATCCAGGACGCTGAAAAAGAGCGTCTCGGCAGGGTCCTGGAAAAATTGCTGGCCGTTCTGTTGAGCTGACCGGGACATCGGGGGCAGGCTAGGCGCGTCGAGTCGAAGGGGAGGAGCCCGATGGAGGTTCGATGTCCGCGATGCGGCAAGGACTTCGTCCGGCAGGTTCGACGGGAAGGACTCGCCGAGATCGTCGCAAGCGCGGCCTACCTCTATCCCTTCACGTGCCAGCTCTGCGCGCATCGGTTCAGAGCCTTTCAATGGGGCGTCCGCTCCACCGAGCAACCTATTGACCAGCGCCACTACGAGCGCGTCCAGGTCAGTTTTCCGCTGTCATTTTCGACGGACACGGGCCTGGCGAACGGAGCGGCGCTGGATGTGTCCATGGGCGGCTGCGCCTTCAAAACCGAGCCGGCGCCGGCGCCGGGCGCCATCGTCCAGTTGCAGTTGCGGGCCCCAGGACTGGAACGCCCCCTCGTCGTGGACGCCGCCGTTGTGCGATCGGTCCGATCCGTCTACGTCGGCTCGGAGTTTCTCCGGCTCCGCCCCGAGGAGCAGTATCGCTTGACTCAGTTCGTCGCAAGCATGTTAACCGCCCGCCGCATCACGGACGATGCGGCATCGCAGACAGGGAGGCCGCGTGAAACAGATTCTGTGTCCAAAATGCGGTAAGGACTTCGTCCGGCGGACACTGCGCGAAGAGGTTCACGAGTACCTGTTGAGCGTGGTCTACGTCTACCCGTTCCGCTGCCAGCTCTGCGCCCACCGGTTCCTGCGGCTGGAATGGGGAAAGCGGTATAACGAATCCACGGTCGACAAGCGGCAGTACGAGCGTGTCGCGGCCACGTTCCCCGTCACCTTCGTGGGGGACAAGGCCAGCGGCGCCGGCACGATCTCCCGCCTCTCGCTCGGCGGCTGCGCGCTGGAGTCTCAACTCAAGCTGATGGAAGGGATGATGTTCAACCTGCGGCTGCAACCGCCCGACGTCAAGCCGGCCATCAACGTGGAAACCGCCATCGTGCGGTCGGTCCGGCCCCCCGTTATCGGGCTGGAGTTCCTGCGCACCAATCCCACCGAACAGTTCCGCCTCATTCAGTTTGTAGCGGGACTGCTCACCGCTCACCGGAAGGTGGAGTAACTCCTCAGCACGTCACCAGTAGATTATCGATTAGGCGGACTTTTCCGATCCGGATCGCGCCCAGCAGCACGGCGCGGTCGCGTATCCGTGTGAGCGGTTCTAACGTGTCAGGGTCGCAGACGGCGAGATAGTCGAGGCGAACCATCGACTCAGCCGAGAGCGCTGTGCGCATGATCTGCCGGATTTTTGATCCGGAGAGAACCCCGTCTCGGATGGCTGTACGGCCCGCCTTCAGCGTCTGGAACAGCACCGGAGCGGCACGACGTTGCGCCGGCGTGAGGTATTCGTTGCGCGAGCTGAGCGCGAGCCCATCGGCCTCGCGGACGGTCGGATAGACGATCACGCGCGCGCCCAGATTCAGATCCTCGACCAGCCGTCGAATCAGCGCCGCCTGCTGAAAATCCTTCTGGCCGAAGAAGACGGCTGTCGGACGCACGAGCGTCAACAGCTTCGTCACCACCGTGGCCACGCCTCCGAAATGGCCGGGGCGCTGCTCGCCTTCCCAGCGGCGCGCCAGTTTGGGGATGGACACCGCGGTTTGAAATCCGTCGGGATAGATCTCGTCGACCGGCGGCGCGAAGAGCACGTCCACGCCTTCCTTCGCGCAGAGCAGGGTGTCGGCCTTGGGTTTTCTGGGATAGCGCGAAAAATCTTCTTTCGGTCCGAATTGAGCCGGGTTCACGAAGAGACTGACGACGACCGCGTCGCAGGACAGCCTCGCGGCTCGAATCAGCGCGCGATGGCCTGCATGAAGTGCGCCCATCGTCGGCACGAGACCAATGATCACGCCCTCACGATGGTGCGCCGCAGCCCAGGCTGCCATGGCCTTGGCGGTTCGAATGGTTTGCATCAGGAAGATGATGCCGGATTACTGCTGCACGCCGGGCGAGACCCGTATCTGGTGTTGGGTTGCGGATCAAGCCGTCGAACCTGGTGCTTGTCTGTGAGCTGTGCGAGGAGTTGTGACACGGTCTGCTTGAGCGCGGGATGAATCAATGTCGGTTCCAATTCTACCAGCGGCTCCAGCACGAACCGTCGCAAATGCAGCCGCGGATGCGGCACAGCTAACTCCTGTTCCTGAATCATGCGGCTACCGTATAACAGGATATCCAAATCGAGCGTGCGTGGGCCGGAACGATGTTCAGGATCGCGGCCTAACGACTTCTCAATTTCACGGCAGATCTCGAGCAGGCTTTGCGGCGTCACGTCGGTCTCGAGCTGCACCACCCCATTTAGAAACCAGCCTTCACCCGGCGCACCGGCATCGGGCACCGGCTCCGTTTCATACAAGGACGACACTGCGAGCAACTGCGAGTGGGGCAGGAGGCTCAACAACGTGACCGCGCGGTCGCAGAAATCCACCCGATTCCCGAGGTTGGAGCCGAATCCGATGAAGACCGTTTCTCTCGGCATTTTGTTTTACTCTTTTCCTCTCCTCAGACGGGGTGGCTGAGCAGGCCCTACTCCGCGCCTCTTAGGCTTGAATCCCGAGGTGAGGGGAAAGGCGCGGAACCTTTCCCCTCACCTTATCACTCCTTTTTAGCAGGACGCCCTGTTGATCCAACCTGCGCGCATCGAGGGAGCACCGTCTGCGTGTGCGCCCTCTGCGAGCACAGGATCAACAGGCCGTCCTGTTTCCCATTTCTATGTGTTGCGCGAGCACGAGGCCCGACTCGGTTACCAACCAGCTTTCTTAATTCTCTCAACAGCCTCCGCCAGCCGTTCCTTCGTCGTACACACGGTCATGCGGATGTAGCCCTCGCCGGGCGCGCCGAAGCCGTTGCCCGGCGTGGTCACGATACCGGCCTTCTCCAGCAGATGCGCGGTGAAGGAGGCGGATTTATAGCCCTTGGGTACCTTCACCCAGACATAAAACGCGGCAGGAGGCGCGTCCACCTCCAGGCCGAGTTGTTTGAGGCCGGGCACCAGCACGTCGCGCCGCTCCTGGTAAATCTTCCGCAGGTCTTCCGTGACCGACTCGTCCAATTGCAGCGCCGCAATGCCGGCTTCCTGCACGGCCTGGAAACAGCCGGAGTCCAGGTTGCTCTTGATCTTGAGCAGGCCATTCAGCACCTGCCTGTTGCCCACGGCGAAGCCGATCCGCCAGCCGGTCATGTTGTAGGTCTTCGACAGCGAATGGAACTCGATGCCGACGTCTTTTGCGCCCTCGACCTCCAGAAAACTCGCCGGACGCTTGCCATCATAATAAATCTCCGAATAGGCCGCGTCGTGGCAGATGATGATCTTGTATTTCTGCGCAAAGGCGATCGCTTGCTTGAAGTAGTCCTTGCTCATCACGACTGATGTCGGATTGTTCGGCGAATTCAGGAACATCAGCTTGGCTTTTTTTGCGACGCTCGCCGGGATGGCCTTCAAATCGGGGAGGAAGCCGGTTTTCTTCGTCAGCGGCATGAGATGCACCTTGCCGCCTGCAAAACTGGTCGCCACGGGATACACCGGATAGCCGGGACTCGGCACCAGCACCACATCGCCGCGATCCACAAAGGCCAGCGGAATATGGCCGATGCCTTCCTTCGAACCGATCAGTGTGAGCACCTCGGAGACCGGATCGAGCGTGACGTTGAACCGGCGCCTGTACCAATCAGACACAGCTTTCCGGAACGAGAGCATGCCCTCGTAAGACGGATATTGATGATTCTTCGGATCGGCCGTTGCCCGGCTGAGCGCATCAATGATCGGCGTCGGCGTCGGCAGATCGGGATCGCCGATGCCCAGATTGATGATGTCCACCCCGCGCGCAATCGCCTTCTGCTTCATCTCGTCGATCGCCGCAAACAAATAGGGCGGCAGGGTCTTGATCCGTGTTGCGTACTTAATCGGAAATCCGGCCATTCGAGTTTGCTCCTTTCTGTCGCACGTCATAAAGTCGAAAGTCCGAAAGTCTTAAAGTCGGAAGGGGATTCCCGACTTGATGACTTTATGACTTGATGGACTTTCTGACTGTTCGTCAGGGAGCTAGCCTACCGCATGGCCAAGCCCGCAATCAATCAGACCGATTGACGGCGCAGCGGAATCAAGCTACCGTTGCGTCCCTCATGATGACAGGATCGTCCCAACCATCCGCGTTCCCTCCAGCAGCGGTCGCCGCGCTGGAGCAGGGGAATACCATCGAAGCGATCAAGATCGTTCGTCTGGATCGGGGTCTTGGCCTAAAGGAATCGAAAGACCTGGTAGACGCTTATCTCAAGAGCCGGCCCGATCTTCAGCGGCGGTTAGAAGCCGCGCAGGCGGAGGCACGACAGGGGTTCGTGCGGTGGCTGATCATTTTCCTGGCACTCGCCGGTGCCGTTGCGTACTTCGTGATGCAGGGAAAATGAGCGCTTCTTTTTGGTTTCTTCTCTTCGTGGCGATTGTGGCGGTCCTAGCGCTCAAGCGCATCAAGATCGTGCACGAAGACCAGCGGCTGCTCATTGAGCGATTGGGACGGTTTCACCGTGTGTGCGGTCCGGGCAAGCATCTGGTCGTGCCCTTCGTCGAAACGGCTCATCTCATCCGGCTGAACGAAGCGCTGCCGGAATGGACCGGCCTCGATGAAGAGCAGATTCACAAGCGGATCCTCAAAGAATTCTACGGTGTCGAGCGCCTCCGCCGGCTCTAAGAATGGATGGTACACTAACCTCGTGATGCGAAACCTGCCGGCAACCATCGACCTCTTTGTTCTCTCGGCAACCTGGCTGATCCTCTCGCTCCTTGCGCCCCCGGCAAACGCCGCCGTCGTCACAGGCTCATGGAAAGCACAGGCTGAGTCCTGCACCATGGTTCTGGAAGAGGAAGACCGCTCGGTCTATCATCTCCGCGTGGTTCCGCCTCGCGGCGGGGCAAAGGCCCCGTGCGTTCCCTCGGCCGAGGCCTTTACGGACGCATTCGGTCGAGTCATGCAGGAAGCGGCTCCGTTCCAGAAACAAGGCAGGGAGACGGTCCGAATCTTCCTCGGCCGCCTGCTCGAGTTGCCGGGGATGTCGAAGGAGTTGTCTTCGACATCCCGCCAAGCCAGAGAATGGAACGTCGCCGCAGGCAAGCCGGTGAGGGGGGACGAGAACGTGTTCGTCGCCCGCCTGCTTTTGAAGAGCGAGACGCTGCGGGAATTATTGGGCGGGTTAAAACTCACCCATGTCAGCGTCGAGAAGGTCCTCGTTCCCTCCCGCGACATGGTGACCAAGTGGAAGCGCGGGGCTTCATATCCCAATAAACGAGTCCCCTACGACTGCCTGCTGTGGGCGGAGGTCGAAGCGTCCCGGTGAAGCTCCACGGTTTTGCAGCCGTGGCATCTTGCATTCTTCGGTCGCCACGCGCCATAGCTTCGGCGACGGCGCGCGAAACCCGCCGAAGCGTATCCGCCTTCGTCAAGGCTTCGTCGGATACCCACCTCGCAGCCATTCACGGGTTGATACCCGTGGCTTGCTGCGAAGGCGGGTAAGTTTTCGGGGCGTCTTTGAGAACAACCCTCCCGCCGCCTGTCAAGTTTTTGCTCAGTTTTCAAAGACGGTGAAAGCATGAGAGGGCTGGCACCGGCCGGGGAGCTTCCCTACAATAAACCCATGCTTCGCCGCATCAAAACCCCCGACGAACTTGCCTGGCTCCTGGACCATTCGCACGCGTTTCATGGCGGCCAGATCAACGAGCTGCACGTCCGCAAGCAGCGCATGTTCGACGAATCCTCGGGGCGCGAAGTCGTAGCCGGCACGAACCTGACCGCCGTCATCCGCTATGAAGTCGCCGCGCGCGGCCCCGAAGGTCTGTACGCCGTCACGCGCGTAGCGAGACTCACGATGCGCGGGGTCACCGACTTTTCAATTTTCGAGCAGGAAGGCGCCGATTGCTCGGACATTCACACGATCCACGCCGAAGCCGTCGGCGGACGTCTGCGCTTCTGGTTCGACCCGCGCGGGGAATTTTACGTGGTCTGCGACGAGGCCGAATTGGACGAAGTGTCCAGACCGGGCCACGCCCGGCCGATCCGCGCCGGCATGTCCGAGTGGACCTTTCAAGCCCGGACCGGCGAGCTGCCGACCGTCGAGTGGCTGCTCGCGCATTTGGACCGCGCCGGACTGCCGTGCTCGTGGCGGGCGGTGAAACGCACGACACGCCCGCACCCGACGCTGCGCTGGGAAGGCTACCTGCTTCCGGCGGCGGGTCGGGAGTCCGCCCCCCGCACCGGCCTGCACGTCCAGACCTACGGCCGGCTGGACGACTGCGATTTCGGCATCACTCTCCGCGCGATCGATCCCCACGAAAACGGCACGGGCCGCCTGCTGGTCGTGCTCGCCGATATCATCGCCCGCAACTTCTCCGGCACCTGCCTGTCCGGCAACCAGGTCATGGAACAAGACGAATGGCTGGGCGAGCCGAATGCCGGACGGACCGCTACCTTCGACGAACTCAATCCGTAACGAGCCCAGTCTGAAAGTCGAAAGCCCGTCAAGTCATAAAGTCTCGACGACTTGATGACTTTCTGACTTGATAGACTTTGGGACGGTTTTTTAGTGGGACGGCGGCGAGGCGCCGTTTTTTTGGTTCACGCACTCGACCAGATGCCAGAACCGCAGCGGGTTGACCATTTCCTTCTTGGCCACCTGAAGCGACGTGCCTTCCAGCACATGATTGAGCGAGAGATCGGTCCGGAACCCGATGTGCTTGCAGAGCGGAGAGATCGCCTTTTCGACGGCGGCGATCAGCTTGTTACCGTTGCTGAAGTGATTGAGCAGGATGATCCGCCCGCCGGTCCGGCAGACCCGAATCATTTCGGCCACCACCCTGCGGTAGTCCGGCACCGCAGTGACGACATAGGCGGCCACGACGGTGTCGAAGCTGTCATCCTGGAATTTCATGTTGCCCGCGTCCATTTGGTGCAGCTCGACGTGCGAGAGCCGGTGCGTAGCGGCCCGCTCCCGCGCCTTGTCCAGCATGCCGGCGGAGAGATCGATCCCCGTCACGCGACAATGAGACGGGTAGAGCGGCAGGGAGAGGCCGGTGCCGACGCCGACTTCCAGGATGCGCTCGCCGGGCGGGACGTTCAGGTTGCGGACGGCCGACTCGCGGCCCTCATGAAACACTTTGCCGAAAATGTGGTCGTAGACCGATGCGTAGTTCGAATAGACGCGCTCGACTTTTTTCAAATCCATATAGAGCAGACTCCACCTAAATAAAACGCGCCTAATCTAGCTAAATGGATGCCGAGAGTCAACCGGCTTGCGCAGGCGTGAGGCTAGAGGCGCGGGGCACGAGGTCAGAGGTTTCAGAATCTTGCCCATCGCCTCGTGCCTCGAACCCCGTGCCTTCCGATCTCCTGATCGGCGTGCTATCGTACCGCCCCATGCTGCTGGCAGGGCTCTTCGCAGGGTGTCTGTTCGTCGCCTTGGTCGTAGGTGACTGGTGGTGGTTCTCTCAGTCACATGCGTCGGCCAGTCGCTACGGCTGCCCCGTCGCGCGCGCGGAAGATATCCTCCCGGTTGAATCGGCTGAATCGAAATGGACGCCGGCATCTCGGTTCGATCCAAACGGGCTCCTGTCCCTCGATCACGGCGTCGCGCGATTCTTTCCCGACGAGCGCCGTATTCTGCTTCGCCCGCAATCCAGCCGATTTTCATCACGATTCCGCACCGCATGGTCTCTGAAGGGAACGATCGCGGTGCAGGAGCACGACGGGACGATGCGTCTTCACTGCGTCAAGCTGATGCCCTGGTCGTCGGCATTGCTGACGCTCCTCTGGTTTGCGGTCGTCAGCATTGGGACGCTGGCCTTCGTCGTCCGTTTTCTGGCCGGCGACGACGCGTTCTCGCTCGGCAGCCTGTTGCTTGGCCTGGGCGTCACCGCCGTGGGGGTGCTGGTGCTGGTATTCGGCCTGGTGACGGTCTCGCTGGCCTACCGGTTGGAAGATCAGCGCCTGATGCAGGTGTATCAGGAACTGCGCGCCGTCCTGACGGGCGAGAGCCTGCCGCCTCAGTTGGACGTAAAAAGCGACAAGAAGTGATCGTATTCTTTCGGCAGATCACCCGTCTGCCCTGATTTGGCCAGGCCGGCGATGATGCCGCGGTGTTTCTGGTTCAGTCCTGATTCGGCGAAGGCCTTCCGATACTGATCCCAGAGGCTGGCGGAATCGACGGCGAGACGCGCCCGCTCCTCCGGCGTCATCGCTTTGAGGGCGGCGGTCAACTGCACGATCGCTTTCTCCACGCTGTGGTAGGGCGGCGCCAGTTTGAGGCGGGCGTAAAAGACCTCTAAATGATGCCGGAATTCCTCACGGAGCGTTTGAACAGGATCTGACGAAGCCGGCTGCGCCATCGCCGGAGCATACGGCGGCGCGAAGGGTGAAGGCAAGCTGCGGTTGACCCACCGCATTCCATACGTTATTCTGCCGTCGTCTTCCACGGCTGCGAATCCTTTTCCCAGCGCACGTCTCTAAGGCTCTAGTACAGGAGAACACCGTGCTGCGTCGTTACGTCACCTTCATTGTCCAGTACCGCATCGTGGTCATGCTGGCCGCCGTGGCAATTTCTGTGTTCTTCGGCAGCAAGATCGGCAATCTGCGGGTCGTCGTGGACCCCAACGACAATCTCCCGCAAGAACATCCCTATGTCATCGCCAGCAACGAGATCGAACGGGTCTTCGGCGGCCGGAACATCGTCGTGATC
>JBGPNZ010000074.1:0-9147 GCA_041487795.1 Nitrospiraceae bacterium
CGCACCGCCGCGTCGATCATCACGAGCGCGGGCAATTCCCCTCCGGTCAGCACGTAATCGCCGACCGAGACTTCCTCCGGTTCGAGCCCGATCCGCACCCGTTCGTCGATCCCTTCGTAATGCCCGCACACAAACACCAACCGGCGCCGCTCGTCGCGAAATTCCTCCGCCAGCCGCTGTGTGAACGGACGACCCTGCGGCGACGGCAGCAGCAGCCGCAACGACGCCCCGGCTCCGGATTCTCCATACTGCCGGCGCAGCGCCTCGACTGCGCGGAAGACCGGCTCCGCCTTCATGACCATCCCGGCCCCGCCGCCATAGGGCGTATCATCCGCCACCAGATGACGGCCTTCGGTATAGTCCCGCAAATTGTGCACGCGGGCTTCCAACAACCCCTTCTCCTGCGCGCGCTTGAGCATGCTCTGGCCTAATACTGGCTGCACCAGATCGGGAAACAGCGTAATCACGTCACAGCGCAACACTGGTCGTCTCCTTCGCCGTCACTTCATCCGTCCACCGAACCGTCATCGTTTTGTTCGGCACATCCACCGCGGCCACCGCATCCTTCACCGCCGGGATCAGCACTTCGCCGTCCTCGCCGCGAACGACAAATACATGATGACCGGGCGTCTTTATTATTTCTTCCACCGTTCCCACCGAGCGGCCGGTCTCGTCCTGCACCGCGAGGCCGATCAATTCGTATTCGTAATACTGCCCCTGCGGCAGCGGAGGCGCCGAGCCCTGCGGAATCTTCAGCGTCCAGCCCCGAAACATCGCGGCGTCTTCCGGCGTCGAGCAGACGTCCATGCCCAGCACATACGAACCGTTCATCGCCCGCACACTGCGAATCGTGGCGTCCTTCACAGTTCCGGACGGCGCCTCCAGCGTGACGCGCGTCAGCCCTTCGAACCGGCCCGGCACGTCGCTCAGCGATCGGACGCGCAGTTCGCCGCGCACGCCAAACGACTTTTCGATCACGCCGATCGCCACGAGTTCAACCGAGTCCGCCACGGGCATCCTCAAAGTTAAACGTACAAAGGCAAAAGGTAAAAGTGAGGTGCTCGCTTTCCCAAACTTTTTACTTTTTCTTTGTAGCTTTTTACTTCTTGATCACGCCGGCCCGCTTCAGCAGCGTCCGCACCGTCACCGACGGCTGCGCACCCTTGCTGAGCCAATCGAGAATCCGCTCCTGCTTGAGCACCGTCACCGGTGGATGCTTGGCCGGATCGTGCGTACCCAGGATTTCAAGGTATCGCCCGTCCCGCGGCTTGCGGGAATCCGCCGCCACCAGCCGGTAAAATGCCAGATTCTTCCGTCCGCCTCTCGATAATCGTAAATGAACCGCCACTGTGTCCTCCTCCTACAACAAGCTACAACCAAAATTACCGCGTTACAAATCTCTCATCATCTGTGCCAACTGCCGCCGCCCGCCTCCGCCGGACATCGCCTTCATCATCGTGCGGGCGCCCAGAAACTGCTTGATCAGCCGATTCACATCCTGCACGCTGGTGCCGCTGCCGCGCGCGATCCGCTTCTTCCGGCTGCCGCTGATGATCGTATGGTCCCGGCGCTCCCTCAGCGTCATTGAATTAATGATGGCCACCGTCCGGGAAATCTCTTTCTCCGGTGCGCCGCCATCTCCGGCCAACTCCTTGAGCCGCTGCCCGCCGGGCAGCATGCCGAGAATCTCGTCCATCGAACCGACCTTGTTGACCTGCCCGATCTGGTCGCGAAAATCCTCCAGCGTGAAGGTCTTCGAGGTCAGCGTCTTCTGCAGCGCCTGGGCCTGCTCCTTCGAAAACGCCTCCTGCGCCTTTTCGACGAGCGACAGCACATCGCCCATGCCCAGGATGCGGGACGCCATCCGGTCTGGGTGGAACGCCTCCAGCGCCTCCAGCTTTTCACCGATGCCCAGATACTTGACCGGTTTGCCGGTCACGGCCCGGATCGAGAGCACCGCGCCGCCGCGCGCGTCACCCTCCACCTTGGTCAGGATCACGCCGGTGAGTCCGACCTTGCGCTCGAACTGCTCCGCCATGGTCACGGCATCCTGCCCCGTCATGGCATCGGCAACGAGCAGAATCTCGTGCGGGTTGACGGCCTGCCTGACGGCTGTCAGCTCGCCCATCAACTCGTCGTCAATGTGCAGGCGGCCGCCCGTATCCAGCACGATCACATCGAAGCCCTGTTCGCGGCCGCGCGCGACACCGTCCCGGCACGTCTGCTCGACATCGGCCTGCGCAGACGCCGCCCGATGCACGGGCACGTCCAGGGCGACGCCAAGACTCGCCAATTGTTCCACCGCCGCGGGCCGCCGCGGGTCAGCCGCCACCAGCAGCACGCGCTTGCCCTGATGCTTGAACTGCCGAGCCAGTTTTCCGCAGGTCGTCGTCTTGCCGGCACCCTGCAAGCCGACCATCATGATGACCGTGGGCGGCTCGGAGGCCAGCTTCACACCGGACTGCTCGCGCCCCATCAAGTCGCGGAGTTCGTCCCAGACGATCTTGATGACTTGTTGCCCCGGCGTGAGACTCTGCAGCACGTCCTGGCCGACCGCTTTCACCCTGACGCGCTCGATGAACTCCTTCACGATCTTGAAGTTGACGTCCGCTTCCAGGAGCGCGAGACGCACCTCTTTCAGCGCATCAACGATGTTCTGCTCCGTCAAAACTCCATGCCCACGGAGCTTTTTCAGGATCTGGTCAAACTTCCGGCTGAGCGTATCGAGCATTGTCCAAACGCTCCTATCCCTTCAAAATCCCTTCAAAAAACTGAAAAATTTTATCGCAAGTGTACTGTCCGAAGGGCTCGTAAGTCAAGGCAGAATCAAGCGAATCTGATAACGGCGCAGGCTGATTCTACTGCTTGCACGTGGGGGAAACAGGCGTGTTTTTGGGCGACGAAGGTTGGGCGGCAGTGGCTGCGCGGTCGGCCGCGTCTGATGGTTCTCCGAACAGCAGGACCATAATCGTGTGAATTTCCTGGGGCGAAATGCGGTAGGTCGGCGCGAGGTAGCGTTTCTGCGCGAGCTTGCGCTCGCTTGGATCTTCCGGTTCGTAGTAGCCGACGAGAATGCCGTCGTGGTCGGCCTTCTTCAAGCGTTTCAGCCATCCTTCGGTCACAAGACCCGGCTTGCCACGAGACGCAATCAATTCGAGCTTCGTCCAGATGGCCCATTGGACAAAGACCCCCCAAGTCTCATGCTGCGTTTCCCAGGCTTCCCGCTCGGATAAATACCGCACTTCGGTGGAAGTCCGCCGCTGCAGAACCGGGGTAATCTTCACTTCGGTGTAGCGGCACTTCTGCAGTTCCCGCGCAGCGGCGAGCAGGCGCCCGCCGTCGGTGTTCGGATCGGGCGGCTTCGTTTCGAGGTAATCCAAGTAGGCATGGTACAACTCGTGATACAGATTGCCGACTTCAGAGGCCGTCATCTTCGTGAGCGGCCGCAATGTCCCGGCGGCCTGGTTAAAGGACAGGGCCCGGTTCAGAATCATATGGTGCTCTTCCGGATGGTACTCCGCCCCCCAGCGGTGGAGATCCTCGAAGGTCACGGTCACGAACTCCGGCGGCAGATCTCTGAGAAATTTGGTGGGCAAGCCCAACTCTTCGGACTGGCTGATGAGCGCGGCCAGGGGCAGCCGCGTCAAGTCGGCCGCCGGCTGCGGCGATTCCGCCCGGACCGGCACGGCCGCCGCCACGATGATGCACGCAACTGCCAATCGATTAATCCAGGACACGAGGATATCCCCCACCAAGACTCGCGTGTTTCATGTACGGGTTGTGTGTGCCGAGGCAGCGAGAGGGTTTCAATACGAACGGTCTATGAATCCCAATGATGGTACCCGCCTTCCTCAATTAATGCCCATGTATCTAACATGGATGAGGGTACGGCGTCGAGAAATCGTGAAGGTTTCGACAGGATCGCTCCCGTCGCCTTGTCGTAGATATTGATCGGATACGTGAGATACAGATGCTTTTTCGCGCGCGTCACCGCCACATAAAACAGGCGCCGCTCCTCTTCCAGCTCTTCTTCCGACATGAACGAGTAGGCCGAGGGGAACCGGCCGTCCACGACCCAGATCACGAACACGCACTGCCACTCCAGTCCCTTGGCGGAGTGAATGGTGGACAGCACCAACCGCTCATCGTCCCGATCGCCCGCCTCCACATCGGCCACGCTTGCGTCCGGCGGCTCGAGCGCCAGATCGGCCAGAAAGTCGCTCAGCCCGGCATACCGCTCGGCTATCGTATAGAGATGCTCCAGATCCCGCATTCGCTTCGGGTAGTCGTCGTAATGCTCCTTGAGGATCGGCAGGTAATAGCGATAGACCTCGTTCACCTGCTCTGCCGGCGTAAGCGATGTCGAACGCGCCGCTTCTTCCAGCATGATCGCCAGATCCTTGAGCGGACGCGACGACCGACCGCTCACCTCCCGCAGCACCGCCAGCGGCTGCTCGCTCCTCACAAACGACGCGATCAGGTCCTGCGCCTTCTTGGGCCCGACGCCCTCCACCAGCATCAGGAGACGATTCCAGCTCACCGCATCGAGCGGATTTTCGATGACCCGGAGATGCGCCAGCAGATCCTTCACGTGCGACGTCTCGATGAACTTGAATCCGCCGCGCTTCACGAACGGCAGGTTCCGCCGTGACAGCTCGATTTCCAGATCGAACGAATGGAAGCTGGAACGGAAGAGCACAGCGATTTCGTCCAGCGGCACGCCTTCCTCGCGCAGTTCCAGAATCCGTTGCGCGATGAACCGCGATTGGGCGTTTTCCCCCGCCGCCTGCACCAGCGCCGGCAAGGGGCCGTCGAGCTTTCGCGTAAAGAGATGCTTCGCATATTTCTCGGTGGCGCTCTGGATGATTTCGTTGGCGAGATTCAGGATCGGCTGCGTGCTGCGATAGTTTTCCTCCAGCTTATAGACCTTCGTCCCGGGAAACAGCGCCGGAAAATCCATGATGTTCCGGAACGTGGCGCCGCGAAAGGCATAGATGGACTGCGCATCATCGCCCACGGCCATCACGTTCTCGTGCGTCGCCGCCAGCTTCCGGACCAGATCGGCCTGCAAACGGTTCGTGTCCTGATACTCGTCCACGAGAATGTAGCGGAAATTCTGCGAGATCGCCTGCCGCGTCGGCTCGTGCGCGCCCAACAGCTCCCGCAGCTTGGCCAGGAGATCGTCGTAGTCCAGGAGTTGCTTCTGCCGTTTGGCGGCCACATACGCGTTCCTCAGTTTGTCGAGATCGTTCAGATGCTCCGCGAAGTGGGCGAACTCGCCGAGCAGCACATCCTCCAGGCTCGCGAGCGTGTTCTCGCACTTGCTGAAAATTTCCGCGATCGTCCCCTTGCGCGGGAACCGCTTGTCCTTTTCGTTGAGCCCGAGCTGATTGCGGACCAGCGCGATCAAATCCTCGGCGTCGCCGCGATCCAGGATGGTAAAGCCCGGCTCCAGCTCGATCGGCCGCCCGTAGCGGCGCAGAAGCATATTGGCCACGGAATGGAACGTCCCGCCGGCGACCCGTTCGCTGCGCGCGCCGATCAGGAGCCCGGCCCGTTGCAGCATTTCCTGCGCGGCCTTGCGAGTGAAGGTCAGGAGCAGGATTGAAGTCGGATCGACGCCTTTGTCGATGAGGTAGGCGACACGATAGATGAGCGTGCGCGTCTTGCCGCTCCCGGCGCCGGCAATCACGAGCGAGGGACCGTCGGCCGCCGTGACAGCCGCCAACTGTTGCTGATTCAGCGCGGCCGCGTAGTCCAGCGACAGCTTGGCCGGCTGGGATTCCTCCACCGACTTCTTCAATATGTAGGGCTTGATCTCCCGATCCATGAGTCTACTTGTGCTCGGTGTGCAGAGCCCGCGGAAGCATATCCGCCTTCGCCAGGCTTCGGCGGATACCCGCTCCGCATTCAGTCACGAGCTATGCTCGTAGCCTTTTACGAAGGCGGGTATACCATACCCCTGCCCTTAGCACAACGCTCATCCACCTCCTACCATTTGTTGCGTATTGGGTGGAAAGACCGGGGTGGACTTGTATATAATGGGCGCTGATTTTTGGAGACGCTGATGTCTGCTACTCAAGATCCCTACGCCGCGATCCTGCGCGATCTGGCCTCGTTGATGGTCGCCGTCTCGGGCGAGTCCGTCACGTTGGTCAAGCGCAGTGCGCCCGAACAGGCCATGAAGATCAAGAAGTCCGGAGAATGGGAAATCTATCTGGAATTTCTCAAGCTGCTGTTCAATCTGGCCGATCGGCTGTCGGCGCATTACATCCCCCTCAAAGACCAACCGCTCTTCATGGACGGCTTGGTCGATGCCGTCACCCAGCAGCTCAAGAACGTCCTGGCGCCGGCGCTGGGACCCGACACCGATGAGATGGAAGTCGTCCTCGCGATCGGCCAGACCGTCGGCCAAAGCCGCGAGCGCTATGAACGGTTCAAATTCCTGGCGACCGAGGACAGCAAACAGAAGGACGAGTACTTCAAGGCCTTCGGCGAAACGATCGCGCACCTGCTTGGCGCGCGGGACAACGGCATGGTGATTTCGTCCGCCACGCTCTGCGGGAGCACAGTCATTCCCGTCATGACATCCCTGCTCCAATCGGCCACGTCAGGAACGGCACAGAGCCAGACAGCCGCAGCGCCGGCCGCCCCTGTGATGGAGGGCAAGATCGGCAACGAGATCAAACTGATCAGCGTCATGTCCACCGTCCAGGGCGAGGAAATCGAAACTCGCTGGGGCCTGCATCCCCGCTTCCGGCAGGATCTGAAACCCGAACAAGCGCAGGAATTGAACCAGCTGATGAATCGCATCACGCAAATCCTGGGAACCCGTTATGCCTCCGTAGCCTTCTCGCCGAAATGGGCAGCCTGGCATCAGCAGGCGGGGAACGCCTAGATGAGCGAGCGTCGACCGAACGAACAGTCCTCAAGTAACATGCCGGACGAACTGACCCGCTTGCAGGAACTCGCGTACAATCTCTGGTGGAGTTGGACCCCCGATGCGCGACGGCTGTTCGAAACCATCGATCCGACGCTGTGGCGCCTCTCGCGCCACAACCCCGTCAAGCTGCTCCACGAACTGAAACCGGAACGGCTGGTGTCGTTGAACGAAGATCTCATCTTCATCCGTCTCTACGCGTCCGTGCTCAAGGCCTACGATGAATACATGGGCGACTCGGCCACGTGGTTTGCCGGCCGGTACCCCCACTTGACCCGCAGCACGGTCGCTTATTTCTCCGCCGAGTTCGGCCTGCACAATTCGATTCCGATCTACAGCGGCGGCCTGGGCGTCCTGGCCGGCGACCACTGCAAGGAAGCCAGCGACCTCGGCATTCCGCTCGTCGGCCTCGGTTTCATGTACCCACAGGGCTACTTTCACCAGCGGATGTCCGCCGACGGCTGGCAGGAGGCGGAATATGAGCCGTTCAACCGGCTCGAGTCGCCCATTCAACGGGCCATGACACCGGACGGACAACCCTGCCAGATCAGCGTCCAGATGGACCATCGCACGATCGTGGGCATTGTGTGGCAAGTGCGCGTCGGACGCGTGTCGCTGTACCTCATCGACACCGACGTGCCGGATAATCAGCCCTGGGATCGCGAGTTGTCGGCGCGGCTGTACGGCGGCGACCATAACGTCCGCCTGCGCCAGGAGATTCTGCTCGGCGTCGGCGGCGTCCGGGTGTTCCGCGCACTCGGGATATCACCCGCCGTCTGGCACGCCAACGAAGGCCACTCGGCATTTCTGACGCTCGAACGGGTGCGCGAGTTGGTGCAGGCCGGCCGCTCACACGCCGAGGCGGTCGACGTGGTACGCCAGAGCACCGTCTTTACCACGCACACGCCGGTCCCGGCCGGCCATGACGTCTTTTCGTTCCATCAGATCGAGCAGCACTTCGAAAGCTATTGGGAGCAGCTCGGCATGACGCGCGACGCCTTTCTGCAACTGGGCGCACACCCCGACAATCCGGGCGCCGGTTTCAACATGACGGCGCTGGCCATGCGGTTGGCCGGACATGTCAACGGCGTCAGCCGCGAGCACGGCCGCGTCTCTCGCGCCATGTGGCGCTCTCTGTGGCCGGGTCTGGAGGACGACCGCATCCCGATCCTGAGCATCACGAACGGCATCCACGCGCCGACGTGGATTGCCCACGAGATGAACCAACTTTATGCCAAACACCTCGCCCCCGACTGGGCCGAGCGGGCGGACGACCCGGCCATCTGGCATCGCGTCACCGACATCCCGGACGGCGAGCTTTGGGCGGCCAGGCAGGCGTTAAAGCGGAAGCTGATGAGCTTCATTCGCGAGCGCGCGCGCGAGGCGTGGATTCACGGACGCATGCAGCCTCATCAAGTATTGGCCAGCGGCACGCTCCTCGATCCCGAAGCCTTGACCATCGGCTTTGCGCGGCGCTTCGCCACGTATAAGCGGGCCACGCTCATTTTCAGTACGCTGACCCGGATCCAACAGATGATGCAGGACCGCTGGCGTCCCGTGCAGATCGTCTTCGCAGGCAAAGCCCATCCGGCCGACGAGCCGGGCCGTCAGTTCATCCAACAAGTGTATACCTTCTGCAAAGACCACGATATCGGCGGACACGTCGCGTTCGTGGAGGATTACGACATGCACATGGCCAAATATCTCGTGTGGGGCGTGGACGTCTGGCTGAATACGCCGCGCCCGCCGATGGAAGCGAGCGGCACCAGCGGCCAGAAGGCCGCGCTCAACGGCGTGCCGCACTTGAGCGTGTTGGACGGCTGGTGGCAGGAAGGCTACGACGGCGCGAACGGCTGGGCCATCCCGCCGTCGGGACACCTCGGCGACTCCCGCAGTCAGGACATGCACGATGCGGAACATCTGTACCGCCTGCTTGAGCATGACATCGTCCCGCTCTACTACGACCGGGACCGTGACGGCATCCCGCGCGGCTGGCTCCAGATCGTCAAAGACGCCGTCCGCACGGTCGCTCCACGGTTCTGCACTCGCCGAATGGTCAAAGAGTACATGGATCTCCTGTACGCGCCGGCCGCCTCTCCGACTGCTCCCCGCCGGTAAATTTCATGCGCGCGCGCGGCATCCTGGCCATCGCAGTCTGTTGCGGGCTTGGGGTAGCGTGGCTTGCTGCGCCCGTCTCCGCCGTTCCC
>JBGPNZ010000075.1:0-9068 GCA_041487795.1 Nitrospiraceae bacterium
GGCGGACTTCTATTCGCAGACGGACAATGCGGGCAACATTTCACCGCGTCTGCGTCTGGCTTACATGAAGTACTCGCCGAACAACAACAAGACCAGCATCACGGCCGGCATGGATTGGACCCCGATTATGGGAACCCTGCCCAATCTCTTAGACTTCTCAATCATGGGCTATAACGGCAACCTCTGGCAGCGTCTTCCGCAGATCACTGTGCGACACAAATTCTCTGACAACGTCGAGGGGTTGCTCACTGCGTTCCGGTTTGAGCGCGGACTCTCGGCCATCAACCCCTATACACAACGGAGAACGTTTTCGGGAAATGGGGTAGGCGCGTTTAACTCTACGCCTACTGCCAATACCTGCGCTGGCGCTCCCAACAACTTCACCTGTTCCGAGAACGCATTCAATGACCCGGTCCAAATGCCATACTTCGGTACCCGGGTTGCCTATAACGGTACCGGCAGCAGCGAAGGCGTTATGGTGGCACTGAATGCAGCCTATCGGTATTACCGGTCGGCGCCTACCGGTGTGACCTCACCGACATTTCTTCCTGCGGGCAGGGACATCAACTCATACCTAGTCGGCGCAGAGCTTGTGGCACCCATTACGTCAAGACTGAAGTTTGTCGGTGAGATCGGATATGGGCAGGCTCTGGACGTTGAATTCTTCCGTTTCGCCCAAGGGCGAAATTTAGCGGATGGGAAGCCGGTCCGAACGTTCGTTGGATGGGGCGAGTTAAACTACATCCTCAACAAAGACTACACCTTCGTGGGCGGTTATGGCTGGGACAACCCGCTCAATTCAGACTTGAAAGGGGCGGTGGCGTCGGGGGTGCCTTCGGACCAGCAATACCTCTTGAACCATCGCTTCTATGCCACGGCCGTCCGCCACTGGTGGGGCGATTTCTATAGCGGATTGGAATGGAACCATCTGATGACCGAATGGTCAAATGGGGCCGATAAACATGCTGGCGACAACTTCATGATGTCGATGTGGTACAACTTCTAAGCTGACAAAGATATGGTCTGAAAGTCCAAAAGTCTTCAAGTCGAAAGTCTTCGGACTTGATGACTTTACGACTTGAGGGACTTTCGACTGTAATCGAAGAAAAGGAGCCTGACATGAAACCAATCAATGAATCTGACAAGACAGATCTCGTGAAAGAAGCGGTTGAGACGACGATGGCTGCTGAGCCCGGTTCATCCCGACGGGAATTTCTGACGCAGAGCGGGCGGGTGGTCGCCGGAGCCGGCGTGGCGGCGCTGCTGGGCAATCTGGGAGGCTGGGCCCTGTCCTACGCGGCGGACAAGGAGCCGATCAAGATCGGCATTCTGCACTCGCTGAGCGGCACGATGGCGATCAGCGAAGTGTCGCTGAAGGACGTCGTGCTGATGGCGGTGGAGGAAATCAACGCCAAGGGCGGTGTGATGGGCCGCAAGATCCAGCCGGTCGTCGTGGATCCGGCTTCCAACTGGGACCTGTTCGCCGAGAAGGCCAAGCAGTTGCTGCTGGTGGACAAGGTTGCGGTGGTGTTCGGCTGCTGGACCTCGGTCAGCCGGAAATCCGTGCTGCCGGTCTTCGAGAAGAACAATGGATTGCTCTTCTACCCGGTGCAGTACGAGGGCGAGGAGTGCTCGCACAATGTGTTCTACACCGGCGCGGCGGTGAACCAGCAGGCGGTGCCGGCGGTGGAATATCTGATGAGCAAGGAAGGCGGCGGACACAAGAAGTTCTATCTGCTCGGCACGGACTACGTGTACCCGCGGACGACGAACAAGATTCTCCGCGCGATGTTGCTGGCCAAAAAAGTTCCGGCAGCCAACATTGCGGAAGAGTATACGCCGTTCCATCACCAGGATTATCAGACGATCGTCGGCAAGATCAAAAAGTTCTCGGCCGGCGGCGGCGGCTGCGTGCTCTCGACGATCAACGGCGACAGCAACGTGCCGTTCTATAAGGAATTCGCTAATCAGGGGCTCCGCGCGGAGGATGCGCCGATCATGGCCTTCAGCGTGGCGGAGGACGAGCTGCGCGGAATGGATACCACCGCGCTGGTCGGGCACCTGGCGGCGTGGAATTACTATCAGAGCGTGGATACGCCGCAGAACAAAAAGTTCGTCGCCGATTTCAAAGCCTACTGCAAGAAGAGCAACCTGCCGGATGGCGAGCGGCGCGTGACGGACGATCCGATCGAGGCGGCGTATTTCGGCGTCCATATCTGGAAGCAGGCGGTGGAGAAGGCCGGCTCAATCGAGGTGGACAAGGTCCGCAAGGCGGTCTATGGGAGCGAATTCCTGGCGCCGGGCGGCAAGATCAAGATGGATGAGGCCAACCATCACACGAACAAGCCGGTCCTGATCGGCGAGATTCTAAAGGACGGTCAGTTTAAGATTGTCTCACGCTCGAAAGGTCTGGTGAAGCCGGAGCCCTGGAGCGAATATACCAGTCCGGACAAGGGGTGCGACTGGATCAAGCACCAGGGGACCTACCAGAAGAAGTAATGAAGGTTGTGCTGAGTATCATGCTTCTCGGAGCGGTGTCGCTCTTGGGGGCGGGGCAGGTGATTGCAACGGAGGGGCCACGGGCATCAACGGCGGCCCCTCCGTTGTCTTTGATCGACAGAGCGCTGGCCGATTTGTCGAGTGGCGATCAGGCCAGGCAGGATGCGGCGGTAAACGTATTGATCGAGCGGGGCGATTCCAGCCTCCTGCCGAAGCTCGAAGAGATCAGGGACGGCGCCGACCGGTCCGTGCGGCTGGCGATCAAACCGCTCATTGATCTGCTCAAGAACCGCACCAACCTTGCCAGTCCTGACGCGGATCGGCGCCGATCCGCGGCGGCCGACCTGGGGAGTTCCGGAAAGCCCGTCGTCATGCCCTGGCTGGAAGCTGCGCTGTCCGGCGAGCCGAACCGTTGGGTGCGGTATACCATCGAGGAATCACTCGCGCTGATCAGGCTGGCCTCCGACAATCCGGACGAGAAGATCAACGCAGCGGCCAAACTCGGTGAGCTGCGCAGCCAGAATGCTGTGCCGGCCCTCAAGGAGTTGCTCCAGCAGGCCGGTGGAACGGACGCCACGGATCAGCAGAAAGCTCTGGCGAACGCCGCGCGAGCCGCCATCGAACGGATCGACATCTGGGCCTCATGGGCCAACGCGTTCGAGACCATCTTCCGCGGAATCAGCCTGAGTTCCATCCTATTGATCATGTCGCTGGGCCTGGCGATCGTTTTCGGCCTCATGGGCGTCATCAATATGGCCCACGGCGAGTTGATGATGATCGGCGCCTACGCCACGTTCGTTACGCAGGAATGTTTCAAGGCGTATCTTCCTGCAGGCCTGTTCGACTATTATTTTCTTGCGGCCATGCCGATCGCGTTTTGCATCGTGGCGCTCTGCGGACTGATCCTGGAGGCAACGGTCATCCGGTTTCTCTACGGCCGGCCGCTCGAGACCATGCTGGCAACCTGGGGGGTGAGCCTGGTGTTGATTCAGGCCGCTCGCGTGTACTTCGGCGATCTGACGTCGGTGGTCGCGCCGAGCTGGTTGAGCGGAGGCGCGCAGGTCATGGTCGGGGTCTACCTGCCGTACAACCGGCTCTTCATCATCGTGCTCTCGATTCTCTGCGTGGCGGGCATTTACTTCCTGCTTTTTAGAACCGGCGTGGGATTACGGGTCCGCGCCGTCATGCAGAATCGCGACATGAGTTCGTGTCTCGGCATCCCGACCAGGAAAGTCGATGCCTATACCTTCGCGTTCGGGTCCGGTCTGGCGGGGCTGGCCGGATGTGCGTTGACGCTCATCGGGAACGTCGAGCCGGGGTTGGGGCAGAACTATATCGTGGATTCGTTCATGGTGGTCGTCACCGGCGGCGTCGGCAAGCTGATGGGAACGATCGTCGCGTCGCTGGGCATCGGAGGGTTGAATAAATTCTTGGAGCCAAGCTTCGGCGCGGTCTACGGCAAGGTGCTGATTCTCGTGCTCGTGATTCTCTTCCTCCAGCGCCGCCCGTCAGGGCTGTTCACGATCAAAGGACGTCATGCGGATGCGTGATAGGCTGCTGAAAATGGCCCCCAACTTTGTTCTCGGTCGCTCCGCTTCTTCGACGTACCTAAAGACAGTACGCCTCAGTCGCCTCGCTCCCTGCGGCCTCGCTTCGGGAGGGGACGCGTCTTGGCGCGTCTGGGGTGGGTGGGTGTGAAAGAGGCCTTTTGAGCAGCCTCAAAGAGGGACATCTTGGAGGAACAGAAAAACATCAATCAGGGCACGCAGCGGATGGAAGGATTGATCTTCTGGCTAACTGGCTTCGTGCTGCTGGTCGGGCTTCCCGTGCTGAACGTGCTGCCGAATCCGGAATCATGGCTTCATGTCTCAGACTTTGCGCTCAACCGGTTCGGGAAATTTCTCTGCTTTGCGATTCTGGCGCTTGGGTTGGACCTGATCTGGGGCTACACCGGCATTCTAAGCCTTGGGCATGGCGTCTTCTTCGGGTTCGGCGCCTATGCGATCGGCATGCATCTGATGCTGACCATCGGCACGGAAAGCGTCTACGGCAGCGCCTTGCCGGATTTCATGGTGTGGAATCAGGTGAAGGAACTGCCGCTCTTCTGGAAACCGTTTTACAGCTTCGGCGTCGCGCTTGCGGGAGCCGTGCTGGTGCCGACGCTGTTCGCGTTCATTTTCGGGTTTCTGGCCTTTCGCAGCCGGATCAAGGGCGTGTATTTTGCCATCATCACGCAGGCCCTGGCGCTCTGCGCCTGGCTCGTCTTCAATCGAAACGAAACCAACCTGGGTGGCACCAACGGCCTGACCGACTTCAAGCAGATTCTGGGATTCAGGCTGAGCGAGCCGGGCACGCAGCGGGCGCTCTATATTCTCACCGTTCTTATCCTGGGCGCGGCGTATGTGGTGTGCCGATGGATCATCCGTTCGCGGGCGGGCCGGGTATTGGTTGCGATCCGGGACAGCGAACAGCGCGTGCTGTTCTCCGGCTATTCGCCGGCGAACTATAAATTGTTTGTATTTGTCATTTCCGCCGCGCTGGCCGGGCTGGCCGGGGCGCTCTACGTCCCGCAGGTCGGCATCATCACGCCGGCACAGATCGGCGTGCTGCCGTCGCTCGAAATGGTGATCTGGGTGGCGGTCGGGGGGCGCGGGACGTTGATCGGCGCCGCGCTGGGGGCCGTGGGAGTCAACTGGGCGCGGAGCGTGCTGACTAATTATTTCCCGGAATTGTGGCCGTTTTTTCTCGGCGGGCTGTTCATCGCCGTCGTCCTGCTGTTTCCGGATGGACTGGTCGGACTCTTCACGCGCGTGCGTGAAAAATGGATGGCCAGCGGGCTGTGGGTTCGCAAGTCACCGGCGTCGTCTGAATCAAACGGGTGAACGTAAGCTCATCACGGAGTGCTTGTGGCTGAACGCGGCTCCATCATCTATCTCGAAGGCGTGACGGTGGACTATGACGGGTTCAAGGCGCTCAACGGCCTGAACTTCATCGTTAACTACAACGAGCTGCGCGTGGTGATCGGTCCGAACGGCGCCGGCAAGACCACCTTGCTGGATGTCATTTGCGGCAAGACGAAGCCGGCCGAGGGCCGGGTGATTTTCGGCAAGGATGTGGACCTCCTGCCGTTGCGGGAGGACGAAATTGTCCAGCTCGGCATCGGACGAAAATTCCAGGCGCCTTCCATCTACGGCAATCTGACGGTGTGGGAAAATCTCGATCTGTCCCTGAAGCGGGCGAGCAAGGGAGTCGTGGCCACCCTGATGGGGAAGACTTTGCCGGCGGAGCGTGACCGGATCGGACAGACGCTCGAAACCATCGGGCTGGGCGACTGCGCGCACCAGCGGGCCGGATCGCTCTCGCACGGCCAGAAGCAGTGGCTCGAAATCGGCATGGTCATTCTTCAGGATCCGCAGCTGATCATGGTGGACGAACCGGTGGCCGGCATGACGGACAAGGAGACGGAGCAGACGGGCCTGTTGCTCCAGTCGCTGGCGGAGAAGCGCGCGATCATCGTGATCGAGCACGACATGGCGTTCGTACGGCAGATTGCGAGGACGGTCACGGTGTTGCACGAAGGGGCGGTGATTTGCGAAGGGCCGGTGGACAAGGTGCAGGCCGATCCGAAAGTGCAGGAAATCTATTTGGGGCACCACAAACAAAAGAACGCGCATGCTGCAGCTGGATAACATCAACGTCTATTACGGCGAAAGCCACATTCTGCGGAACGTCTCGTTCGAAGCCGAGGTGGGGCAGGTGCTGTGCCTGATGGGCCGCAATGGTGTGGGGAAGACCACCACGTTGAAAGCAATCACGGGCCTGCTCGCGCCGCGCTCGGGCCGCGTGTATTTGGATGGACGGGATGTGACGGGTGACGCGACGGATCGGCGGGTCAAGCGCGGGCTGGGGTATGTCCCCCAGGGACGGGAAATTCTCCCGCATCTGACGGTACGGGAGAATCTGCGCCTTGGATTCTGGGCAAGACCGGCGGCGTCGAACGGTGTGACTGAGAAGGATGCATTCGAAGAAGTGTTTGCGCTCTTTCCCAAGCTGACCCAGTTACTCGAGCGGTCGGGCGGGGTGCTGAGCGGCGGTGAACAACAGCAGGTGGCCATTGCCCGGGCCTTGATCTCCAAGCCGAAAATATTGTTGCTCGACGAACCGACCGAGGGCATTCAGCCCAACATCGTGGATCTGATCGAAGAGGTGATCGTCGGATTCAAGGCCAGGCGGCTCTTTACGATCCTGCTGGTCGAGCAGGGCCTGCAGTTCGCTGCGCGTCTTGCTGACGCCTATGTGATTATGGCAAAAGGAGCGGTGGTGGCATCGGGGCGCACGTCGGAGTTGAGCGAAGAACAAGTGAAGCAGCATTTGGGTGTGTAGGGTGCGTGGGGGTTGGATCGCCCTCTTTGCTCGCAGAGCCCCCACTTCGGAAAGTGGTCGCTCAACGCGCGCAGTTTGAGGACGATCCAACCCCCGTTCGAGATGAACCATTTCGCCCCGATGAGGGAGGGGTGGATGTATAAGGTGTGGTCGGGAGAACCGTCCTGCGCGCCCGAGGCGGGCGAGTGAGAAGGTCGCACGAACGGTTCTCCCGACCAGATATTGTAGGTCGCTACGCTGACTGAGCGAAAGGATTAAGGGCATGCATCTCACGCCACGGGAACAGGAAAAACTTCTCATCTACGTCGCGGCGCAGTTGGCGAAGGATCGCAAGGCGCGGGGCCTGAAGCTCAACTATCCGGAAGCCGTTGCCTACCTGACCGCCGAGATTCTGGAAGGCATTCGTGATGGACGGTCGGTAGCCGACCTCATGAGTTACGGTGCGATGCTTCTAGGTCGTACAGATGTCCAGTCCGGCGTGCCTGAAATGCTCACCGAGCTGCAAGTTGAAGGCACCTTTCCTGACGGCACGAAGCTCGTCACAGTCCATCAGCCGATCCGCTAAAGCGATACATGAGCTATTGCACAGAAGATCATGCTTATTCTGATTCCATCGTGAGGCTATCATGAAGAAAAAAGCGAAGCGCTCTCAGGTGAAGCCCAAGGGAAAATCTTTGAATAAGGGCCGTTCCGGCCGATCCCTTCAGCCAGCTGATGTGATCCCTGGCGAGGTCTTGCTGGGCCAGGGCGATGTCGTAGCGCTCGAAGGACGGGAGACGGTTGAAGTGACGGTCGCCAACACTGGTGACCGGCCCATTCAGGTCGGGTCGCACTGTCATTTTTTTGAGGCGAACCGAGCATTGCGTTTTGATCGTGAGAAAGCCTTCGGTTTCCGGCTCCAGGTGCCGGCCGGAACGGCCGTTCGGTTCGAGCCGGGTGAGGAGAAGCGCGTGGTCCTGGTCGCGTTCGGCGGCAATCGGATCGTCCACGGCATTAACGGCCTGACCGGTGGAAAACTCGATGATCCGCAAGTCCGCTCGCGTGCCCTTGCCAAAGCCGTCGAGCTCGGCTTCATGCAGAAAGGATCGCCGCGATGAGAATTCCACGACGCCAATATGCGGACTTATATGGTCCCACCGTCGGTGATCGCATTCGGCTGGCTGATACGGAATTACTTATCGAGATCGAACGGGATCTGACCACTCCCGGCGAAGAAGCGAAATTCGGCGGCGGGAAAGTCATCCGCGATGGAATGGGTCAGTCGCCCACCGCCACGCGGAAGAGCGGCTCGCTCGATGTCGTGATCACGAACGCAGTCATTCTGGACTACTGGGGCATCGTGAAGGCGGACATCGGGATTCGCGATGGGCGCATCGTTGGAATCGGCAAGGCGGGCAATCCCGATCTGATGCCGGGCGTGACGAAGGGGATGGAGATCGGCGCCGGCACCGAGGTGATCTCGGCGGAAGGCAGGATTGTGACGGCTGGCGGCATTGATACGCATATCCATTTTATTTGCCCGCAGATCATCCACGAAGGGTTGTCGGCGGGACTCACCACGCTCATCGGCGGCGGCACCGGCCCGGCGACCGGGACGAATGCCACAACCTGCACGCCCGGCGCCTGGAACATTCACCGGATGTTGGAAGCGGCGGACGGCTTTCCGATTAATCTCGGATTTCTCGGCAAGGGCAATTCATCCTTACCCGATGGACTCAAGGAACAAGTCGAAGCGGGCGCGATTGGGCTGAAGTTGCACGAAGACTGGGGGACGACGCCGGCGGCGATTTCGACCTGCCTCGATGTGGCAGAGCAATACGACGTGCAGGTGGCGATTCATACGGATACGATCAACGAAGCCGGTTTCGTCGAGGACACCATCAAGGCCTTTGCCGGGCGGACGATTCATTCGTTCCATACGGAAGGCGCCGGCGGCGGCCACGCCCCGGACATCATCAAGGTCTGCGGTGAGCCGAACGTGCTGCCGTCCTCGACCAATCCCACCATGCCCTTTACTGTGAACACGATGGACGAGCATCTGGATATGCTCATGGTCTGCCATCATCTGAACCCGCGCGTCCCCGAGGATCTCGCCTTTGCCGAGTCGCGCATCCGGCGTGAGACGATCGCGGCGGAGGACATCCTGCACGACATGGGCGCGATCAGTATCATGTCGTCGGATTCCC